>NZ_JBSGGK010000018.1:0-108745 GCF_053603855.1 Monashia sp. NPDC004114 | reverse complement strand
GACCAGCTGGGTGCGGGGGGTGCGGGTGACGCCGTGGGGGGCGGCCACGGCGCGTCCGATCAGCTCGAGCAGGGCGTCGGCGCGGCGGGTCGCGGGGGTGCGCGGGTCCCGCTGGCCGGGCCCGTGGCCGGGCCCATGGCCGGGCCCGTGGGCGGCTGGTGCGTGCTCAGGGCCAGGGCCGGGTCCGCTGCCGAAGAGACGGGCGAAGCCGTCGCCGGTCCGGTCGTCGCCGGGGCCGGCCTCGCCCGGGGTGCTGGTGTCGCCCGGGGTGCTGGTGTCGCCCGGTGTGCTGGTGTCGCGGGGCCCGCTGGCTGTGCCCGCTGTGTTGGTGGTCGTGCGGGTGGTCGGGCTGCTGCTGGTGGGGGTGCAGTGGTGGTCGGGTCGGGGTCGGGCGAGGGGGTCGATGGCGGCGTCGAGGATGGCGGCGCCTTCGGGGTCGAGCCGGAGCCGGTACTCGGTGTAGGCGGTGGTGGCCCGGATCCGGGTCAGGGCGCGCCCGAGCCGCATGGCGGTGTCGTTGGCGTCGAGCTCGGCGGGTGGTTTGAGCGAGGCGCGTGCGTGGTTGGCGAGCCGGCCGAGCTCGCGCAGGGACAGCACGTCGCAGGCGTCGGTCATGGCGGTGGTGATGTCGCGAAGGTGCTCGGGGTCCGCGACCCGAGCCAGGTCGTCGTGGAAGCGCAGGATGAGCGCGGCCTGGTTGGTGGTGACCTGCCCGGCGGTGACCCCGGCGGCGAGCCGGGCCCACAACGGCCCACCCCCAGCCCCGATCCCAGCGCCGACCCCGTCGACATCCGTGACCCCGTCGGCTCCCTCGCCCCCGTCGACTCCGTCGGCCATGCCGGTGGTCTCGGGGACGTTGGCGGTGAAGTTGCCGGCGGTGAGGGCGTCGGTGGTGGCGACCGCGGCGGCGACCCGGGCCAGCGCGGGCGCGGCGGCCGGTTCCAGGTCGGGGGCCATGGTGCGCAGCCAGTCGGCCGGGGAGAGCCCGTGCGTGGTGGCCAGGCCGCGGGAGTCGGCCTCGGCGGCCAGCCGCACGGTCAGCGTGTCAGCCAGGGCCCGGAGCCGTTGGGCCTTCCCCAGGGCCTGGCCGACGTGGGCCTCGGGCAGCGACCAGGTCGGGTAGCCCAGCGTCTCCTGCATCGTGGCCAGCAGCGAGTCCAGTGTCCCGACCAGACCATCTGTCTCACCAGTCTCGGCCGTCTCGGCGGTCTCACCGTTCTCGACGCGGTTGACGGGCTTGAACGGGTCGGCGTGATCGAGCCGTGGCACTGGGGCACCGGTGGCGGGCGCGGCCACGGGTGGCGAGTCGCGTTCGGTATCGGTGCCGGTGTGCATGAGTCCAGGATAGAAGCCACCACCGACAACCGAACGCAAACAGCGTCTAAACAAGGCAAGCTCGGACAAGTTCTGATCACCGTTGTGGATGACCGCTACTGTCTGTGACCTCCAACGCGATCCCAGCTGCCGTGAGCAGGCACCTGCCAGATGCGGAGGCCAGGTGTCAGGAGCTCGGAGTAGGACTGTCGTGCCCGGACCCGGCGCAGTCCGCCAGATCAGGCTCCCCGGCGACCCACGCGCTTGCTGACCTGGCGGAACGGCGCCCTGCCGAATGACCTGGTGGGACTGAGCTTCCCGAGATGGGTCGCATCATGCTGGACCGCGATACTTGGGCGCGTGAGGGTCACCAGGGACGATGTACGGGCCGCCGCCGGCCGGATCGCGGGACGCGTGAGACGGACTCCCTTGATGCCGCCTGCTGGCCGGGACTCAGTCTGGCTCAAGGGCGAGTTTCTCCAGCACTGTGGCGTGTTCAAAACTCGGGGCGCCTTCAACCGCCAGCTCGCAGCGCTCGAAACCAGCGAGATCGGCGACGTTGGCATCGTCGTCGCGTCAGGCGGGAACGCCGGGCTGGCGCACGCATTTGTCGCGCGCGAGCTCGGCGTCCGGGCCACCGTCCTCGTGCCGGAGATAGCGCCAGAGGTCAAGGTCGAGCTCATCAGCAGCTATGGCGCTGACGTGAGACGGGCGGGCACCGAGTATGCCGAGGCCTACCAAGCCGCTGTCGAGTTCGGAAACGAGAGCGGCGCGGCCTTCGCCCACGCCTACGACCAGTTCGAGGTCGCGGCTGGGGCCGGCACCCTTTGCGAGGAGATCTTCGAGGACGAGCCGTCCATCGACACGGTGATTGTCGCGGTCGGCGGCGGCGGTCTCTACGCCGGAGTCGCGGCGTCGGCTCAGGCTTTGCGCCGGGTGCCGCGAAACACCAGCGCGAGCCCGGCGAGCGCGACGATCGGCCCGACAACCGCCCACAGGGTGTGCCCTGACATGGCGCTGCCACCGATGACCCCGAGACCTTGCAACATCCAGACGAGTCCCATAGCCACGAGCAGCAGTCCCACCACGATGAGGACCGGTGATCTTTTCATGAGTCGAGTCTCACACCATTCGCAGGTGTGACGACGAACATGACCGACCGGGTATCTCTTGACTGTCGCGGGAGACTTGTGAGGTGACCATGGACCTCGGCACGCGGATGGGCGGGGGAGTGCTGGCCACGGCCCTCGGTGCCGCCACGGGCGGGCAGCGCAAGACGCTGCATGCCTGGGGACGGACCTACCTCGGGGCGGTGCGCATCGACGCTCCGATGCCGGAGCTGGCGATCCCGCTCGTCGAGGACCGCGGCGTCCACCGTTGCACCGTGCGGTTCTCGCGGGCCCTTTCCACGCCTGCGGGCTGGTGGGACATCGGCGGAGTGGCCGTGCGTATCCCGGAGGCGGGCTGCTCCGGCGGGCCTGCCGACCTGTGGTTCACGACGACCGGCGCCGGGCGGGTCTCGCGGCACGTTCCCCGGCCGACCCGGCGACCGTCGACCGGTCCACTCACCACGATGCTGCCGACCCGCGCGGCGGCCGGCTGCAGCGTGGTGCTCATGGTTGCCCCGATGACCGAGGGTGAGCCTCCGAGGGAGTACGAGCTGAGCATCTCGGTGGGCGGCTCTCCGTGGTCCCCGATCGGGCTGCTGCACATCAAGCACGAGGTCCCGGACGAGCCCACCCGCTACGACCCCGTCGTCGACGAGCTCGACGGCACGACGGTGCCGCCGTGGGTCGTGGCACTGCGCGAGCCGGGGCACCTGTGGGCGCGCCGGCATACCGGGCCCCCCACCTGACCGCGTAGCCATGTCGGCAGCTCGCGACGGCATCGACCGAACCACCCTTTTCGCGTGAAGCCACCCGTGCGCGGGTGGCTTCACGCTGGAAAGGCGGCTTCGGCACGCAGCCGTCACTGCGAAACCACAGAAACGGGCGCCCGTATCTATTTACATCTGCCTGACTGAGTGGTTTCATGGTGGGCAAGCACCACCAACACCGGACGAAGGGGTCCCCGTGTACGCAGCGGAGCGGCAGCAACGGATCATGGTCGAGGCGCGCCGCGCCGGCCGAGTCGAGGTGAGCGCACTCGCCGACTCCCTCGGCGTTGCTGCCGAGACTGTCCGTCGCGACCTGTCGGCCCTGGAGCGGCGGGGGTCGCTGCGCAGGGTCCACGGGGGCGCCATCCCGGTCGAGCGGCTCGAGGTCGAGCCGAGTCTCGCGACCCGGTTCGGGCGCCTGGCCGACGTGAAGCGGCGGATCGCAGCGCGGGCCCTCGACGAGATTCCCGCGGGCGGCAGCATCCTGCTCGACTCCGGGTCCACCACCCAGGTCGTGGCCGAGCTCCTGCCGGCAGAGACCGAGCTGACCGTCCTGACGAACAGCATCGCCGTCGCGACCACCCTCTCGTCCCACCGAGGCGTCAGCCTCTACCTGCTCGGCGGACGGGTCCGCAGCACGACCGGAGCAGCCGTCGGCGACTGGACCACCAGCGCCCTGGCCGACGTCGCCGTCGACGTCGCCTTCGTGGGGACCAACGGCATCTCCGTCCAGCGCGGACTGACCACCCCCGACCAGGCCGAGGCGGTCGTCAAGCGGGCCATGGTCAAAGCCGGTCGCTCGTGCGTCGTGCTCACCGACTCGAGCAAGGCCGGTGACGACCACCTGCACCGGTTCGCCGGCCTCGACGACGTCGACGTCCTCATCACCGACAGCGACCTCGACGACGAGCTCGTCACCGGATTCCGGGCCTCGGGCCTGCGGGTGGTGACGGCATGATCGTCACGCTGACCCCCAACCCGAGCGTCGACCGCGCCGTCGTCATCGACGCACTTCGCCGTGGCGAGGTCCATCGCGCCACCGACAGCCGGATCGACCCGGGCGGCAAAGGAGTCAACGTCTCCCGCGCGATCGCCGCCCAGTCCGGGGAGACGGTCGCGGTGCTTCCCGTCGGCGGCCCGGAGGGGCACCTGCTCGAGGAGCTCCTCGACGCTGCGGGCGTGGCCCGCCGCAGCGTTCCCGTCTCGGGGACGGTCCGGATGAACATCACCGTGCTCGAGCCCGACGGCACCACCACCAAGCTCAACGAGCCGGGTCCCACCCTGACCGCAGACGAGGTCGACGCCCTGCTCGGAGTGACGCTCGAGCTCGCCGAGGGCGCCGACTGGGTCGTCGGCTGCGGCAGCCTCCCTCCCGGCACCCCCACCGACCTGTATGCCGTCCTCGTCGGCCTCGTGCGCGAGCGTGGCGGACACGTGGCGATCGACTCGTCGGGTGCGCCGATGGCGACCGCCCTCGCGGCCAAGCCGTCGCTCATCAAGCCCAACCACGAGGAGCTCGCGGAGGCCGTGGGCCACGCGCTCCCGACGCTCGGCGACGTCCGCGCCGCCGCGCGCGACCTGGTCCGCGACGGCATCGACACCGTCGCAGTGAGCCTGGGTCGCGACGGCGCGCTGCTCGTCACCCCGGAAGAGGTCGTCCACGCCACGGCGACGATCAGCAACCCCCTGTCCACCGTGGGCGCCGGCGACTGCATGCTCGCCGGTCTGCTCCACGGCCTGTCGAGCGGCCTGAGTGCCGCCGACGCCCTCATGAGCGGTGTCGCCTGGGGCGCGGCAGCCGTCACCCTCCCGGGAAGCCGGGTCCCCTCACCTGGGGATCTCGTCGGCATACCCGTGGACCTCCACCGCAGCCCCGACTTCAGCCGGGTTCTGTCTCACTGAGCCGGAAAGGAAACCCATGTCCCTCATCACCGAACAGCAGGTCGTCCTCGACCTCACCGGTGCCGACCGCCACGAGGCGACCCGAGCGCTCGGTGAGCGGCTCGTCGCGTCCGGGCGCTGCACCGACCTGTCCACCTTCCTCGACGACGTCCGCAAGCGCGAGGAGACCATGGCCACCGGTCTGCCCGGCGGCATCGGCATCCCGCACGCGCGCAGCACGGCTATCACCGAGCCGTCGCTCGTCTTCGGACGCTCCACCGACGGCATCGACTGGGGCGCCAAGGACGGCCCCGCCACGCTCATCTTCCTCATCGCGGCACCCGAGGGCGGCGGCGAGGCCCACATGCAGATGCTGCCGAAGCTCGCGCGTGCCCTGATGAAGAAGGACTTCAAGGACGCGCTCGCGTCGGCTACGACCGAGGCCGAGGTGGTGCGGATCGTCAGCGCGGAGGTCGAGCTCGACCAGCCGGCGGCCGCAGCCGCGGCGCCTGCCGCGACGGGCGGCGGGGTCACTGCAGCGGCCGCGGCCGGTGCGGCCGCTGACCGGACCGGAGCGGCCGGCGGCGCCACGGCGACCGCGACCGCGCCCAAGCGCTCGCTCACTCTGGTCGGGGTCACGTCGTGCCCCACCGGCATCGCGCACACCTACATGGCGGCCGAAGGCCTGGAGAACGCAGCCAAGGCGGCCGGACACACGATGAAGGTCGAGACCCAGGGCTCGGCCGGGTCGAAGCCGCTCAGCGCCGCCGAGATCGCGGCGGCAGACGCGGTCATCTTCGCCCACGACCTGCCCGTCAAGGACGCCGGGCGCTTCGCCGGCAAGCCCACCATCGACGTTGGCGTGAAGCGTGGCATCTCGGACGGGGCTCAGCTCGTCGCCCAGGCCGAAGAGCTCGTCGCGGAGTGGGAGGCCGACCCGGCCAAGGCCGAGGCCGCCCGGGCGGCGGCCGCCGGAGCGCCTGGTTCAGGCGGGCTCGTCACGAAGGTCGACGAGACCGCCGGACTCGGCACCCGCATCCGCCAGTGGCTCATGACCGGTGTGTCCTACATGATCCCGTTCGTCGCGGCGGGCGGCATCCTCATCGCCCTGTCGTTCATGCTCTCCCAGGTCGCTCTCGGCGAGCAGGGCCCGATCGAGATCACGAAGTACAACCTCACCAGCGCCGACCAGTACAACATCGCCCAGAACTTCAGCGCCGCCAGCCTGACCTCCTGGGCGGCCCTGCTGTTCGTGATCGGCGGTGCGTCGTTCGGCTTCCTCGTGCCGATCCTGTCGGGCTTCATCGCCTTCGCCATCGCCGACCGACCGGGCCTGGTCCCGGGGATCGTCGGCGGGTCGGTCGCCGCCACGATGGGCGCCGGCTTCCTCGGTGGCATCGTGACCGGACTCCTCGGCGGCTTCGTCGCCCGATGGATCGCCGGCTGGAACGTCGCCAAGGGGGTCCGCGGCGTCATGCCGGTCGTCGTCATCCCGCTGCTGTCGGCGTTCATCACCCTCGGCCTGTTCATCGTCGTACTGGGCCGGCCGATCGCGAACCTCACGACCGCGCTCAACGACTGGCTCAACGGGATGTCCGGGACCAGCGCCCTCGTGCTCGGCGCGATCCTCGGCGCGATGATGGGCTTCGACCTCGGTGGCCCGGTGAACAAGGTCGCCTACGCGTTCGCCACGACCGGTCTCGCCGCCGCCGGAGCCTCGACGGACGCGCCGCAGCTGAAGATCATGGCAGCCGTGATGTGCGCCGGCATGGTGGCGCCCCTCGCGATGGCGCTGTCGACGGCCGTCCGGCCGCACCTGTTCTCCGAGCCCGAACGCGAGAACGGCAAGGCCGCCTGGCTGCTCGGCGCATCGTTCATCTCCGAGGGCGCGATCCCGTTCGCCGCAGTCGACCCGGTGCGCGTCATCGCCTCGTCCGTCGTCGGCTCCGCGGTGGCCGGTGCCCTGGCCATGGTGTTCGGCACGACCCTGCGGGCGCCGCACGGCGGCATCTGGGTGCTGCCGCTCATCGGCAACTTCCTGCTCTTCCTGCTCGCTCTCGCGATCGGCGTCGTCGTCATGGCAACGATCGTCGTCGCGCTGAAGTCTCGCGAGCACAACCTCGCTGAGGTCGAAGCGGCGGCTACCGTCTGAGACCTGACCACCACACACCTCGAAGGAGACCCAAACATGCCGACTCGCACCGTCACCATCGCCTCCTCCGTCGGGCTGCACGCGCGCCCTGCAGCGCTCTTCGTCGAAGCCGCCACCAACTCCGGCCTCGACGTCGAGATCAGCCGTCCGGGTGAGGACCCGGTCGACGCGACGAGCATCCTGGGGGTCATGGCCCTCGGCGCCAAGCACGGCGAAGAGGTGGTCCTCTCCGCGGACGGCGACGGCGCCGACGCCGCGCTCGACTCGCTCGTCGAGCTCCTCTCCCGAGACCTCGACGCCGAGTAGGGGGCCGACCATGGCGGGCACCGTAGGCGGCACCGGCGCCGACGGAGGGGCGCAGGCCACGGCCGGGACCTCCGGCCAGGCGGACGGGCAGACGCGGCAGACGTTGCAGACGCGGCAGACGCTGCACGGTATCGGTGTCAGCCCGGGCACGGCATACGGGCCGGTGGTGCAGGTCGCGCCACCGGTCCGGCCCCCGGCCGACGAGCCGGCGGCAGCAGACCACGATGCCGCCCTCGCCGACGTCAAGGCTGCCTTCGAGTCGGTCGCGGTGTCTCTCGAGGCACGCGCTGCCGCTGCCGACGAGACGGCGCAGCAGATCCTCAAGGCGACCGCGCTCATCGCGCGCGACAAGGGGCTGGCCAAGGCGGCCGACAAGCAGCTGAGCCGGGGCCACGGCCCGGCCACGTCGATCGCCAACGCCGTCGAGGAGTATGCCGTCCAGTTCGAAGCGCTCGGAGGGTACTTCGCCGAGCGGGTGACCGACCTGCGCGACGTGGGGTCGCGTGCGGTGGCCGCCGTGCTCGGCGTCCCCGCGCCGGGGGTGCCCGACTTCAGCGAACCGAGTGTCATCGTCGCCGAGGACCTCGCGCCCGCCGAGACCGCCACGCTCGACCGCGCGCTCGTCGTCGGCATCATCACCCGGGCCGGCGGGCGCACGAGCCACACCGCGATCCTCGCCGCACAGATGGGCATCCCGGCCGTCGTCCAGCTGTCCGGGGCGACCGGCATACCCGCTGGGACACCGGTCGCTCTGGACGGCGACACCGGTGAGGTCGCGATCAACCCCGACCCGAGCCTGGTCGAGGAGCAGCGGGTGCGGCGCGAGCGCCGCGCAGCCGCCTTGGCGCAGCTGTCGGGCCCGGGCGCGACGAAGGACGGCCTTCAGGTCGCCCTGCTGGCGAACATCGGCGGGGTCGACGACGCGGTCGCGGCGGGGGCGCTGGACCTCGAGGGCGTGGGCCTGTTCCGCACCGAGTTCGTGTTCCTGTCGGCGGACCGGGCGCCCACGGTCGAGGAGCAGGCTGACATCTACCGCAAGGTGCTCGCGCCGTTCGGGGAGCGCCGCGTCGTCGTCCGCACGCTCGACGCCGGCGCGGACAAGCCGCTGGCGTTCGCCGACCTCGGCCCGGAGGAGAACCCCGCCCTCGGGCGTCGTGGCCTCCGTCTCTCGGCCGAGCGCCCAGACCTGCTCGACGCCCAGCTCGAGGCGCTCGCCGTCGCCGCGCGCGAGACCGGTGCCGACGTGCGGGTCATGGCGCCGATGGTCGCGACGGTCGAGGAGGCGGCCTGGTTCGCCCGGCGGGTCCGCGAGAACGGCCTGGCCAAGGCGGGCGTCATGATCGAGGTGCCGGGCGCTGCCCTGCGCGCGGCGGACGTGCTGGGGGAGGTCGACTTCGGCAGCCTCGGCACGAACGACCTTGCGCAGTACACCATGGCCGCAGACCGGATGCAGGGCGAGCTGTCCGACCTGCTCGACCCGTGGCAGCCCGCGGTGCTCGACGTCGTGGCGGCGGCGTGCGAGGGCGCCCGCCGGGTCGCTCGCCCGATCGGGGTGTGCGGCGAGTCCGCCGGTGACCCGCTGCTGGCTCTCGTGCTCGTCGGGCTCGGTGCCTCCAGCCTCTCCATGGCACCGACCAAGGTGCCGGTCGTGCGGCTCGCGCTCTCGCTGCACACCCAGCTCGACTGTCAGGGGCTGGCTGCCGCGGCCCGGAGCGCGCGGACGGCGCGGGAGGCCTACGAGTCCGTGCACGCCCGGGCGAACGCCGAGCTGGCCGCCCTGCTCTAGGTAGCGCGGGGCGCAGCGGCCACTCGAGTGGACAGAACCCACACGCACCCGTCGAGTGGCCCTGCCGTCACATGCCGCTGCCCAAGCCAAGCGGGGCCTAGAGCGGGAGGCGCTCGCGGAGGAAGTCGACCGTCCGGTCCCAGGCGAGTCTCGAGGCCTCCGGGTGGTGCCACGGCATGTCGTCGTTGTCGAAGGCGTGGTCCGCGCCGGGGTAGGTCACGACGGTCGTCTCGGGCTGGGTCTCCAGGGAGGCTTCGATCCTGCGGACGGTCGCGGTGTCGATGAAGGAGTCGTCGAGCCCGAAGTGGTGCAGGCTCGGGGCCGTGACGGTCATCAGGTCGTGCAGGCCGGGCAGCGCCGACCCGTAGTACGACACCAGAGCGTCGATCGGGCCGGCCTCCTCGGCCTCGAGGTGCGCCGCGACGTTGTAGCCCACCCCGCCTCCGAAGCAGAAGCCGACAAGGCCGACGCCGCCGACGACCTCCGCGCGGTCACGCAGCGAGATGACCGTCGCCGTGGCGTCGAGGACGGCCGCCTGCCAGTCGAGGCGCTGGACGAGGCCCATGCCCCGCTGGAGGGCATCCTCGCCCTCGACCGGTGCGGTGACGCCCAGGCGCCAGAAGAGCTCCGGGGCGACGACGACATAGCCGATCTCGGCGAGCTGCGCGGCACGTCGCTGGACGTAGGCGCTGACCCCGAAGATCTCCTGCACCAGGACGATGCCCGGCCCGGTGCCGCTCGGCGGCAGCCAGAGGTGGGCCGGCATGTCGCCCGCGTCGGTCCGGACCGTGATGTCTTCGCTCATGACGCCATACAACCCCAGACCGGCCCGGTGGCGGGGCAGAGACACGACTCGGCCCGGCGGCATACGTCACGTTTCGTATGCCGCCGGGCCGAGGGCTCGGGTCAGGCCAGGCGCCGCTGGGCGCGGAGCTCGAGCAGCCTCGACTCGTAGGCGCGGACGCGGTCAGCGAGGCGCTCGCTCTCGTGCTCGTGCCGGCGAAGGAGGACCACGAGGCGGACTACGGCCACAGTCATGGCAGCGCCGAGGGCCCACATCGTCATGACCTGGATCGGGGTGGTCGTGCGTCCGGTCGCGACCAGGATGAGCAGTCCGGCGAAGGCGCCGATGACGACGACGAAGAGTCCGCCGACCCGGCGGCCCGTGGACCGTCCGGTCGCATCCAGCGCGCCCTTGGCGTACGCGCGCTCCTCACGGGCGGCGGTCCGGTGCAGGTACGTCGCGGCGGGGAAGCGGTGAGTCGCCTTGCGAGAGAGGGGACGCGGCCTCATGGTGTGGTCCCACGGGCTCTCCTCGACGAGCGGCTGTGAGGCGAAGTCAGCGGTCTGCCAGATGACGGGGTGGGTCTGGACGGACATGGAGCTCCTTGTCTCTGACGTCTCGGCCCGTGTCAGGCGTCGTCGCGGGACTTGAGGTCCGAGCCGAGGGCGTAGGCGCCGACGACCAGGGCCGAGGCCGCGATGACGATGTCCTTGAGCACGTACTGGCCCATGAGCGTCGGACCGTGCGGGAAGAGATCGGCAGTGAAGAGGGCAAGCGGCGACATGATCCCGATGAGCGCAGCGCCGAGCATGACGATGCCGAAGCGCAGGAACTTGCCGGTCAGCAGGATCAGGCCGATCACGGTCTCGGTCACCGCGGTGAGCAGCACGGCGTTGTGGCCGGAGACGAGTCCGAAGGTCAGCCGGTCGAGGGTGGCCGAGGCGATCTGCTCAGCCGGGCTGTAGCCAGGGAAGAACTTCAGGACGCCGAAGCCGAGGAAGACCAGGCCGAGGCTGATCCGCAGTGCGTGGATGCTGTAGGTGTTGAGGAAGACGTGGAGCCTGCGGACGGCGCCGTCGACGAGCGAGCGGGCCGAGGTGACCGAGCCGGACCGGGTGATGCGAGCGGGGCGGTCGATGACGAGCTGCGACATGTTCGTTCTCTCCTTGACGTGGGTCTATGGCACGTCAGAAGCGCCCGCGGTCCCGGAGATACTCACAGTGGCCGGAGTTGAGTCGAACTACCTAGGACGAAGCACTGTCTTCAGGGGCAAAACGGACGGCGTGCTCTGCCGCCGGCGTGGTGCCTAATTCGCTTGACACGCAGGGAGATCGGGGACGCGCGGTGGGAGCGCAGCGGCGCCCTGTCAAGCAGGCTCAGCGGTCGAGGGTCCCCTGGTCGACCACGGTGCGGGCGATGACGGCTGACAGCAGAGAGCCGACGCAGATCCCGAGCACGAGGTTGATGATCGCGACCGTGGCCTTGTCGGACATCGAACCTGAACGGGTGAACGGGATGACGAACCCGGCCACCGTGAAGAGGCCGACGATCCAGCCGAAGAACACGGTCGGCCGGGGCGTCGACAGTGACAGCAGGTGGGCCAGCCCGGTTGCGGCCAGGGCCAGGAGTGCCGCCGTGAGGGCGTAGTTCGCAGTCAGCGACTGGAAGGGCGACAGGATCACGGCCGCGCCGCCGAGGTTCCGGTTGAGGATGTTCTGCCCGATGAGGACGCCGATCCAGGCCACGAGCGCCGCCACGACCGCGGTCGCGGCGCCACCGGACCACAGGCGCGGGACGTCGATCACCATGCGTGGCGAGGTGCGTGCGTACTGGTCCGGGCGGCGGATCGGGTCGGAGCCGGGCTGGTACGACATGTGAGCCTCCTGGCGGCTGAGAGGCACTGCGCTGATGGTCCTTCGATACTACGAGGCAAACGTCCCTCACCGGTCGGGACTCGTCGAGGCTCGTCGAGCGCGGCGCGTATGGCGCACGAGCTTGACCAGTCGGCCGTCGAGTGGCCGCCGGGACTCAGACCGAAGCGCACCTGTAGTTTTCTCCACCCTCGTTCGGGCACAAAGGTGATGGCCTCGGTGACCGGCGCCCGCCTACCGTGAATGCGTGACCACCGCGAGTCCCACCCCATCGACACCGAGCGCCTCGGGCGCCACTGCGGCCGTAACGAGCGCACCCGCCATCGGCGGGGCGCACGCGAGCCGGGCGGCCCGCTTCGCCGAGCGAAGGCTGGCACCGCGCCACACGGCATACGTCGTCCTCGGCGGGCTCGTCGCGTCGCTTGCCGCACCCCTCATCTGGACCTTCATCGGCATGGGGATCGGGATGCTCATCCTGGTCGTCGGCTTCGTCTTCGTCGGGCTGGCCATGCTGCTGTCCGAAGGTCTCACGCGCTGGCACCGGGCCCGCGCCGCGAACCTGCTCGGGGTCGTCATCGACGCGCCAGCGCCCTCGGCGGTCGAGGGGTGGCGGGGCCAGCTGTCCCGGCTCGGCCAAGCCGCGTTCTGGCGCCAGCTCACGTACAACGCCATCATCGCGCCGACCCTGCTGGCCGCCTCGGCCGCTGTCATCGCGTTCAGCTGGGGAGGCGGCTTCGCCCTGGCGACGTCGCCCCTGTGGCGGACCGTGGGCCCCGACGCAGCAACCGTGCCCGGTGGCGTCCTGCAAGGTGTCGGCCACATCTGGGGCGGGACCGTGATCGGCGTGCTGCTGCTCTGGCTGGCTCCCTGGTTCGCCCGCGGGCTCGCGGCCCTCGATCTGGCCATCGCCAAGCCGATGCTGGGCGAGACACGCGGAGAGCAGCTGACTCCGCGGGTCACCGCCCTGGAGCAGACCCGCGCCGGCGTCATCGATGCGGCGGACGCCGAGCGGCGCCGCATCGAGCGTGACCTGCACGACGGTGCCCAGCAGCGCCTGACGTCCCTCGCACTCAACCTCGGGATGGCGCGGTCCGCGCTGCGCCCCGACGCGTCGCCCGAGGCGCGCAGGGCCATCGAGGAGGCGCACGACGAGGCCAAGCAGGCGCTGGCCGAGCTGCGGTCGTTCGTCCGCGGGCTGCACCCCGCGGTCCTCGACGAGCGCGGCCTCGACGCGGCACTCTCAGGCATCGTCGCCCGCTCGCCGGTCCCGACGAGCCTGCACGTCGTGCTCGCGGAGCGCCCACCACGCACCCTCGAGGCCGTCGCCTACTTCGTGGTGTCCGAGGCCCTGACGAACATCGCCAAGCACTCCGGCGCCACCGCCGCGGCCGTGCGCGTGACCTCCGACGGGCGGCGCCTCGTCGTCGAGGTGACCGACAACGGGCACGGTGGTGCGAGCCAGGGCGCCGGCTCCGGCCTGACCGGCCTCGCTCACCGCGTCGCGGCCGTCGACGGCACCCTGGACGTCAACAGCCCCGCTGGAGGTCCCACCGTGCTCCGGGCGGAGATGCCATGCGCGTCGTGATCGCCGAAGACTCGATCCTGCTGAGGGACGGTCTGATTCGCATGCTGGGTGCCCACGGGATCCAGGTCGTCGACGCTGTCGGCGACGCAGAGTCCGCCCTGGATTCGGTCTCCCGGCACCAGCCTGACCTCGCGCTCCTCGACGTCCGTATGCCGCCCACCCACACGGACGAGGGCCTGCGCGCCGCGCTCGTCATCCGCGCGCAGTGGCCCGAGGTCGCGCTGCTGATCCTCAGCCAGTACGTCGAAGAGCGTTATGCCGCAGACCTCCTCGCGGGGACGACCTCTTCCGTCGGGTACCTGCTCAAGGACCGGGTTGCGGACGTGGACGAGTTCGTCGAGATGCTCCGCCGGGTCGCCGACGGGGGGACCGCGCTGGACCCCGAGGTGGTGGCGCAGCTCCTCGTCCGCCGTGACAAGAGCCCACTGCACCGGCTGACCGAGCGTGAGCGCGAGACGCTCGAGCTGATGGCCGAGGGCCGCTCCAACACAGGCATCGCCCGCGCCCTGCACGTCACCGAGAGCGCCGTGGCCAAGCACGTCAACGCGATCTTCACCAAGCTCGAGATGCCGACGACCTCGAGCGACCACCGGCGAGTCCTCGCCGTCCTCCAGTACCTCGCCGAGTAGGAAGCGTGAGCGAACGACCATGAACGCCAACGAGTTTGATCCCACGACCGAGCCGTCGAGCACGCCGGGCTCCCCTGGCACTCCGGCGGGCGCCAACCCGGGTCGCCCGGTCCTGCCACCGGCGCCGCCGGTCCCCGACGACCGCATCCACGGCGACGACCTCCCCGGTAACGAGCCCTTCGGTGCGTCCTGGCTGCGGCCGACCCTGACGGCCACCGCCGACCCCGCCCAGCGCGCCACGGACCCCGCACCGGCGCGACCGACGCCGAGTGCGCCCATGAGCAGCCCACCGACGAAGTCCTGGCTCATCGCCGGGCTCGGGGCGACGCTGCTGCTTGCCGCCGCTGCGAGCTTCAGCTCCTGGAACGCGCTGACCGGCGGACTGTGGCGCTCGGCCGACCAGAGCCAGTCCTACACGCAGAGCATCAGCAACATCACGTTCGAGGGCTCCTCCGGCGACGTCGAGATCCGTGCCGACTCCGCGTCCGGCAAGGTCGAGGTCAGCCGCCACCTCAGCTGGGGCCCGGGCTCGACCCAGCCGACGCCCGATGAGTCGGTGACCGGGTCGACGCTCACGATCGCCTCGAACTGCTCGGCCTTCATGTCGTGGTGCTCCATCGACTACATCGTCCACGTGCCGACCGGGACCACCGTCAACCTCAACAGCGGGTCAGGCGACGTCGTGCTCGCCGGGGACCTCGGCAGCATCACCGCAGAGACCGGCTCGGGCGATATCTCGGTCGAGGGCAGCGGCACCGGCCCGGTCAGCCTCAAGGCCGGTTCGGGCGACATCGCCGCGAGCGACCTCGTGTCCGGCCAGGTCCTCGGCCGCACCGGCAGCGGCAGCATGGACCTCGACTTCGCGCAGACGCCGACCGACGTGACCTTGGACGCAGGCTCCGGCGACGTCTCCGTGCTGGTGCCACAGGGCATCTACGCCGTGACCGGGGACTCGGGCTCCGGTGACCGTGAGGTCGGCGTGTCCCTCAGCTCGACGAGCACGAACAAGATCGAGATCAGGACAGGCTCAGGCGACGTCAACGTCAGCTACCGCTGAGCCACACCCGTCCGGCGCCAGCAGGACACGGCCGGAGACCGTCCATCGGCGACCACCTGCACAGGTGCCCGTATGCCGTCCACCCCGTTGGGCGGCATACGGGCACGGTCCGAGGTTATCGGCCCGGTGACTGTGCCTGTCGGCGAAACGGATCCCACGCCGCGGGGCGGTTGGCCTCGACCTAACGGCCGCGGCCCTCGACTGCCTGGACGTCCTGGCCCAGCTGGGTGGGCGCCGGTGTGTGTGCGGTGGTGGCCGGGTCGTTGGCGAGGGCGGCATACTCGGCGACCTTGAAGGCCGACAGGGCCACGAGGCAGATCATGCCCGTCGTGAACGCGGCCAGCAGGCGGGTCCGGGTGCGATCCAGGTCGGCCGGCCGCGACTTGACGGCCGTCAGGACGATGGAGCCGCACCAGACGACCGCCCCGACGACGAAGACGACCGCTAGCGCAAGGAGCACGGTCGACCGGACCGCACCATCCGACGCGGCGCTCGCCACGCCGCCGTTGAGCAGCGAGTACGCGCCCGTGGCGAGGCCGAGCCCCACCAGCCCGGCCATCGTCCAGCGCACCCGGCGGCTGCGCGACTGGAGCAGTCCCGCCCCGGGGACGACGGTGCCCAGAGCGGTCAGCCCGAGCGCCCGACGGAAGCCGATCTCGAGCTCCCGCCGGCGATGGTGACGGCTTCGCTGCACGGACAGCAGGTCCGCGCGCCGGCTGGACCCGGGGCGCGGGCGTCGCGGCTCCGGCGTGTGGCGCGGCGTCAGCGCTCCGAGGCCGCCTGCCGCAGCCAGGAGCAGCCCGGACACGACGAGCCCGCCGGCCGGGATCCTGCTTCCCGCACTGACGTTCTGCAGGTCGCCGGTGGGCGGCATCGGAGCGCCGGAGCCTCCTCTCGGCACCGCACCCGCGATCGTGGTGGTCGGAGAGGTCGCCGGCCTGCTCTCGGCCGCTGCCGTCGTGGTGGGCGTCGTGATCGGTGCTGTGGTCGGCGCCGTGGTGGTCGGGATGGCCGGCGAGGTGGACCTGACCGCGCGCGGGGGCGTGGCGTCCGCGCGGTCGACCCGGGTCCGGTCGTGACGGTGGGCGGGCAGGCCCCGCCCCCGGCTCGCCGACGGCCTGGCCGAGGGCCCAGTCCTTCGCGTCGGGGTCGTCGTGGTCTGCGGTCGTGTCGTGGGCTCCCCAGTCGTGGCGGGCACCGGTGGGGCGGGGTCGCTCGCGCCTGCCGGCACTGTCGCAGGTGCCGTGGCCGAGGTCCGCGGCGCCGTGGGTGAGTCTGTCGGGCCCAGCGTGGGTGACTCCGTGGGTGACTCCGTGGGTGACTCCGTGGGTGACTCTGTGGTGGGCTGCGGCGAGCCGGTCGAGTCGCTCGTGGTCGGCGTGGCACCGGCCGGGCAGGCACCGACGCCGGGGTCATCGCCGCCCACCTGGACCACGACCACCCGCAGGTGGCTGTCCGTGAACTCGTCACCGACCTGCGGCTGGTCCTGCTTCCCGGTCAGGGCCGCCCAGTCGACGTCGTTCGGGTTCTTACCGGTCTTGACGAGCTCGTCACCACCACCGGGCTTCTGGACGTAGGTGCAGACCCAGGCCTTGTGCGTGTCGCCGGGCGTCGCCGACGCCCGGGCTGCCAGCCCGATGACCAGAGCGGCGGTGACGGCAAGACCGCCCAAGGCCACGTACACGGCTACAACTCGGCGCATGGCGATGGTCGTCGTCATGACAGTCCCTCATTCCTCGGTGCGAGCTCCATCTCCTTTCAAGACGCAGCAGCGCGCCAACTCTGGCGCTGAGGTGTCCGACGACTCGGACTCGGGAAGGACTGCGACCGGAGTGACGGCACGCCCACTCGACCTCGAGAGTCGTCAGTCGAGTGGGCGCCCCGCCCCAAAAGGGGTCGGCAGATCCACGTCGAGTGGGCGCCCCGCCCCAAACGGGGGGTCGGCAGATCCACGTCGAGTGGGCGCCCCGTCCCAAACGGGGGGTCGGCAGATCCACGTCGAGTGGGCGCTCCGTCTCACCGGTGACGTGACTGGAGTGACCGGAGTGACGGGGCGCCCACTCGACTGGACGGGGTCAGGACGGCGAGCCCGAGGGGGACTCGTCGTCGAACGCCGAGTGCTTGTCGTCGGGGACGACGGTCGGCTTGGGGTGCTGCTGCTCGACGAGCTTGTCCAGGCTCTTGTCCACGCCGGCGCGGACCTTGCTCACGGTCTCCGTGTGCTTGCCGCCGGTCTTCTCCCCGATCTTGGCCTCGGCCTTGTCGAGGGCGCCGTCGACCTTCTCGCGGTTCTGCTCCGCGTAGCCGGCAACGAACGAGACGATCGCCTTGATCATCTCGGCGATCGCGTCTCCGAAGTCCTTGGCCTTCTCCTGCAGGTGGACCTCGTCTGCCTTGTGCTTGAGCTGGTCACCGAACGACACGGTGTCTCCTCACGTCGCTGGTCCGGCGCCGCGCCGGACTCCCTGGTCCCAGCGTCGTACTGGTGCGTAGGCGCCCGCAACCGGGGTCGTCCCGGATCCGACCCTCAGTGACCCTGATCCGGGTCGCGAGAGTCCCGGATCGGCCCGTCGCCGGGCGACCCGACCGCCCTCTGCCGCAACCCGGCCCGCATCAGGCCGGCCCACGGGCGTACCGTCGGAGGCGTTGGTCCTGACGCCCGCACACGGGGAGGTGGATGGCGATGCCGGAGGCCGGTACGACCCGGCGCGCTCTGGTGGCTGCGACGGTCGGAGCGGCGGTCAGCATGTCCGTCGTGACCCTCCGATGGTCCTACCTGCGCTGGGGAGCGATCGACCACGAGACCGTGGAGCAGCTGCCCGGCGACGAGCTCATCCCGTCGCCGGGGCTCGTCGCGACCCGGGCGATCACGATCGAGGCACCACCGGCGCAGGTCTGGCCGTGGGTCGCGCAGCTCGGCCAGGGTCGCGGCGGCTTCTACAGCTACGACTGGCTGGAGAACCTGGCGGGCTGCCAGATCACGAGCGCCGACCAGGTCGTGCCGGAGTGGCAGGAGGTCGCGCCAGGGGACGAGTTCCGGCTGCACCCCAAGGTCGCACTCACGGTCGTCCAGGTCGACCCCGAGCGCGCACTCGTCGTCGACGGACGCCCGCCGGAGGGGGCGCCCGGCCCGCCGTACGGGTTCACGTGGTCGTTCGTCCTGCGCAAGCATCCCCACCTCGCCACGCGCCTCATCGTTCGCGAGCGGTACGACTACACGCAGCCGTGGTCCCCACTCGTCGTGGAACCGCTCGCGTTCGGAAGCGCGGTCATGACACACAAGATGCTGCGCGGCATACGCGACCGCGTCGAGGGCCTCGTCTGACGGCGCGTCGCCGGCCCCACGGACATACCAAGCCCCGGGCGGCGTGGTGGCTCACGCCTGTCGGCCGCCCACGGGAAGCACGTGGTGTGTCTGTGGGGACGGCGCTCAGGCGCGCAGGAGCTCCCAGAACAGGCCGTCGCCGAAGCTCCCGTCGGCCAGGAGGTCGACCGCATGCTCCCGGCCGAAGGTGACGAAGCCGTTGGACCGCAGGACCGCGTTGCTCGCCTCGTTGTCTGCCGCGGTCTGCGCGACGAGGCGGCGCATCCCGAGCCCACCGTCCGCGCTGGGCCGGAACGCGTGCGCGATCGCCAGACGCGCCGCGGACTTGGCGACCCCGCGGCCGCGAGCGCTGGGGAAGAGCTGGTAGCCGAGCTCGGCGGCGTCGCCGGTCATCGGCCCGCCGCGGTCGAACAGGCCGACACCGCCGAGGGCCCGGTCCGTGGACGCGTCGGCGACACACCAGTCGATCGCCGTCCCCGCCGCCGCACGCTCCCGCCGCACGTGCAGCCACTCCGGGAACGTCTCTCGCCGCAGCACCCCGCGGGCCGGCATCCAGTGCTGGGGGTCGTCACTGCGTGGCTCGATGGCATCGATGTCCTCGGGTCGCCACGGCCGGAGGCGGAGTCCATCCCCCTCGATCGTCGGAGGCACGAACCACGGGGCCTGTGGGGCGGCCGTGTCGCCGGCACCGATGCTGCCCGTCCACGTGTCGAGCGCGTCGGGCCCACCGAACGGGTCGGGGTGGCTGTCCGGGATCGTCCCGTGGAACGTGAAGCCCGCTGCCCAGACCGCGCGCCGCGAGGCCCAGTTGCCCGCGACGGCGCGCCAGTGCACGCGCACCAGCGTCCGTCCCCAGACGCTGGTCCCGAAGCCGTATGCCGTCACGAGCCGGACCGCTCGCGTCATCAGGCCGCGCCCCCTGGCCTCCGGGTGCAGCCCGAAACCGAGCTCGCCCGCAGAGGCGACGGCCGTTGGCCGTAGGTCGATGGTGCCGCCGAAGCGGGGTCGCCCGTCGTCGTCCACCCACTCGATCGCCCAGGACCGCTTGGCGGTCGGCGACTGCCAGTCCCGAAGGTTTCCCTCGATGAACTCGACCGCATGGTCGCCGGAGTACGGTCGGGGGACCGTCGTCCAGCGCAGGCTCTCGGGGTCGGCGCTCTGCTCGACGATCGCATCGGCGTCCTCGAGCCGGTGGGCGCGCAAGGTGACGAAGCCGTCAGTCAGGGTCGGCACGGTCACGATCGGCACGCTCATGCGGGCCAGCCTGCCAGCCGGCATACATCGGGTGCCACGAGGTATTCGTTCGAGGTGCAAGGTCGTGCCATCGGGCGACGAGACACCTCGACCGGATCACCTCGAACGAGAGGGTCCACTGCAGACACAGACCGGGAGCCAGCGATGCTGACTCCCGGTCTGTAGGCCCGCTTCCCCTCCACAGGCTGCGTACCGGACTCTACGGTACCGAATGAACCCCCACGAGAAACACGCGTTGCGACATTGCCTCACCCGCGCAACGCAAGGATGATGCCTTCGAGGGGAGTTGTCGGGGTTCAAACCGTCCGAAAGGGGTTGTCGGCAGGTTGGTGACAGGGGACACGGGGGACGCAGGGGACGCTAGGGACACGCGGGTGTGCGGGCTGCGCCGCAAGGGAATGGTGCACGCCGATGGCGGAGCGGGAGTCTCCCCCAAACCGCGACTCCCGCTCCGACGCACCGGGTGCGGGCGCCACGTTACGGACCCGACCTACTACGACGCTGCGTCGTTGCGCATCTCGTTGCGCGGCGCAACGTCGGACGCAACGTCGGACGCAACGCGACGAGCGCCATGGCGGTGGGTCCGGTGCTGATCGACGAGATGCAGTGGGTGTTGCGCAATGCCCGGCTGCACGCCCGGGACCACGCCCTGCGCAGTGCCGCCGGCTTCGCACAGGGCGCCGGGATCGCCGAGCCGGTGCACCGCTCCCAGGTCGGACGCTGGGAGAACGGCCGGGTCGAGGTGACCCGAGGGCTGGTTCGCCGTTACGAGACGGTGCTCGGACTCCCCGAAGGCCAGCTGCTTGCGGCAATCGACTTCTTCTCGCGGGCCCGCAACCCGGTCCGCGCCACGGCGACCCTCTCACCGCGCGAGGACCCCGACGTCGACGAGACGCTCGCGCTGCTCGAGCGTGCGCTGGCCGACGACCGCATGACCGGGCTCGACTGGGACCGCCTGTCCGACAACCTCGGGCGGATGCCCCACGCCATGATCCGGGCGCGTGACTGGGAGGCGCTGCTGCGCCGCGGTCTGGAGGAGCTGAGCCTCAGCCTCCACCTCGACTACGCCCAGCGCTCGGATGCGCTGGCCCGACTCGCCGGGCACCCTCGAAGCGGCGCGATCGTGGCGGGCATGGCCGAGGAGGTGCTCGGCCAGCCGGAGGCGCAGTTCTACAACGACACCCTGACCCTGCTGTCGTTCACGACGCACCCGGAGGCCATCGCCGTGCTCCTGGGCCAGCTCCGGGACCCGACGAACACCAGCGCCCTGCGCGCCTGCCTCCTCGTGCTGACGACCCTCGGCCGCGCCGGACGGCTCGACCGGGAGACCAAGTCCGAGGCGGCGATGCTCGCGGTGCGGCACCTGCGCGACTCCGGACAGCCCTACCGTGTCCACCGAGGCGCGGCCAACCTGGTGCGCGAGCTGGGGCCGACCGGCAGCCAGCGGCTCGCGAGCGCCCTCACCGCCGAGGACCGACGCGCCGCGGCCCTCATCATCCGCGACGGTCGAGCGATCAGCTCGCAGGCGATCCGCGAGGCCCACCGCCGCATCCGCGCCGCGCTCGATGTCGGCGACGGCCGGGGCGCCGCCTCGGAGCCCGTGCTCAACGAGCTCATCGAGACAGCGCTCGGAGACACGAACGAGGAGGACCGCTCCAATGCGCTGGGCATCATCATGATCTCGCCGCAGAGCCGCGTGATCGGCCGCGTCCATGCTCAGGCCTTCGCCCACGCGTACGCCCGTGGCGACCATGTCGCCGTGCACGAGAGCCTCACGGTGCTGACCTGGATGGGCCAGCCGGGCGACCTCGACCTCTTCGAACGGGTGGCCCTGTCGCCGATCGCCCCGTCGGACGTCGTCATGGAGGCCGGCTACGTCGTCGGCAACACCGTCGAGGCGGCCACCCGACGGCGGGACGAGCGGGAGGCGTCGTTCGCGCGCCGGATCGCCGAGGTGATCGTGACCACCCGAGGTGAGGCCGCCGCCGACGAGCTGCGCGGCCTCACCTATGTCCTTGGCATGCGAGGCCGCTACGACCTCATCGGGACGCTCATCGAGTCGCTGCCGCCGCAGGGCATCGACCCCACGTCGACGACCGAGGTGGCACGCGGCGTGCTCAGCTGGTGGCTGGACATTCCGTCGCACCTGCGCCCCGTCCGCTGACCCATCGGAGGCGGTCAGTAGTTTGGAGGCGTGGACACCGACGCGATGCTGACCCTGCTCCGCGACGTCGCCGAGGAGGTCATCAACCCTCGCTTCCGGACGCTGGCTGCGGGGGAGATCCACGAGAAGCGGCCGGGCGACCTCGTGACCGACGCCGACCGCGAGGCCGAGGTGCTGATCACGTCGGCCATCCAGGCGGCATACCCGGACGGGGTCGTGCTCGGTGAGGAGGCGTATGCCGCCGACCGCGGGCTCATGGAGCGCTACGTGAGCGCCCCCCACGCCTTCACCGTGGACCCCGTCGACGGCACGAAGAACTTCGTCCACGGGTCTCCCGACCACGCGGTCATGGTGAGCGAGACGCGCGACGGCGTCGCCGTGCGCGGGTGGATCTGGCAGCCGCAGCACGAGGTCGGGTATGCCGCCGAGCGGGGTGCAGGCACGTGGCGTCACGACGCCGCGGGTGCCGTCCGGCTCACCATCGACGAGCCCGAGGCCGGCACGGATCTGCGGGGTCGCACGTCGCGGCGGGCGTGGATCGGCCGGGCGCTCGACGGGATGAGGCCGATGACGCTGACCTGGGTGTCGTGCGGGATCGACTACCCGAAGCTCGTCGAGGGCGAGGCCGACTACATCGTCTACGCGAAGGCGGCGCCCTGGGACCACGTGCCCGGCTCACTCCTGCTCGCCGAGGCCGGCGGCCACCTCGGCACGACCGACGGGCGGCCTTACCACCCGCGCGACATCGCGCCCCCGGGGCTGGTCGCCGCTGCCGGCCTGACGGCATACGAGCGCGTATGCCGTGGCCTTGCGTGAGCTGCTTTGGCGCCATCCAGGCGAAGCCTGGGTCGTGTGTGCGTTGATCGGGGCCATCACCCCGGCGTACGCACACAGCATCCCGGGCCCGCCTCTTCTCGCTCGGGCTGAGCGCACCTGGGAGTTCACTGATTCCGGTATCACGCGGGGAGCCACGTGCCACCGTTGATCTGACGGGTTCGCCGGGTTCGTGCGGAAGGCGGTGTGTGGTCGATGACGAGCAACGACCTGGTGGTGGTGCTACCGGGGATCACCGGGAGCACGCTCGGGGTCAGGGGCGGTGACGGGTCGCCCGCCAGCGCGAACCTCATCTGGGCACCGAGCGCCGGCGCGGTCTGGAAGCTGCTGACAGGCGGCAACTCGATCCTCAAGCACGCGTTGCCCGACGGCATCGGCGACGAGAACCCGGGCGACGGCGTCGAGCCGGTCGCGCTCATGCCAGACGTTCACGTGCTCCCCGGGATCTGGACCCCGATCCGCGGCTACGACGTGCTCGTCAACGCGCTGGAGAAGCTCGGCTACAAGCGCGACAACGGCGCCAAGCCGCCGAACCTCATCGCCTACGCCTATGACTGGCGCCTGTCGAACCGCTACAACGGCGAGCGTCTCAAGACCGTCGTCGAGCCGGCGCTCGAGCGCCTGCGGGCGCAGGGAGGCGAGTTCTCTGACGCCAGAGCGGTTTTCATCTGCCACTCCATGGGCGGACTTGTCGCCCGTTGGTACATCGAGAAGTGCGGGGGAGCCGAGGTGACCCGCAAGCTGATCACGCTGGGGACACCCTGGCGCGGTGCCACCGATGCCCTCGAGCAGCTCGTCAACGGTGTGAAGAAGGGCATCGGTCCACTCAGCATCGACCTCACCGCCTTCTCCCGGAGCATGCCGTCGCTCTTCCAGCTCCTGCCGGAGTATGCGTGCATCAGCAACGCCGGTGGCTACGCCAAGACGACCGAGATCGCGGTGCCCAACGTCAGCACCACGATGGTCGCTGACGCGATGGCCTTCCACACCGACCTGCAGGCCGCCGAGGCGGCGCGCGCCGCCAGCCGCGACATGACGCACATGGTGCTCGGCATCCGGCAGCCGACGCAGACGACCGTGACCCTGCAGGACGGAAAGGCCAACACGTCGCAGACCTTCGGCAACGAGAACGACTACGGCGACGGCACCGTGACGCTGACCGGCGCCGTGGGGCTCGGCGAGACGCTCGACACCAACCTCGCAGTCCGCGTGCCCGAGCAGCACACGAACCTCCAGTGCAACCAGTTCGTCCTCGACCAGGTGCAGGAGATCCTCACGGCGCAGCCCATCCGGCGTCGGGACCTTGCGGACACGAACGTCCGGGCCGTCGTGCCCGACCTGCTCACGACCGGGCAGGCGCTCAAGGTCTCCTTCGACCTCGAGCACGACGACGCGGACGCCACCCCGGCGCGCAAGTCCGTGACGGTCACGGTGCGCAGTGCCAAGGGAAAGGTCCTGGCCAAGGCCGAGCCCACCCTGCGCAAGGGACACGGCGTTGCGTCGTTCAGCGACCTCCCGCCCGGGACGCACTCGGTGACGATCGCCGGCACGGAAGCCAGCTCGACGGTTCGTCCCGTCACCTCGACCACGGTGGTCTGGCCCAAGCCGACCCGCTAGGAGATCATCACGGTGTGGGCACCAAGCCGTTCGCCTCGTCGGCCGACACCGCGGAGAAGCAGCAGACGCTCGACGTGCTGGCCGACGGTGTCTATGCCCTGACAGCCGAAGGCAACCCGAACGTCGGCGCGATAGAGGGCGAGGACTTCCTCGTCTGCTTCGAGGCCCTGGCGACGCCGACCGCCGCGAGGGAGTGGCTCGAGCGGTTGCGTGAGCACACGGACAAGCCGGTGCGCTACCTCGTGCTCTCGCACTATCACGCCGTCCGAGTGCTCGGTGCCAGCGCGTTCGATGCCGAGGTGATCGTCACCCACGAGACGACGCGCCGGCTCATCGAGGAGCGAGGCCGGGAGGACTGGGAGTCCGAGTTCGCCCGGATGCCAAGGCTTTTCAAGGATCCTGACTCGATCCCCGGGCTCAGCAGGCCGACCGTGACGTTCACCGACCGGATGACCGTCGACCTCGGTGGCAGCCGCGGCGACCTCGTGCTCCAGCACTGCGGGCGCGGGCACACGGCAGGTGATCTCGTCGCCTGGCTGCCCAGCCAGAAGGTGCTCTTCGCCGGCGACCTCGTCGAGGCGCAGGCAGCCCTCTACACCGGAGACGCGTTCCACCGGGACTGGGCGACGACGACGCTGGACCGCATCGGCGCGCTCGGGGCCGAGCAGCTCGTGGGCGGTCGAGGGGCCGTCGCCCGCGGTACCGACGCGGTGGCCGCCGCTGTCGAGCAGACCCGCGGCTTCCTCACGACGCTGCTCGACGAGGTGGGAGCCGTCCACGCCCGCGGCGGGCGGCTCAGGGAGGCCTTCGAGGCCGCGCACCGTGCGCTCGAGCCGGCCTACGGCCGGTGGCCGATCTTCGAGCACTGCCTGCCGTTCGACGTCTCGCGCGTGTGGGACGAGCTGTCGGGCATCGACTGGCCGGTCGTCTGGACGGCAGAGCGGGACCGCCAGGTGTGGGACCAGCTCCAGGGCTGACGTGAACGGGCCCAGCTCGCCGGTGGTCGTGGTCGGCAACGGGCCGGTCGGGCAGACGACGGCCCTGCTGCTGGCTCGCTGGGGCGTTCGCGTCCTGCTGCTCGACGCGCGACCGGGCCGCGAGCTCGTCGGCTCGAAGTCGATCTGCCAGCAACGCGACGTGCTCGACATCTGGGAGAGCGTCGGCGCCGGTGCACAGATCGCGGAGGAGGGCCTCACCTGGACGACGGCACGCACCTTCTACCGGGGCGACGAGCTCTTCAGCCTCCGCTTCCAGGAGGTCGGGTCGTCGCCCTTTCCACCCTTCGTCAACATCTCGCAGTGCCGCACCGAGCAGGTCCTCGACGAGCGGATCGCGCGCCAGCCGCTCATCGACGTCCGCTGGGACCACCGGGTGGTCGCCGTGGGCGAGACGCGCGACGGCGTGGCGCTGACCTGCGAGACCGCGAGCGGCGTCGTCGACGTGACGGCGCCGTATGCCGTCGTCTCCTCGGGAGGGCACAGTGACGGCATCCGCGGCGGGCTGGGGGTGAGGTTCGAGGGCCGGGTGTTCGACGACGAGTTCCTCATCTGCGACATCCGGACGGACCTACCCGGGTGGGAGCACGAGCGCCGCTTCTACTTCGACCCGGCGTGGAACCCGGGGCGCCAGGTCCTCATCCACCCGTGCCCCGAGTCGACCTTCCGGATCGACTGGCAGGTGCCCGCTGGCTTCGACCTCGAGGAGCAGGAGCGCTCGGGCGCTCTGGACGCGCGGATCCGGCAGGTCGTCGGCGACCGCGACTACGACCTCGTGTGGCGTTCGGTCTACCGCTTCCAGTCACGAGTCGCGGACCGGATGCGGGTCGGGCGGTTCCTGCTCGCCGGCGACGCAGCCCATCTCATGGCGCCGTTCGGCGCGCGCGGGCTCAACTCGGGCGTGCAGGACGCGGAGAACGCCGCCTGGAAGCTCGCTTTCGTGCTGTCCCGGTGGGCGCCCGAGGAGCTGCTCGAGTCCTACGACGTCGAGCGGCACGCGGCCGCCGTCGAGAACCTCGAGGTCACCTCGGCGACGATGCGGTTCCTCGTCCCCCAGACCGATGAGGAGCGACGTCACCGCACCCAGACCCTGGAGCGTGCGAGTCGAGACGCTGCCGCGCGGGCCCAGGTCGACTCCGGCCGTCTGGCCGAGCCGTTCTGGTACGTCGAGTCCCCGCTCACCACGCCTGACCCGTCCCGGCCCTTCCTGGGCCGCCCGCCGAGGGGCGCGCTGCCCGCTCCAGGCCCGGGTGTCATCGTGCCGGACCTGCCGGTGCGGTCCGGGCGGCTGCGCACCGTGCTGCGCGAAGGGGTCACCCTGCTCGTCGGTCCGGACGTCCCTCTCGGCGAGGTCCGGAGGGGAACGACCGACGTGTCCGCACCGGTGCAGGTCCACAGGTTCGAAGACCTGTCGCCCGAGCTGCTGGGGCTGGTCGAGGGGCGTGCCGACGAGGTTTGGGTCGTGCGGCCCGACGCCCACGTGGCCGCCGTCCTCACCCAGCCGTCCGCCGCCGAGGTCGCCAGAGCCATCGGCCGCCTGCTCGGAAAGAGCGCGCCGGTGCATCCCTGATCGGGTTCCAGGAGGCGAGCAGCTCCGTGGACCGCGCTGAGCAGCAGGGCCGCCTTCGTACAGCCCCGCATTCGTGCAGCCCCGCGGCCGAGGGCTGAGCCGCGCCGGGCGTCCGATCAGCCGAGCACGATCCCGAAGTGCTCGGCCAGGGCGGCCGAGGCAGCCGCCTCGTCCAGCTCGCGCTCGTCGCGGCGACCGTGAGTCGTCGTGATGAGCCGGCGGTCGCTGAGGGTGATCCGTCCGGTCTCCGTGAGCCGTGACACCACCGACTTCTGCGTGAAGTGGCTATCGGGTGAGGTCTGCTGCCAGAGGTTGCGCTCGGCGAAGGCGGCGAGCGGGTGGGGCTCGGACGTGAAGACGTACTGCGTGTGCCACTCCTCGCCGTCGCGGCGCTCGCGGTAGAGCCACGTGCCGTCGACGTCCCGCTCCAGACCCACGTCCTTGCCGAGCTCGTGGTGACCGGCTCCGTCGCGCAGCGGGATCGGCTCTACGAAGGCGTCCCCGAAGCCCACGTCGACCAGGGCGGTCCCGTCCATCGCCGGTGAGGTGACGAGGAGCACCAGGTGGTCGAACTCCGCGGTGAGCCCGCCTCCCGGGACCGCCACCTGCGCCGACACGTGGTCGACGGCATACCCGAGCGCGCGCAGGAGTGCCGCGAACAGCCCGTTGAGCTCGTAGCAGTAGCCGCCGCGGTGTCCGACCACGACCTTGTCGTAGGCGTCGGCCGGCTCCACGCTGATCGGCCGGCCGAGCGCGATGTCGAGGTTCTCGAAGGGCACGGCGAGCAGGTGCGCACGCTGGAGCGACGAGAGCGCAGCGAGGGTGGGCGCCGCGGGCGTCATCGCGCCGAGCCGGCCCAGGTATGCCGTCACCTGAGCGGGCGTGAGCGTGTCGAGGGTGGTCGGTGAGGTCACCGCACCATGGTGAAACCTCGAGCCGACTTCATGTCAACCACGACGCGCCTCCCCAGCCGCAACACACCGAGCAGTGGCGAACTCTGATGGTTATAGCCGCAGAAGCTTGCGATTGCTCGGTGTGTTGCGTCGGCGTCGGGGTGCAGGAGGACCACGTCGTCCGGTCTTGTCCGCCCCAGCGACGGCGGTGACCAGGCACCATGGGGCATGGACACCGTGGACGCCGACACGGACGGCTTCGTCGACGACTTCGACAGCGAGGACCTGGACGACGCGGTGTGGACACCGCACTACCTGCCAGCGTGGAGCTCACGCGCGCAGACGCGAGCGGCGTACGAGCTCGAGGACTCCTGCCTCCGGCTGTTCGTTCCGGTCGGTCACCCCGTCTGGTGCGAGGGCGACCATCTCCCACCCATCCGGGTGTCCGGGATCCAGTCGGGCAGCTGGTCCGGGCCTGTCGGCAGCACGGCGGGCCAGCAGCCGTTCCGCGAAGGACAGACCGTGCTCGAGGAGCAGCCGGAGCACTGGGGCTGGACGCCCACCAGCGGCGTCGTGGAGATGCGCGCGCGGATGGTGCTCTCGCCCCGCTCGATGGCGGCGCTGTGGATGGTCGGCCGGGAGCGGGTGCCCGAGGAGTCGGCAGAGATCTGCGTCGTCGAGGTCTTCGGCGACGCCGTCGAGCCGGGCCGCTCCGCCGCGATCGGCTTGGGGCTGCACGCCTTCCGCGACCCCTGGGTCACCGAGGACTTCGCGGCGCCACGCCTCCCGCTCGACGTCAGCGAGTGGCACACGTATGCCGTGCACTGGAGTCCTGAGCGCGCCGACTTCCTCGTCGACGGCGCCCGCGTGCGCTCGTGCGCCCGGCCACCGGCATACCCGATGCAGCTCATGCTCGCGGTGTTCGACTTCCCCGAGCAGTCCGACGGGCACGACGCGCACCTCGTGCCGGAGCTCGTCGTCGACTGGGTGCGTGGGTCCGGAGGGTCGGCCGACTCTCAGTAGCCGGCGTGGTCGAGGGCCTCGGTGGTGAGCTGCCGGCCCAGCTCGATCATCTCGGCGGCACGGTGGAAGTCGAGGGTGCGCACGGCGTTGGAGGGCACCGTGACGAGCACGTCGGGAGGGTTGCTCGCCATCCGGTAGCGCGAGATCAGGGCGCTCATCGTCTCGAAGGACATGTTGAGCAGATCGACCAGCCCGATGTCGGCCTGGCCCAGCACGAGTGCCCCGCTCGGCGTCTGTGCGACCTGGGTCGCGACCGCCGCGGCCAGGCCGAGGTCAGGGTCGATCGTGGCGGCGCCAGGCTCCTTGGCGTGAGCGAACCGTCCCGTGATGGCGCGGACCCGCTCCGAGTCCAGCACCTCGGCCGCGCTGCGGCGGAGCCGGCTGGTCCACTCCTCGCGCGGGCGGGGCTCCGACGACTCCTTGACCGGGGTGGCAGTGCCGTTCGACGAGCGCATGCCCGAGAGCGACACCGCGATGGTCAGGTCCGCCGAGGCCGCGGCCGTCGGCTCGATCGGGATCGGGTTGATGAGGCCGCCGTCGACGAGCACCCGACCGTTGATGACGGCCGGCGTGATGACGCCCGGGATCGCGATCGAGGCGCGGACGGCGTGCTCGACCGGCCCGCGCTGGAACCACACCTCACGCCGGGCGTTGATATCGGTGGCGACCGCTGTGAACGGGATCGGCAGCTGCTCGATCGTCGCGCCGTCGAGGATCTCGCCGACCTTGGCGATGACGCGCTCCGCACGGATCGCACCACCCGGAGCGGTGAGGCTGATGTCGAGCAGACGCCAGACCTCACGCTGGGTCAGGCTGAGCGCCCAGTCCGCGTAGGTCTCGAGCTTGCCGGCCGCCGCGACGCCGCCGACGAGCGCGCCCATCGACGTCCCTGCGATCGCCACGACGTCGATGCCACGCTCGTCGAGCACCTGGAGTGCGCCGACGTGGGCGTAGCCCCGCGCCCCACCTGACCCGAGGACCAATGCTGCGCGCAACCGATCTGCCACAGGATCGACGATACGACCGTCGGTCCGCCGCCTGCTGACTCGCCCTTCCGAGCCGTGCCGGATGGTCTGCCGGATGGTCTGCCGGATGGTCTGCTCGGACGGGTGGCGATCACCCCTATCTCGCGCAGACCTCGCAGCAGAGCACGATGCGCGAGCTCAGCCGCGCAGGTAGTCGATCCGGATCTGGCCCAGCCAGGCCTCGTCGGCGAGCAGGTCGATGCCGACGACCCGACCGCCGGCCACCTGGAACGCGAACGCCGCCTTGGGCACGCCCTGGAGTGTCCAGACCGCTCCGACGTGGTCGTCGAAGGTGGCCAGGCGCGCACCCTGTGCCCGGCCGCGGAACATCTCCGCGACGGCGGCCGAGCCACGCAGCTCCGCGGGCGAGCCCATCGCCACGGCTGCGGCATCCGCTCGCATGACGACGTCCGGGTCGAGCAGCTCGAGGAGCCGGGTGAAGTCACCGCCACGCGAGGCGGCCAGGAACGCGCCGACCACTTCGCGCTGGCGGAGGCGGTCCGGTGACGGCGGCTCCGGCTCGGCCGGCGGGGTCACGACCTCGTCGGCCAGGTCGACGTCGGCGGACTGCACCCGGCGCCGCGCGCGGCTCGCGAGCTGCCGGGTCGCGGCAGGGGACCGGTCGACGATGTCGGCGATCTCCTCGAACGGCAGGCCGAAGAGGTCGTGCAGCACGAACGCGAGCCGCTCGGCCGGTGACAGCGTCTCGAGGACCACGAGCAGCGCCAGGCCCACGGAGTCTGCGAGCTCGGCCTCGTCAGCGGGATCACCTGTGCCGGAGCCGGTTCCAGCGGTCGGCGCGAGGCGGGGGTCGCGTGACTCGGCCATCAGCTCGGCCAGCTCGGTGTCCCAGGCGTCCTCGCGACGAGACGTGCGCGAGCGCAGCATGTCGAGGCTCACCCGGGCGACGACGGTGGTGAGCCAGCCACCGAGGTTGGCGACGCCGCTCGTGTCGGACCTGCTCAGGCGCAGCCACGCCTCCTGCACGGCATCGTCCGCGTCGGCCGGGGAGCCGAGCATGCGAAATGCGACCGCGTGCAGATGCGGCCGGTGGGCCTCGAAGTCGTGGGCCAGCCAGTCAGCCTGGGCCGCAACAGCGTCGGCGGCGCTTCCCGCGGTCCCCTTCGTGCTGTCGTCCGGTCCGACCCGGCCGGTGGAGCTCGTCTCGGTCATCTCGTCACATCCTCTGCTCGGCATCCGTCATAGCGTTGACGAGCCACGAGCACCAGATGTGACACCGGCTCGGATTCCTCACCACCCGACTCTCGAAGGAGCCTGACATGGCCGCCATGAACACCCTGATCTACCCCGTCAAGGACCTCGACAACGCCAAGGCCGTCTTCACGATCCTGCTCGGCGTCGAGCCGCACACCGACCAGCCGTACTACGTCGGCTACAACGTCGACGGCCAGGAGTTCGCCCTCGACCCGAACGGACACCGCAAGGGTCTGACCGGTGCCGTGCCGTTCTGGAGCGTCGACGACCTCGACGGCCGCATCTCGGCTCTGGTCGGTGCGGGCGCGTCCGTCGTCCAGCAGCCCACCGAGGTCGGCGGCGGGCGCCGGACCGCCGTCCTCGCCGACACCGACGGCAACCACATCGGTCTGATGCAGGACAGCTGAGCGCGCGTCGACCCCTCTGGCGGGCATCCCGGCCATCGGCCGGGGTGCCCGCAACACATTTTGGGCATTGATGTGCGAACTTTCTCGGCGGGCCGGGACGAGGGGGTATGCCGCCCAGCCTGAGCGAGGGCGGTCGTCCACCGTCCTGTGACCGGACCGGATGCGTCGCCCGACGGCCTGTCGGGTGTCGAGCTTCGTTGTGCCCCATGGAAACCCGCGCTTCACTGGTCCCCGGCGACGCGGCTCCTCGATCGTCCAGGAATGGATCGTCGGGGGTCCTGTTCCGGAACGCCCGGAGGACCGTTTCGGCTGCGGTCTCAACGGGTACGGAATGGGCGATATGCCAGGTTGGGCGCGGCTCACGGCTTGCGCACACCCGGCCACCTGTGCAGGATGGGGATCGCAGATGTAAGCGCTTACACCGCCGGGCGAAGGCCCGACAGGAAGCCCGACAAGAGCCCGACAAGGGCCGGATCGGACACATCACTCAACGACGAGATGCGAGGGGTAGGCCGTGGCAGCAGCAGCACGCGTGCAGGGCGACCCGCCGGCAGGTCAGCCCGCCGAGCGGCCCCCCACCGAGCCCATCCAGCCCACCCAGCCCACCGAGTCCAGCGAGCACACCGAGTCCAGCGAGCACACCGAGCCGGTCGAGCCGGTCGAGCCTGTCGTCCGGGACGGCCACCGGGTGAACCCGGCCCCAGCATCGGCGGGCGCCACGATCTACTCGGTCGCCGAGCTGGCCGGAGTCTCGATCGCCACCGTGTCGCGCGTCCTGCAGGGGGCCGGCGTCGTGTCGACGAAGACCCGGCAGAAGGTGCTCGACGCGGTCGACCAGCTCAACTACGTCCCGCTCGGCGCCGCCCGCAGCCTCGCCGTCCGGCACCACGAGGCCCACGGTCTGGTGCTGCCGGAGCTGTCCGGCCCCTACTACTCCGAGCTGCTCATGGGCTTCGAGTCCCGCGCGGCCGAGCTCGGGCAGAGCGTCATCCTCATGCTCACCGAGGGCAAGGGCGACATCGCGCGCGCCGTGCGGCAGCTGGCCACCCGGGTCGACGCCATCGCCGTGCTCGGGTCGGCCGCGATGCCCCCGCCGGTCGCGCGGGCGCTGCACGGCCAGAAGCCGGTCGTCATCATCGCGGGCGACCCTCAGGAGGGCATCGAGAGCGTGCGGGCCGAGAACGCCGAGAGCGCGGAGCGGCTCACCGAGCACGTGTTCGACCACGGGCGACGCCGGCTCCTGTTCGTCGGTGACCCCGGGGGCGCCCCCGACACCGAAGAGCGCTATGCCGGCTTCGTCGCGGCCCACCGCGCCCGTGGGCTCGACCCGGCCGACCCGATCCGCGTGCCGTTCCGGGAGGGTGAGGGCGTCGCCGTGGCCCGGCGGATCCTCGCCGGCGAGATCACTGCCGACGCGCTCGTCTGCGCCAACGACGAGCTCGCCCTGTCGATCATGACGACCCTTCAGGATGCCGGTCGCGAGATCCCCCGCGACCTGGCCGTCGTCGGGTGGGACGACGTCATGACCGCCCGCTACGTCCGGCCCGGGCTGACCACCGTCCGGCAGCCGGTGCGCGAGCTCGGAGTGCTTGCCGCCGACCGCCTCCACCAGCGTGTCGTCGGGGGCGCGCCACACCCTGCACCACAGGTGCTCCCGACCCAGCTGGTCATCCGCGCGTCCTGCGGCTGCACCGGCGCCTGAGCGGGCGACCGCTCGCCCGTGCCTGTCGGGCCGTCTGGCCCACCGGAAACAGAGAAGTCACACCTCACCTACACGTCTCGAACGACACCGAGAAAGAGAGAGACCGATGAGACGCACCACAGCCATCACCGTCGCGTGCATGACGGCCGCGGCACTCACCGTGACCGCCTGCGGTCGTGGCACCGACTCAGGGGGGTCGACAGCCGGACAGACCGGAGCCGCCGTCAACACCGGGGCCGCCACGGGCGAGATCACCGTCTGGGCCATGGGGGCCGAAGGTGACAACCTTCCCAAGCTCGCATCGGACTTCGAGTCCGCGAACCCAGGCGTCAAGGTCAAGGTCACGGCGATCCCATGGGATGCGGCTCACGACAAGTTCACGACCGCGATCACCGCGGGCAAGACCCCCGACGTGGCCATGGTCGGCACGACGTGGATGGGTGAGTTCGCCGGCATGAACGCGCTCGACCCGACACCGGGCTCGATCGACAAGTCGGCGTTCTTCGACGGTGCCCAGAAGACGACCGAGGTCAACGGCACCTCCTACGGCATCCCGTGGTACGTCGAGACGCGCGTCGTCTTCTACCGCTCCGACCTGGCCAAGAAGGCCGGCTACGACACCGTGCCCACCGACTGGAACGGCCTGAAGTCCATGGCGAAGGCCATGCAGACCAAGGCCGGTGCCAAGTGGGGCATCGGGCTCCAGGCCGGCGGCCAGGGCTCGTGGCAGTCGATCATGCCGTTCGCGTGGTCCGACGGCGCCGACCTGACCAAGGACGACGGCAAGTCGTACAACTTCGACAGCCCCGAGATCCTCAACGCCGTCAAGTACTACCAGTCGTATTTCACCGACGGGATCTCCGACAAGGCTGCCCCCGCGACCCCGACGACCGAGCCGGACTTCGCCAGCGGCAAGGTGCCGATGTTCATCTCCGGCCCGTGGATGATGTCCGCGGTCGAGAAGGTCGGCGGTGCCGGCTTCAAGGACAAGTACAACGTCGCGCCGATCCCGGCGGGCAGCGCGGGCTCGTCGTCCTTCGTCGGCGGCTCCAACTTCGTGGTCTTCAAGAACACGAAGAACCGTGACACGTCCTGGAAGTTCGTCCAGTGGCTCGCAGACCCCAAGGTCCAGGCCAAGTGGTTCACGCTGTCCACCGACCTCCCCTCGGTCAAGAGCGCCTGGCAGGACCCGACCCTCGCGGCCGACAACAAGCTCGCCGTCTTCGGCAAGCAGCTCGAGACGGCCAAGGCGCCGCCCTCGTTCCCGACGTGGGAGCAGGTCGTGACGAGCTTCGACACGGAGATGGAGAAGGTCACCAAGACCGGTGCCGACCCGGCTGCGTCGCTCAAGACGGTGCAGCAGCAGGCCGAATCCATCGGGACGGGCATGTGACCCATGACCGCCCAGACCGGCACGACCGGGTCCTCGGCCGGACCCGGGCTGCCACCGTCACGTGAGGCCACCCCGGCGCGACCTGACGACGGGTCGCGCCGGGGCGCCGGCACCGGACCATCCCGCAGGCCGGGCCGCCGGTCGGGCCTGCGGGAGGGACGGGCCGCATGGATCCTGGCCCTGCCCTTCTGCGTGCTCTTCCTCGCCTTCACCGCCTGGCCGGTGCTCCAGTCGCTCTTCATGAGCTTCACCGACACGAAGGCCCGCGACCTGCGCACGCCCTTCGACGTCGACGTCATCGGGCTGGACAACTACACCAAGGCCCTGTCGGACCCCATCTTCCGCAAGGCCGCGCTCAACACGGCATACTTCGTGCTCGTCGGTATGCCGCTGACGCTGGTCCTCGCGCTCGCCGCCGCGGTGGCGCTCGACAAGGGCATCACCCGGATGCGCGGCTTCTTCCGGCTCGGGTTCTACACGCCGGTGATCACCTCGATCGTCGCCGTCGCGGTCGTGTGGCGCTTCCTGCTGCAGGACCCGGGCGGTCTGATCAACACCGTGCTCGGCTGGTTCGGCATCGACGGCCCCAACTGGCTGGGCGACCCGAACTGGGCCATGCCAGGCCTGATCCTCATGGCGTCCTGGCGCAACTTCGGCACAGCGATGATCATCTTCCTCGCCGGCCTGCAGTCCGTCCCTCCTGAGCTGCACGAGGCGGCTGCGATCGACGGCGCGAACGCGTGGCGCCGGTTCCGGCACGTCACGCTGCCGCTGCTGCGGCCGACCCTGCTGTTCGTCATGGTGACGACGGCGATCGGCTACCTGCAGTTCTTCGAGGAGCCCTTCGTCATGACGAGTGGTGGCCCGCTCAACAGCACGATCTCGCTGTCGATGTACACGTACAAGCAGTTCGGCTTCGGCAACTACGGGCTCGCGTCGGCGATGAGCTACCTCATCTTCATCGTCATCGCCATCGTCACGGCCGTCCAGTTCCGGCTGCTGCGAGAGAGGACGTGACCCATGTCCGTCGAGACCCAGGTCCCGCAAGCCAGGACCGAGACGCCGCAGGCAACGCGTGGGCGCAACCGCCCCGCGCGCCCGTCCAGCGGGATGGTCGGCTCCAGCAAGAGCGGCCACTGGTGGCTGTACCTCATCCTCACCATCGGCCTCGTCGCCGTGATCGCGCCGTTCGTGTGGATGGTGCTCGGCAGCCTCAAGACCGAGGGTGAGCTGCGGCAGATCCCACCGACGTGGTTGCCGCAGCACGCATCGTTCGACAACTACACCCAGCTGTTCAGCAGCCTCAGCTTCGGGCAGTACTTCCTCAACTCGACGATCGTCGCGCTGGTGGTGACTCTCGGGAACCTGCTGTTCTGCTCGATGCTCGGCTACGCGTTCGCGATGCTCGACTTCCGCGGCAAGAACGCGCTGTTCGTCGCGGTCATGGCGACCCTGATGATCCCTGGTGTCGTGACCTTCGTCCCGTTGTTCGTGCTCGTCGCGAACGCCGGGCTGATCGACACGCTGCCGGGCCTGTTCCTGCCGTTCCTCGTCAGCCCGTTCGGCGTGTTCCTCATGCGGCAGTTCATCCTCAGCCTGCCCAAGGACCTGCTCGACGCGGGCCGGGTCGACGGCGCGGGTGAGCTGCGGATCTTCTCGAGGATCTTCCTGCCGCTGTGCGGTCCGGCCCTGGCCACGCTCGGGATCCTCACCTTCCTCGGCAGCTGGAACAACTTCCTCTGGCCGCTGGTCGTCGCACAGACGGAGGAGCACTACACGCTGCCGGTGGCCCTGGCGCTGTACTCGACCGGCCAGAACAGCACGAACTACGGCCTGCTGCTCGCCGGAGCGACCGTGGTCGTCGTCCCGATCCTCGTGGTGTTCCTGATCTTCCAGCGACGCTTCATCGAAGGGATCGCCACCACCGGTCTCAAGTAGCGGGGTCAGATGACAGGCAGCTGACGAGGGGACGCGCTTCCCGGCGTGCACCCCGGCCAGGCCACCCACCACTTTGCCTGTCACTCCGCCCGTGGACCACCCAGCCCATCACCGACGCAAGCGTGAACCGACACCGAAACGGAGCACAGCCCATGTCAGACCAGATCAACCTGCCCACGCGCCGAGCGATGCTCGTCGGAGGCGCGGCATCCGTCGCAGCCTTCGCCCTGGCACCCTCGGCGTCCGCCGCGACCAGCGCCTCGGGGGCGCGGCAGGCGCCCGCGCTCATCCGCAGCCCGCTGTCCCGGTATGCCGCCTCGTCCCTCGACAGCGGACACCTCCTCACGTGGGCGCGGGACACCTGGCGCAGCCTCGACGCCATGACCGACCCGCGCACGGGTCTGCCCGCGGACAACATCCCCTCCTCGCTCGGGGCCGGCGAACGGTCCCGCTACACCTCGCCGACGAACATCGGGGGCTACCTGTGGTCGACGATCGTCGCGCGCGAGCTCGGGATCATCAGCCGCGGTGATGCGTCCGCACGGCTCATCCGCACCCTCAAGACGGTTGCGCGGCTGCGACACCACGAACCGAGCGGGATGTACTACAACTGGTACGACCCGGCGACGGGGGACGTCGTCACGACCTGGCCCGACAACGGCGACCGCGTCTACCCGTTCCTGTCCAGCGTCGACAACGGCTGGCTCGGTGCGGCCCTGCTCGTGGTCCGCAACTCGGACAAGGCTGCCGGCGTCTGGGCGTCGCAGATCTTCAGCCGCATGCGGTGGGACATGTTCTACGACACGAACGTCGCACTCAAGCCCGGGCTCATCCACGGCGGCTTCTACGACGCGCCACCGCCTCCCGGCTTCTCGGGTTTCACCGGCAACCACATCGGCATCGGCCCGGACGTCTGGTACACGAACCACCACTACGACACGACCGTGTCCGAGACCCGCATCACGAGCTACCTCGGCATCCTCACCGGCCAGATCCCGGGCAACCAGTACTTCGCCATGTGGCGGACGTTCCCGGCCTCCTGCGACTGGTCGTGGCACGAGATGCAGCCGGTCGGAGAGACGCGGACGTACATGGGGGTCAGCGTCTACGAGGGCGCCTACACCTACCGTGGCATGCACATCGTGCCCGGCTGGGGCGGGTCGATGTTCGAGGAGCTCATGCCCGACGTCTTCGTGCCGGAGGCGGACTGGGCGCCGAACAGCTGGGGCCGCAACCACCCGCTGCACGTCCGTGCCCAGCGCGAGCATGGGCTCCTCGACGCCGGTTACGGATACTGGGGCTTCAGCCCGTCGAGCAACCCCGCCGGCGGCTATCGCGAGTACGGCCTCGACGCACTCGGGCTCAACCCGGACGGGTACTTCTCCGACCAGGAGAAGACGAACTACGACGTCGGCTTCGGGACGTGCCGGGCGGCCACCAACCCGAACCCGACCTACGGCGACGGGGTCGTGACGCCGCACGCCGCCTTCCTGGCGATGATGCACGAGCCCGCCGAGTCGTTCGCCAACCTCGTGAAGATCCAGACCGAGCTCGACGCGTACGGCGACGGCGGTTTCTTCGATGCGGTCGCGGTCAAGTCCGGCACCGTGGCGCGCCGCTATCTCTCGCTCGACCAGGCGATGATCATGGGCGTGCTCGGTAATGTGTTGGGCGACAACGTGATTCGCCGCGCGTTCAGCACGCCGGCCGTCGAGGCCAAGATTCGCCCGGTCATCGGCATCGAGGAGTTCAGCGCCGACCCGGTCGCGTAGGCGATCCGCAGCCATGATGGGCTGATCGGACAACCAGACCTCGTGGCCGCCCGACCGCACGCACCGGGCGGCCACGAGCACCCTCCCAGCAAGAACCCGTGAAGCGACGAAAGGCTTGGCCCGTGCGACCCGAGACGAAGACGACCGAGGACGGCGTCTCCTACCGCGACCTCAACGGCAACGGCCGCATGGACCCGTACGAGGACCCCCGCCTCGATGTCGACGCCCGGGTCGAGGACCTGCTCGCGCGGCTGTCGCTGGAGGAGAAGGCGGGCCTGATGTTCCAGACCGTCATCGAGGCCGGCGCCGACGGGTCCGTGCTCGAGCACCCCGGGGCGATCAGCAAGTCGGCGACGTCTGAGGTCGTGCTGAAGAAGCACCTCACGCACTTCAACGTCCACGCGCTGGAGGACGCCCGCATGGCGGCGCGGTGGCACAACGCGCTCCAGGCGATCGCGGAGACCTCGCCACACGGCATACCCGTGACGATCTCGACGGACCCGCGGCACGCGTTCATCGAGAACGTCGGGGTGTCCTTCTCCGCGGGCGCGTTCTCCCAGTGGCCCGAGCCCCTCGGGCTCGCGGCGCTGCGCGACCCGGAGGTGGTGCGGCGGTTCGGCGACATTGCCCGCCAGGAGTACGTCGCGGTCGGCATCCGTGCCGCCCTGCACCCGACGCTCGACCTCGCCACCGAGCCGCGATGGGCCCGCCAGGCAGGCACCTTCGGCCAGGACCCGGACCTCGTGGCCGAGCTCGGCGTCGCTTATCTCCAAGGGTTCCAAGGGGATTCGCTCGGATCAGACAGCGTCGCGTGCACGAGCAAGCACTTCCCCGGTGGTGGCCCACAGAAGGACGGCGAGGACGCGCACTTCCCCTACGGTCGCGAGCAGGTCTACCCGGGTGGGCGGTTCGCGGACCACCTCAAGCCGTTCCCGCCCATCATCGCGGCCGGCACGGCGGCCGTCATGCCGTACTACGGCATGCCGATCGACCTCGTCGTCGATGGGGAGCCCATCGAGCCAGTGGGTTTCGGTTACAACAAGCAGATCGTCACCGGCCTGCTGCGCGACAAGCTCGGGTACGACGGCGTGGTGGTCACCGACTGGGAGCTCGTCAACGACAACCAGGTCGGCGACCAGGTGCTGCCCGCGCGCGCCTGGGGCGTCGAGCATCTCGACCCGCAGGGCCGGATGGAGCTGATCCTCGAGGCAGGCGCCGACCAGTTCGGCGGCGAGGAGTGCGTCGAGGTCCTGCTCGACCTCGTCGCCCAGGGGCGCGTCGCCGAGGAGCGGATCGACACCTCGGCGCGGAGGATCCTCGCAGTGAAGTTCCGACTGGGGCTGTTCGACAACCCGTACGTGGACGAGGACGCAGCTGCCGCGACCGTTGGGAGACCAGACTTCCGCCAGGAGGGGTATGCCGCTCAGGCCAGGTCGGTCACGGTCCTGCAGAACGGCGCGCCCGCCGGCGTGCGTAGCGCCGGCTCGACCGTCACGTGTGCCGACGCAACTCTTCCGCTGCGGCAGGGGATGAGCGTCTATGTGGAGAACGTCTCGGCTGAGGCCGCGGCCCGGCTCGGCACCGTCGTCGAGCAGCCGGAGGACGCGGACGTCGCGGTCGTGCGGCTGCGCGCGCCGTTCGACCCGCGGTCCGACCTGTTCCTCGAGTCGTGGTTCCACCAGGGCTCGCTGGACTTCCCGCCGGGCCTGGTCTCGCGGCTCGCGCGGGTTGCGGAGCAGTGCCCACTCGTCGTCGACGTCGTGCTCGACCGCCCGGCAGTCCTGACTCCGCTGCTGCCGGTCGCGACGACGGTCGTCGCGAGCTACGGCACGAGCGACACGGCCCTCGTGGACGCACTGACCGGCGCGATCCCACCGGTCGGGCGCCTACCGTTCGACCTGCCGCGGTCGATGGAGCAGGTACGGCAGCACGGCGAGGACGTGCCGGGCTACGACGACCCGCTCTTCCCCTTCGGCCACGGCCTGACCGCCTGACCTTCGGCGGCGCTCACGCTCAGCCCTGGTAGCCCTCGACGATCCGGGCGTCGCGCACCTGCGCCTCGTCGGGGTTCTCGCCGAACTCCCGCTTGGCGCGCCGCTGACGGAGCAGATCCCAGCACTGGTCGAGCTCGACCTCGATGTGGTCGAGGCGCGCGTGCTCCTCGTCGACGGTGATCGCTCCGTCCTGCAGGGCCGACCGGAGACGGTGCTCCTCGTCGATGAGCGACTTGATGTGGGACTGGATCGAGAGGTCCTCAGCCATGTCGCCACTATCGCACGCGGCTAGCATGTGGACGGTGACCACATTCGCGCTCATCCCAGGAGCCGGCGGCGCCGCGTGGTTCTGGCATCGGCTCGCACCGCTGCTCGACGCCGCGGGGCACTCCGCCGCTCCCGTCGACCTGCCGGGAGACGACGAGTCGGCCGGGCTGCCGGAGTATGCCGCCCTGGTCGAGTCCGCGATCGACCCCGCGCTCGCGCGTGGCGAGGATGTGGTGCTCGTGGCCCAGTCGCTCGGTGGTTTCACCGCACCCATCGTCGCGAGCCGTCGGCCGGTCGCCGGCATCGTGATGCTCAACGCCATGGTCCCGCTGCCCGGTGAGACCCCAGGCAGCTGGTGGGACGCGGTCGGGCAGAGCCAGGCTCGGGTCGCGGCGGCCCGAGCGGGAGGCTGGCCCGAGGAGTTCGATCTCGACACCTACTTCCTGCACGACGTCGACCCCCAGGTCGCAGCCGACGGTGAGCCGTACCAGCGGCCCGAGGCCGACGTGGTCTTCGACTCGGTCTGCACCATCGACGCCTGGCCCGATGTGCCCACCCGCGTCGTCGCCGGTGCGGATGACCGGTTCTTCCCCGTCGAGCTGCAGCGCCGGGTGGCCTGTGAGCGTCTCGGCCTCGACATCGACATGGTGCCCGGCGGGCACCTTGCCGCGCTGTCGCACCCACGCGAGCTGGCGGCATACCTGATCGGCTGAGGGTGTATCAGGCTGGCACCCGAGGTCTCTGTCTGGCAGGGGAAAGGTGCGGGGAAGGGGGGCCTCCCCGCACCACTCCCCCAGGGGGATCCCCCAACCGAATAGCTTGGGCGGCTGGCCCGTCGAGGTACGTTAACCGCCACCAAGGGCCCGGAATCGCAGACCTGCGCACCCGCGAACCGGGCCCTTAAGCACGCCGTCGACCGGACGGCGTGCCGGCCCCCGCACCGCCAGATCCGCGTCCTCTGGCTGCGTCCTCTGACCGGTGCCCTCAGGTCTGTGCCCTCAGGTCTGTGCCGTCAGGTCTGTGCCGCAGCGAGCAGCCGCCCGGTGCCGGTCCGTATCTCCACCCGGGTGATCTCGTTGGGGCGAAGGGCGGTCGCTCCCGTGACCTTGGAGTACCCGGACGGGGTGGCGAGCCACGACGCGACCGGCGTCTGATTGCCGTTGTGGTCGGTCACCCAGAGCAGCAGCTCGCCGTTCTTGGGCATGTCCTCGCAGTCGATGTCGAGCTGGGTGCCCCAGCCGCGAGTCACGAGCGCGACGTCGACCTTGACCGAGCTCCCCGGCAGCGCAGCCGCCGCGACGTGAGTCGTAGGCGGGTTGGACGCCACGATGCTCGGCCCGATGAGGCCTCCGGCCACGAACAGCAGCACCGCTGCGGCAGCGGACAGGGAGGCGAACCACGTGCGGCGCCGGCGTCGACGACGCCCGACCTCACGGAGCAGGCGAGCGACTCGCGCGTCGTCCGGCTCGGCGAGCGCGGGCTCCGGTGCCCCGGTCTGGGTGGTCGCCAGATGCGGCCCACCAGCCGGGCCGGCGAGATGGAGCAGGCGCGGGATGCCGGACACCTGGCCGAGCTCTGCCTGGCACTGGCGGCACGTCCGCAGATGCTCGCTGAAGGCGCGGTGGTCCTCGTCCGAGAGCCCGCCGAGGACATAGGCGCCGAGCAGGACATGCAGGTCCTCAGGCCCGGCCGTGCCGGTGGGTCCGATGGTCATCTCGTCACCCCCATCTCGTCGAGAATGACGCGCAGGTTGCGCACGGCGTAGAAAGCTCTTGACTTCACGGTTCCCTCTGGCACCCCGAGGCGGCTCGAGGTCTCGGCGACGGTGAGTCGCTGGTAGTACAGACAGCGGACGATATCTCGGTGGTTGGCCTGGAGCCGGCCCAGCGCCTCCTCGACGAGCACCTGGTCAAGGGCCCGGTCGAGCGCGGCGTCCTCCTCGGCGATGTCCACCATCCGGGCCTCCTGGGGGCGTCGCCCCGCGGCGCGGTGCTGGTCCACGATGAGGTGCCGCGCCGTCGTGATGAGGTAGGCGCGCAGGTTGTCGGCCTCCGGTGCCTGGCGCCACACGCGCAGGATGACCTCCTGGACGATGTCGTCGACCCGGTTGGCGTCGCTCGTGGCACGCCAGACGACCCGACGCAGCATCGGCCCGTGCTCGCGGTAGATCTCCGCGACCGCCTCGTCGTCGAGCGGCATTCCGGCCGCCACCTCCTTGATCTCGTTCCGGCTCCGAAGACGCCGTGGCCGTCCGCTTGGTTCACCGCGGCGCCTTCAGGCGTTACCTTCCTCCGCTCCGCTCGCTCGTTCCTCCCACGCAGAGCGTGGGACCCAGCTCGCTGCGCTGCGTCCAGGCAACGCCGGCGCCGCGGCTGTGCTTTTGGCGCCTCGCTTCGCTGCGGCGCGTGCCCCGGCGCGTGCCGTGGCTGACTCAGTAAGTTGAACACATATGAGCCGAGCTGACTGGGCTGAGCCCGCGCCGCACCCGTTGACCGGGGTGCTGTTTGAATCCCCGGTGCCCCCGGGCAGCGGCTGGCCGGGCGACCCCGCGACGTCGGAGACACCGGTGGCCACCACGGCGGACGAGGTGCGACGGCTTGCGAAGGGCGCGGACGGCATACCCGAGCTCGACGCGCGGGTGAGCGTGTGCCGGGCCTGCCCGCGCCTCGTGACGTGGCGCGAGGCGGTCGCGACGCACGGGCGGCGCGCCGCCTTCGCCGACCAGCCGTACTGGGGCCGCCCCGGACCCTCGTTCGGCGACCCCGAGGCCGAGGTCCTCGTCATCGGGCTGGCGCCCGCCGCCAACGGCACCAACCGCACGGGGCGGATGTTCACCGGCGACCGCTCGGGGGACTGGCTGTATGCCGCACTCCACCGAGCCGGGTACGCCACCCAGCCGACGTCGGTCGCCGCCGGGGACGGCCTGGAGCTGCGCGGCCTGCGCATCGTGGCCACCGTCCGGTGCGCCCCTCCTGCGAACAAGCCGACCACGCAGGAGAAGGCGACGTGCGCGCCGTGGCTCGACCGCGACCTCGAGCTGGCCGAACCGCGGCTGCGGTCCCTGCTCGCCCTCGGGTCGATCGGGTGGGACGCCGCGCTCGGGGCCGCCCGGCGACGCGGGTGGGCGCTCCCGGCCCGCAAGCCGCGCTTCGGCCACGGTGCCGAGGCTGTGCTCACCACCGGCGGTGGCCGCATGGTACGGCTCGTCGGCAGCTACCACGTCAGCCAGCAGAACACCTTCACCGGCAAGCTCACCGAGACGATGCTCGACGAGGTCATCGGCCGCCTGTGAGTGCGCGGCGAACGCGACGCCCGGGGCGGGACGGGACGGGATACCCCATCGGCTAGCGTGGATGGCATGTCCAGCCAGCCGTACTGGGAGAGCGCCGTCGAGCGCCAGATCCGCGAGGCCCAGGAGCGCGGCGACTTCGACGACCTACCCGGCGCCGGCAAGCCGCTCGACCTCAGCGACTCAAGCGACCCGGACTGGTGGGTCAAGCGGATGGCCAAGCGCGAGAACCTCGACTTCACCGGCGCGCTGCCGGGCGCCCTCGGGCTGCGCAAGGAGGCGGCCGGTTACCCCGACGCACTCGCCGACGTCCGCACCGAGAAGCAGGTGCGCGAGATCATCACGGACTACAACAAGCGAGTCCTGGCCGACCGTCTGCGTCCGGCGGTGGGCAACCTGCCTCCGCTCCTCGCCAAGACGATCGACGTCGACGAGATGGTCGAGCAGTGGCGAGGCCTCCGAGCCGAGCGCGACGAGCAGGCGCGCACCGCAGCCGAGGAGGCGGCCCGTGCCGCGGCTGCTGAGCGTGCGGCGAACCAGCGAATGCCTTGGTGGCGAAAGCTTTTCGCTCACGACTGAGCGTCTAGCTGTTCCTCGATGGCGTCCAGCGGGGCCACGATGAGCGGGCCACCTTCGTATCGGCCCCCGTCCACCGCGAGCACCCGCCCGCCGGCATAGGCGACCGGTAGCGGGTCGAGCGACCCCGCGTCCACTCCGAGCATGTACGGGATCGTGCTGTGCCCGTGGACGATCCGCGTCCCGCCGAGAGTCGACAGCATCCGCTCGACGTTCGCCGCACTCTTGCGGCCGCGGAAGTCTCCACGCGAGGTGAGGCGCCGCCAGCACTCCCACATGTCCTCGAGCCGGCGCTCCCGCAAGAGCACCTCGGCGGCCGCGTTGACCTCGTCGACCGTGCTGCCCCAGTCGAGGTAGTCGACGGTGTCGGAGTGCATCAGCAGCCAGTTGCCGACTCGAGCGAGCATCGGACGCCTGACGATCCACCGCTCGTGGCGCTCGGTCAGCCCGGCCTGGTCGTGCAGCTGGCCACCGTTGAGCAGCCAGCTGCCGAGAAAGCTGCGCCCGGACATCCGCGGCCCTGGGACCTCCGTCTGGCCGAACCACCGCATGCCGAGCGCGAGCACCTCGTGGTTGCCGAGGAGCGCCTCGACCCGGCCTCCGCCGGCGCTCGCCTGGTCCTGCCAGCGCATGAGCGCCTCGACGACGGCGACGCCGTCCGGCCCACGGTCGAAGTAGTCGCCGAGCACCCACAGCTCGTCGTGGCCGGCCCAGTCCCCCGACCTGTCCACCAGTCCGGCGTCGCGAACAGCCTCGACGAGGTCGTCGGCATGCCCGTGCACGTCGCTCACGACATAGTGAGAGGTCACCCTCGTCACGGTAGGGCCCGACGAACGCCGGGTCCATCGGGGCCTGACCAGCCATGCTGGGTCGCATGCATCGTCAACGCGTCCTTCGCCGTCGCCTTGCGACACAGCGGCTCTCGTCCCCGCCGCTGCCCTGTGCCGCGGATGCCGTCCGCCTGCTCACGTGCGTCCAGTCCCAGGAGCGGGACCACGCGTTCTTCGCGCTGTCCCAGCGCAGCCGTGCGAGGACGTATGCCGCCGTGCGAGCCGAGCACGACTCCGGCGCGTTCGTGCGCACCCACATCCTGCGACCTACCTGGCACTACGTCGCACCGGAGGACCTGCGCTGGATCCTCGCGCTCACCTCCCCTCGGGTCGAGCAGCTGGAGGCGCCGTACCTCCGCAAGTTCGGGTTCGACGAGCCAACGGTCGAGCGGGCCTTCGGCGTCATCTCGTCATCGCTCGCGGGGCGGACCTTCCTGACCCGCAAGGAGATCGGCGATCGTCTCGCCGCGGCGGGGCTGCTCGGCGAGGGCGAGGGGCTCGGGCACCTGTTGCTCCTCGCCGAGCTCCGGGCGCTCGTCTGCGGCGGCCCGGTCAAGGGCGTGCAGCACTCCTACGGCCTGGTCGACGAGCTGGTCGCGCCCACCCCCGAGCGGTCGCGGAACGAGGCCCTGGTCGAGCTGGCGCGCCGTTTCTTCGCCGGCCACGGCCCCGCCTCGGTCAAGGACCTCAGCCGATGGTCGTCCCTCACGGTCGCCGATGCCAAGCGCGCGGTCGACGAGCTCGAGGACGTCCTCGAGCGGGTGGAGGTGGACGGCACACCCCACTGGTTCGACCCCACGGTCCCGGCGCGCACGACCCGGGGCGACCAGGCGCATCTGCTCACGACCTACGACGAGGTGACGCTGACCTACCCGGCGGTGAGCTTTCCCGTCGCGCCGGAGCTGCCCGAGCCGGAAGGGTTCCCGTGGTACACGGCCGTGCTCGTCGACCAGGTCCGCGTCGGGACGTGGCGGCGCACGGTGGAGCGCGACCGGGTCGTCGTCGAGACCCGCCTCGCGCCGTCGACGACCGCCGACCAGCACGCTCGTGTGGACCTGGCCGTCGCGCGGCTCGGCGAGTTCCTCGGACTCCCCGTCGAGCGCCGGTGACCCCCGCAACACACCCGGATGGTGGAGCCGGCGCTCTGCGCCGGACCGGCTGCTCGACCTGGTTACAACTATGGCGAGCGGACGGTTTCCGGGTGTGTTGCCTCGGGGGGTGCGTGGTCGACGAAGCGCACCAGGTCGGCCACGGAGTCGACGACCCGGCTGGGGCGGTACGGGAAGTTCTCGATCTGCTCGCGGGTCGTCGAGCCGGTGAGCACCAGGACGCTGCGCAGCCCCGCCTCGAGGCCGGAGATGATGTCGGTGTCCATGCGGTCACCGACCATGATCGTCGTCTCGGAGTGGGCGTCGAGCCGGTTGAGGGCGCTGCGCATCATGAGCGGGTTGGGCTTGCCGATGTAGTAGGGCTGGCGGCCGGTGGCCGTGCTGATCAGCGCCGCAACCGAGCCGGTGGCGGGGAGCAGCCCCGCCGGGCTCGGCCCGCTCGGGTCGGGGTTCGTCGCGATGAAGCGCGCTCCTGCGTCGATGAGGCGGATCGCCCGGGTGATCGCCTCGAACGAGTACGTGCGCGTCTCACCCAGCACGACGTAGTCGGGGTCGCGGTCGGTCATGACGTAGCCGACCCCGTGCATCGCGGTCGTGAGCCCGGCTTCGCCGACGACGTATGCCGTCCCGCCGGGTCGCTGGTCCGCCAGGAACTGCGCGGTGGCCAGGGCAGAGGTCCAGATCGCACCTTCCGGCACGTCGATGCCGCTGGCGAGCAACCTGGCACGCAGGTCGCGCGGCGTGAAGATCGAGTTGTTCGTGAGCACGAGGAAGCGCTTGCCCGAGGTCTTGAGCGCCTCGATGAAGTCGGAGGCGCCGGGAATCGCCACCTCCTCGTGCACGAGGACGCCGTCCATGTCGGTGAGCCAGGTCTCGACGGGGCGGTGTTCGGTCATGCGCCCATTCTGGTGGCAACGCGCGCCCGACATGCGAGCGGACTGGGCCAAGTGATGGCGCTCAGGACGCGGACTGGGCGGCGATCGCCGAGTCGACGCGGTCGGCCGTCAGGGCGTGCTGCACGACCATGGTGGCCGCGCCGATGACACCGGCCTGGACCCCGGTCGTGGCCGAGACGATCTGCAGGCCGCCGGTGGCCAGGGGCAGCGACCGGCCGTAGACCACCTCGCGCACGCCGGCGATGAGGCTCTCGCCAGCCTGGACGAGTGAGCCACCGATGACGATGACGGACGGGTTGAGGAGGCTGACGCAGGTCGCGAGGACCTCGCCGATCGTGCGCCCCGCCTGGCGGACGGCGTGCGCGGTCGGGATGTTGCCCTTGCGGACGAGCTCGACGATGTCGGCGTTGCTCTCGGCCTGGATGCCGATCTCGTTGAGCGACTTGGAGATGGCGCGTCCGCTTGCGACCGCCTCGAGACAGCCCCTGTTGCCACAGGTGCAGAGGACGTCGGGTGCGTGCGGGGCGGCGACGTGTCCCAGGTCACCGGCGGCGCCCACTGCCCCACGGTGCAGCCGGCCTCCGCTGATGATGCCGGCGCCGATCCCGGTGGCCACCTTGACGAAGAGCAGGTGCTCGACGTCGTGGTGGGCCAGGGCGTGCTCGCCGAGGGCCATGATGTTGACGTCGTTGTCGACGAGCACCGGCACGTCGAACGCGCGTCGCACGTGGGCCGGGACGTTGTAGCCGTCCCACCCGGGCATGATCGGCGGCCGCATCGGGCGACCGCTCGAGTGCTCGACCGGGCCGGGCAGCCCGATGCCGATGCCGATGAGCTCGCTCGGACTCCGGTTGGCTTGCTCGAGAAGGCGTCGCGTCGCAGCGATGACCCAGTCGAGGACCGGGCCGGGCCCGTCGGTGATGTCCAGCTTCTCGGCGATCTCGCAGATCGGGCGGCTGCTCAGGTCGGTCAGCGCGATGCGCCCGTGGGTCGCCCCGAGGTCTGCGCCGACGACGACCCGGGCCTCCGGGTTGAACGCGAAGCGGATCGGCGGGCGTCCTCCGGTGCTGGCCGCCTCGCCACTCGGGGCCAGCAGGCCGGTCGCGAGGAGGGCGTCCACGCGGGCGCCGACGGTCGAGCGCGCCAGGCCCGTGAGCTTCGCCAGCTCGGCCCGGGTGCGGGGAGTCTCGTCGCGCAGCAGCTGGAGCAGCTCGCCTGCGCCGTTGGCGCCTGAGGCTGACGACGATGGCTCAGCGGAATGCACGATTGCAGTGAAGCACATGCAGCTTCCGTACGCCACGCAATCGGCTTTGTGTCTCGCGATCGAAACTTTTGCTTGACGTCCCGACAAAAGTGGGACACGGTGTGACGCATGGAATCTCGACGGCGAGACGATGCCGACGCACCGCTGCTGCGAATGACCAACGTGGTCAAGCGTTTTCCAGGGGTCGTGGCCCTCGGTGGGGTCGACCTCGATGTTCTGCCCGGCGAGGTGCACTGCCTGCTCGGCCAGAACGGCGCCGGCAAGAGCACGCTGATCAAGGTTCTCGCCGGTGTGCACGAGGCCGACGAGGGCACCATCGAGTGGTCCGGCGAGCCGGTCACGCTCCACCACCCGCAGGCTGCCATGGACCTCGGCATCGCGACCATGTACCAGGAGCTCGACCTCGTCGAGGGACTCACCGTCGCCGAGAACATCTTCCTCGGGCACGAGCCGAACCGCCTCGGCTTCTCCCAGCGGTCCACCGCCCGCCGCGAGGCGGCAGGGCTGCTGAAGCGGCTCGGACACCCCGAGATCTCTCCCTCCATCGAGGTCGGCACCCTCTCGGCGGCCTCCTGCCAGATCGTGAGCATGGCCCGGGCGCTCTCCCGCGACGCACGGCTCATCATCATGGACGAGCCCTCCGCCGTGCTCGACGCCGGCGAGGTCGGGCAGCTGTTCAAGGTCATCCGCGAGATCACCTCGCAGGGGGTCTCCGTCGTCTACATCTCGCACCGCCTCGAGGAGATCCGCGAGATCGGCGACCGCGTCACCGTCCTCAAGGACGGCAAGACCGTCACCACGGGGCTCGATGCCAAGACCACGCCGACGCAGGAGCTGATCCGGCTCATGACGGGCCGCTCGATCGAGTACGTCTTCCCGGACAAACCGCAGGTCAATGACGCCGAGCCGATGCTCAAGGTCGAGGGGCTGACCCGCGACGGTGAGTTCGCCGACATCAGCTTCCACGTCCGGCCCGGCGAGGTCGTCGGCCTCGCCGGCCTCGTGGGGTCCGGTCGGTCCGAGATCGTCGAGACGATCTTCGGCGCGCGCAGGTCCACCGGCGGCACGGTCACCGTGGACGGGACGGTCGTGCGGCCGGGTTCCGTGACCTCGGCGGTCGCTGCCGGGATCGGCCTCTGCCCGGAGGAGCGCAAGAGCCAGGCGCTGGTCCTCGACGCATCGCTTGCCGCAAACATCAGCCTGGCGAGCCTGGCCCGGTTCTCACGCGCCGGGCTGCTCGACCGCGACGGTGAGGTCGAGTCGGCCGAGGAGCTGCTCGAGTCGCTCGATGTGCGCCCGCGCGGGGTGCACCGCGAGTCGCGCACGCTCTCCGGTGGCAACCAGCAGAAGGTCGTCCTGGCCCGATGGTTGCTCCGCGGCTGCAAGGTGCTCCTCCTCGACGAGCCGACGCGCGGCGTCGACGTCGGGGCGCGGTCGGAGATCTACGGCCTGATCCGGCGGCTCACCGACGACGGCGTGGCTGTCGTCGTGGTCTCCAGCGAGATCCCCGAGGTGCTCGGGTTGTCCAACCGGGTGCTGGTCGTCGCCGACCGCACCGTCCGCCACGAGGGTCCGGCCGACGAGCTCGACGAGCACGCCGTCCTCGACATCATCCTGAAGGGAGACGCGGCATGAGCGCCGACGTCACGAAGGCCGACCAGGCGCCGGGCGACCCGGCCACCGACGCGACAGGGGCGGCGGGGGAGAGCACGCAGCAGAGCGGTCCCGCCGTCGGGGGTGTCACCACGCGCCGTTCAGGGGGCCTGGCCGGCTTCCTCAGCGGACCCGCCGGGCGCAACGCCGGGCTGGTGCTCGCCCTGGTGCTGCTCATCATCGTCGGGATCATCACCGCCGGTGACCGGTTCGCCAGCCCGGAGAACGCGCTGACGATCCTGCGGCTCGGGTCGGTCATCGGCGTGGTCAGCGTCGGCATGACCTTCGTCATCGGCGGCGGCGGCATCGACCTGTCGGTCGGCGCGATCGTCGCGCTCTCCTCGGTATGGGCCACGACCTTGGCGACGCAGACCATGGCCGAGAACTACCACTGGATCGTCATGGTCCTCGTCGCCCTGGCCGTCGGCGCCGGCTGCGGACTGGTCAACGGCGTCCTCATCGCGTACGGGCGAATGGCGCCCTTCATCGCAACGCTCGCCATGCTGGCCGCGGCACGCGGGCTGGCGGAGATCATCGCCAAGCGCCGCACGCAGATCATCCGGGAGCGCGGCTTCATCGACTTCTTCGGCGGCAGCGTCCTCGGCATCCCGGTCCTCGTGATCATGTTCGCGATCGTCGCGGCCGTCGGCTGGGTGCTGCTCAACCGCACGACGTTCGGCCGGCGCACCCTGGCCATCGGTGGCAACCCCGAGGCCGCGCGCCTGGCCGGCATCCGGGTCAAGCGCCAGACGATGTACCTCTACATTCTGCTCGGCGTCGCCTGTGGCATCGCCGCGGTCATGATCATGGCCCGGACGACGACCGGAACCTCGACGCACGGAACGCTGTACGAGCTCGACGCGATCGCGGCCGTCGTCATCGGCGGCACCCTCCTGTCCGGTGGCCGCGCCACGGTCGTCGGCACGGTGCTCGGCGTGCTCATCTTCACGACGCTCACCAACGTCTTCACCCTCAACAATCTCGACACCTCCACGCAGGCGGTGGCAAAGGGAGCCATCATCGTGGCCGCCGTCCTGCTCCAGCAGCGGGTCTCCCGCACCCGGTCGACCTAGTCCACAAGGCCGGATCGACACCGCCAGGGCTCTGGCACAGCACCACAACTCACAGCGCACCACCTTCACACCCGCTCACATAGGAGTCAGCGTGTCTGCATCACTTCCTCGCACCACCAAGCGCGTCGCCGTCGCGGCGTTCGCCATGAGCGCCGCGCTCGTTGCAGCCGGCTGCACCAGCAACGACCCGGCCACCACCCCGGCGGCCTCGACCCAGCAGGCGGGTAGCAACGCCGCGAGCGACAACGACGCTCCCGGCAAGAAGGTCGTCATCGGCTTCTCGGGCCCCGCGGCCGACCACGGCTGGCTCGGTGCCATCAACAGCGCCGCCCAGGCCGAGGCCAAGAAGTACCCGGACGTGGAGCTCAAGGTCGCCGAGGGCACCAACGACGCCTCGCTGCAGATCAGCCAGATCGAGACCTTCATCAACGACAAGGTCGACGCGATCGTGCTCCTGCCCACCGACGGCGCTGCCCTGACGGAGGTCGCTACGAAGGCGATGGACGCCGGCATCCCCGTCGTCAACGTCGACCGGGAGTTCTCGAGCCCGTTCGCGGCCCGCGCCACGATCCTCGGCGACAACTACGGCATGGGCGTGTCCGCCGGCACGTACGCCTGCAAGCTCGTCAAGGACAAGAACCTCAGCAACCCGGTCATCGCCGAGATCGCCGGCATCGACGCGCTGCCCCTGACGCAAGACCGCAGCAAGGGCTTCGCCGACGCGCTCAAGGCCTGCGGCCAGACCGTCGACAACCGCGTCGCAGCCGAGTTCACCGTCGAGTCCGGTGAGAAGCAGGCGTCCAACCTGCTCCAGGCCGCTCCGAAGATCGACATCCTCTGGAACCACGACGACGACCAGGGTGTCGGCGTCATGGCCGCCCTCGACCAGGCCAACCGCCACGAGATGGCCTTCATCGGTGGTGCCGGCTCGGCCAACGCGATGCGCTGGATCAAGGACGGCAAGATGGAGGCGACGGTCCTCTACCCGCCGACCCAGGCGGCCGACGGCATCAAGCTCGCCCGACTGATCGCCCAGGACAAGGGCATCAGCGACCTCGTCCAGGTCGAGGTCCCGCGTCGAATCGTCCTCAACGCACCGGTCGTGACCAAGGAGAACGTCGACCAGTACCTGCCGCTCGGCTTCGAGTCGTGACAGTGGGCGCCCGCCCCGGCACTCCGGCGGGGCGGGCGCCACACACGGCCTACAAGCACGAGCAGCTCGTGGCGGTGACGAAGCAGGGGTCGCCGCCGACCACCACCTACGTCGGATGTGAGGACGTCATGACCACTGCCAGCAAGCCTGCCCTCGGGGTCGGGATGATCGGTTACGCCTTCATGGGGCGTGCCCATTCACAGGCCTGGCGCAATGCCCTCAGCTACTTCGACACGCCGGTCGCCCCGCGGCTCGTCGCCGTCGCCGGACGCAACGAAGCGGCAGCGAGCGAGACGGCATACCGCTTCGGCTGGGAAGGTGTCGAGACCGACTGGAGGCGGCTGCTCGAGCGGGACGACATCGACATCATCGACATCTGCACCCCAGGCGACACCCACGCCGAGATCGCAGTGGCTGCCCTGGAGGCCGGCAAGCACGTCCTCTGCGAGAAGCCGCTCGCCAACTCCGTCGCGGAGGCCGAGACCATGGTCCGGGCGGCGGAAGCCGCACGGGCCCAGGGGGTTCGGTCGATGGTCGGCTTCACCTACCGGCGCATCCCGGCGATCGCCTACGCCCGGACCTTGGTGGCGGAGGGACGTCTCGGCCGGATCCACCACGTGCGCGGCCAGTACCTCCAGGACTGGCTCACCGACCCCTCGTCGCCGCTCACCTGGCGCCTCCAGAAGGAGCGCGCCGGCTCCGGAGCGCTCGGGGACATCGGCGCGCACATCGTCGACCTGGCGCAGTACGTGACCGGCGAGGAGCTCACCGGGGTGTCGGCCCTGACCGAGACGTTCGTGCGCGAGCGGCCGGTCGCCGACCCAGATGCCGCCGCCAGCAGCGGCGGCGGAATCAGCGGCACCGCCTCGGCCAACGGATCCGCCCAGCTGGGTCCGGTGACCGTGGACGACGCGGCCGTCTTCGTGTCGCGGATGGCTGGCGGGGCCCTGGCGACGTTCGAGGCGACCCGGTTCGCCACCGGACGCAAGAACGCGATTCGCCTGGAGATCAATGGAACTCGAGGATCGCTGGCCTTTGACTTCGAGGACATGAACGTGCTTCACGTCTTCGACGCGCAGGTCGACGCGAAGGACGCCGGTTTCACCCGGGTCCTCGTCACCGAGGCGTCCCACCCCTACGTCGCCGCGTGGTGGCCGCCCGGACACGTGCTCGGCTACGAGCACGGCTTCACCCACCAGGCGGTGGACTTCCTCACCGCCATCGCCGAGGGCGCCGACCCTCGGCCGTCCTTCTCCGACGGGCTCCAGGTGCAGCGGATCCTGTCGGCGGTCGAGTCGAGCGCGGAGCGGTCGGGGTCCTGGACCCCGGTCGAGCTTGGCCGCGTCTCGTCGCCGGCCCTGTCCTGAACTGCGGAGGATGCGGCCTCGCTTTGTCCTGAAAGGAGATTCGGCTCCACCCCGCAAGTCCTGTCTCTGTCACGCTGAAGGAGCACGCACACCATGCACGACAACGACGTCAACCCGCTGAAGCTCGCCAAGGGCCTCGGTCTCAACCGGCGCCAGTTCATGGCCGCCTCGACGGGCATGGCCGCGGCAGTGGCCATCGCCGGCGCGAGCGCGACCAGCGCCGCGGCAGCCCCGGGCACCGGCAGCGGAGTCCTCGTCCCGCCCGGCAAGCGCGGGATCATCCTCTACACCGTCCGCGACGCCGTCTCGCGCGACCCCGGCACCTCGCCCTACGCGTCCGGCTTCAAGGCGGTCTTCGAGGAGCTCGGCCGGATCGGGTACAAGCAGGTGGAGTTCGCCGGCTACGGCCAGCACGCCAACGCCCCCGGTGGCAACGTCAACAACGTCGCCGGCGCCCAGCTGCTGCGCACCTGGCTCGACGACAACGGGCTCGAGGCCGAGGGCAACCACGGCAGCATCCCGTCGTCGATCACCGACGCGACCCTCGCGTCGTTCGACGCCGCCTGCGAGATCGCGAACATCCTCGGTATGCAGCACATCGGCACGGGCAGCGACCCGACCAGCTCGGCCTACCAGGCGGACTGGGACCTGGCCGCCGCGCGCTGGGACATCCTCGGCGAGCGGGCCCGCGTCAAGCACGGCCTCAAGCTCTACACGCACAACCATGACGTTGCGTACAGCTTCCTGCTCGACAGCGGGCCGCTGGACGCACTGGGCCGGCCGACCCGCTCGTCCGGCATCCGTCGTCTCGAGTACTTCCTGGCCAACACGAACCCGGACAACGTCTACCTCGAGATGGACATCTACTGGGCGCACGTCGCGCAGTTCAAGCACAAGTCCTACACCGCGGCCGACGGCTCGACGGTCGAGGCGATCTTCAACCCGCTCGGCGTGGTCCAGGCCCAGCCGATCCGGTTCCCGCTGTTCCACGCCAAGGACGGCAAGTCGGTTCCGACCTCGGCCAACGGCTACGACTTCGTCCCGTTCGGCACCGGCGTCATCGACTACACGGCCTTCCTCAGCCAGACGGGGGCCAAGGGCTACCACAACCCGATGTACGAGCAGGACAACGCCCCCGGCGGCACCGTCAACCCCAACCAGTCGCTGGAGTACGCCGCCCTCAGCTACGCCAACATGGCGGCCCTGCGCGGCTGACGTCGCGACCCGGCGTTACGCAGAAGGCGCCCTCCCGCCACACGCCGGCGGGACGGCATACGTCGAAGTAAACGCCGACCCCCGGGGAGTGCATGTGCCGTTGCAGCGGCGCGCTCCCCGGGGGGCGGCTCGCCCGTCTCTGTCAAGAAGGACGTATCGATGAATGCTACAAGTCGTACCCGAGGTCGGAGGGCTGTTGCGGCAACTGCCGCCGCCGTCCTCGCCCTGACCACGCTGGGCAGCGTCATGGCTCAGCCCGCCCTCGCCCATGACGGCGTCGACCACGGTGCCGAGGCCGGCGCCGAGGCGGCGCTCGACTGGTCGAACTACGAGAAGGTCACGCTCACCAAGGACACCGGTGAGCCGATCGACCTCGCTGTGCTGCCCGACCTGCGGGTCCTGCACACCGCGCGCAACGGCGACATCCGCCTCACCGACCCCGACTCGGGCGTCACCAAGGTGATCAACACCATCCCGGTGTACAACAACTCGGAGGACGGCCTCCAGACGATCACCATCGACCCCGACTTCGCCACGAACAAGTGGGTCTACCTCTACTACGCGCCCCGCACCATGACGGCGCCGTACGTGGCCACGACCCCCACCGGTTCGGCCCCGAACTCGCTCCCGGCCGGGCAGGACCTGTCGTACTGGGACCAGTGGAAGGGCTACAACCAGCTGACCCGAGTCAAGTGGGACGACGCCACGAGCAAGCTCGACCTGTCGACGGAGCAGGTCATCATCAAGGTCGAGACGAACCGCGGCCAGTGCTGTCACGTCGCCGGTGACGTCGACTTCGACGCCGACGGCAACCTGTACCTCTCGACCGGCGACAACACGCCCGCGAGCACCCCGGGCGCCGCCGGCATGGCTCCGAACAACGACGCGCCGGGCATGAACCCCGGGTTCGACTCGCGACGCGGCGCCGGCAACACGAACGACCTCCGCGGCAAGATCCTGCGGATCAAGGTCCAGGGCGACGGCAGCTACACCATCCCGCCGGGCAACCTGTTCACGCCCGGCACCGCCAAGACCCGGCCCGAGATCTTCGTCATGGGCGTGCGCAACCCGTACCGTATGGACGTCGACGCGGCGACCAACTCGGTCACGTGGGGCGACTACGGCCCCGACGCCGGCGCCCCGGACCCGCAGCGTGGCCCGATGGGCTACGTGGAGTGGATGACGACGGCGATCGACCGTCCGATGAACGGCGGCTGGCCGTACTGCCACGGCCCGAACGCCAACTACAACCAGTGGGACTACGCGACCTCGACCCCGGGACCGTGGTTCGACTGCAACGCCGGCGCGCAGAACAACTCCCGCTGGAACACCGGCCTGGCGACCGTCCCGCCAGCGACGACCGCGACGCTCTACTACGGCGACAACAACACGCACCAGCCGTGGCCCGAGCTGACCGACTTCGACCCGCAGGGCGGCCAGGGCCCCATGGGCGGACCGGTCTACCACTACGACGCGGCAAACCCGTCGACGACGAAGTTCCCGCAGTACTGGGACCGCAAGGCCTTCTTCGCCGAGTTCTCGCAGGACTACCTCGCGGCCTTCACCGTGCAGTGGCCCAACGGACCTGTCGACCACATCCAGCAGTTCCTGCCGAACCGCGACCTCGAGACGAACGGGCAGCCGATCACCGATAGCCCGATCGACATCGAGTTCGGTCCGGACGGGTCGCTCTACGTCCTCGACTACGGTGACGGCTTCTTCCGGGCCAACCCGGACGCCGGCCTGTACCGGATCGACTACTCGCCGGGCAACAAGGCGCCGAAGGCGGCCATCTCGGCCAACCCGGTCAGCAGCAGCAACGCACCGCTGACCGTCACCTTCGACGCCTCGGGATCATCCGACCCCGAGCACGGCGCACTGACGTACGACTGGGACTTCGACGGCAACGGCACGTTCGACGCGTCCGGTGTCACGGCGACCCACACGTACACCGAGCTCGGCAAGTTCACCCCTCGTCTGCGCGTCACCGACCCGCAGGGTCGCAGGGCTCTGACAAGCACGTCGATCAGCGTCGGCAACGTCGCACCGACGGTGAACCTCTCGACGCCCAACGGCGGGTTCTTCGACTGGGGTCAGGCCGTGCCGTTCACCATCACGACCACCGACCCTGAGGACGGCAACGCCACGGTCTGCTCGCGCGTTTCCTGGACGTTCGGTCTCGGGCACGACGCGCATGCTCACCCGCTGAGCCAGGGCACCGGATGCCAGTTCGCGATCCCGACCCCGGCGGACGCGACCGAGCACGGCGTGACCGAGAACATCTTCGGTGTCGTGGTCATCACGTACACGGACGGCGGCCACGCCGGTGTCCCGCCCGCGACCACGACCGAGTCGCTGATCCTCAACCCGAAGAAGCAGGAGGCCGAGTGGGCCGATGCTTCTCAGGGCGTCGAGATCGTCAACGACAGCACGGCCAGCGGTCTGCGCAAGGTCACCTCGCTCGACGCGGGTGACTGGCTGGCCTGGGACCCGACGAACCTTGCCAACCTCGACGCGGTCAAGGTCCGTGGCGCAGGCACGGGCACCATTGCGCTGCGGTGGAACTCGCCGAGCGCCGCGCCGTTCGCGCAGGTGGCGGTCTCCGGATCCGGCTGGACCGAGTCGCAGACGCCACTCGCGAACAAGCCCTCCGGCACCGGTCGCCTGTACGTCACCTCGACCGGCGGTGTGGACCTCGACGCGCTGACCTTCGTCGGTAGCGGCGTCGCGGACGTCACGCCGCCGACCGTCTCGGCGACGCTCAGCCCGGCCAACCCCAACGGCCAGAACGGCTGGTACACGAGCAACGTCTCGGTGACGGTCAACGCGACCGACAACGGCACGGTCTCGTCTCGTCAGCGTTCCACCGACGGTGGCACGACGTGGGTGAACGCCAACACCGCGCTGACGGTGTCGGCAGAGGGCTCGACGACGGTGCTGTTCCGGGCTACGGACAACGGGGGCAACGTCTCGCCGGTCGGGTCGGTGACGATCAAGATCGACAAGACGCAGCCGACGCTCGCGGTCTCGGGTGTCACCGACGGCGCCACCGTCGGCAACTCCGGTGACGTGACGTGGGCGGCAGGGGACGCGACGAGCGGGGTCGGCACGGTCACCGCCGCCGTGGACGGCTCGGCCGTCCCGGGTGACCAGCCGCTCGAGCTGTGGCGGCTCCCGCTGGGTGCCCACACTCTCGTGGTCACGACCACGGACAAGGCCGGTCTGACCCGGACGGTGACGACGACGTTCACGACGTCGACCTCGCTGTCCGAGCTGACCGCGGTGACGGAGCGGCTCGCCCGGGCCGGTCTCGTCACGAAGGCTGGCGAGCCGCTGCTCGAGAAGCGCCTCGAGCAGGCCGCCAAGCACGCGAGTGTCGGTCGCAACGCGGCCGCCATCTCGCAGCTGCAGGAGTACGTCGAGCTGGCGAAGTCGTCGGCCAACGTCTCCGACCAGGCGGCCTCCGCTGCGCTGCAGCGGGACGCCGACGCGGTGATCGCCTCCCTGAGGTGACCGCGGGTGGCCCGGCGGCGAGCACCCATCCCTCGCCGCCGGGCCGCCACCCCAATCGACTTTTGGCACAACGGCATTCGCACGACAGCGTTCCGAACCACGACGACGAAGGAGCAGGCAGATGAGCGACGCACGGACGGGACTGTGGCTGGTTGGAGCGCGTGGCTCCGTGGCGACCACGGTGACCACGGGGCTGGCGCTCATCACCGCCGGCGGCGCCGCGCGGGAAGGCCTGGTGACCGAGCAGGCGGAGCTGGCAGCAGCCGGCCTCGTGGCCCTCGACCACATCGTCGTCGGCGGACACGACGTGGCAGAGGTGCCGCTCGTGAAGCGGGCGGCGCTGCTCGCCGACGCGGGGGTGGTGCCGCATGGCGCGCTCGCCCTCGCGCACGACGAGCTCGAGCGCGCCGATGCCCGCGTCCGCGCCGGCTACCGCCTGGGGGAGGAGGGGCAGGGGGCAGCCGTCCGCCGGCTCGCCGATGACATCGCCGCGTTCCGCGACACCGAGGCGCTCGCGCGCGTCGTCGTCGTCAACGTGTCGTCGACCGAGCCGGTGGCGGTCCCGTCGCCTGCGCACGAGTCGCTTGCCCAGCTCGAAAGAGCCTGGGCCGCAGGCGAGTCGCCGTTGCCACCCAGTGCTGTGTATGCCGCTGCGGCCTTCCTTGCCGGGGCCGCGTTCGTCGACTTCACGCCGTCGACCGGTGCCCGGCTTCCGGCCGTGCGCGAGCTGGCCGAGCGTGAGGGCCTGCCGTGGGGCGGGAGTGACGGGAAGACGGGCGAGACGCTCGTGAAGTCGGTGCTGGCACCGATGTTCGCGACCAGGTCGCTGGCGGTCCGGTCGTGGGCCGGGACGAACCTGCTCGGCGGTGGCGACGGCGCAACCCTGGCCGACCCTGAGGCACAGCAGAGCAAGGCGATCAGCAAGGCCCGCGGGCTCGAGGCGATGCTCGGCTACCCGGTCGAGGGCCCGGTCCACATCGACAACATCACCGATCTCGGGGACTGGAAGACCGCGTGGGACCACGTGACCTTCGCCGGCTTCCTCGGCACGCGCATGTCGATGCAGTTCACCTGGCAGGGCTGTGACTCCAGCCTCGCCGCCCCTCTCGTGATCGACCTGGCGCGTCTGGCCGACCTGGCCCTCCGGCGCAGCGAGGTCGGCCCCCTGACCGCGCTCGGCTTCTTCTTCAAGGACCCGGTCGACTCCGGAGAGCACCGGCTGTTCGAGCAGCATCGCGCCCTGACCCAGTGGGCGACGTCATCGTGACCCGGCTTCGAGACCTCGTCGAGCTGGTCCGCGCCCCGGCGGCACTGACCGTGCCGGGGGACACGCTCGCGGGCGCGGCGAGCGCCGGGTGGCCGAGCGCGACCCGGACCGCACTGCTGCCCGTCGCCTCGACCTGCCTGTACTGGGCGGGCATGGCGCTCAACGACTTCGCCGACCGGCATACCGACTCGGTCGAGCGGCCGGAGCGGCCGATCCCGTCGGGCCGCGTGAGCGCCCGGACCGCTCTGGCAGTGGCGAGCGGGCTGACCGCGGCCGGCGTCGCCGTGGCGGCAGCGGGTGGCGGCCGGCGTGCCGCGGCGGTCGCGGGCGTGCTCGCCTCGGCGGTGTGGGCGTACGACCTCACGCCGAAGCAGGGGCCGCTCAGTGTCGCCACGATGGCCTCGACCCGCGGGCTGGACGTCCTGCTGGGCGCGAGCGCCGGTGGGCTGCCCGCACTTCGACGGGCGGCGGTGCCCGCCTCGCTCGTTGCGCTGCACACGGCCAGCGTCACCGCCCTGAGCCGAGGTGAGGTGCGCGGCGGTTCGGCCGATGTCGCCGGCGCGTGCGCGGCGGTCACCGCCGTCGTGGCCAGCGCGTCGGCCCTGCGGCCCGGTGCGGGGTCCCGGCTCGGCGGGGTGGTTTCACTCGGGCTGGCCGGGTGGTATGCCGTCGGCGTCCTCCGTGCCCAGCTGGCCGCGGTGCGCAGCCCCGACGCGCAGACGGTCCGCAGCGCCACGGGCGTCGGCATCCGGGCCCTCGTGCCGCTGCAGGGTGCCGCGATCGCGTCGGCCGGCAACCACGGTCTGGCGATCGGCCTGGCTGCATCGGCACCGGTGGGCCGCCTGGCGATGAAGGCGGTGTCGGCGACGTGAGCCTGCGCTTCGGGTACGGCCTCAACGGCTTCACCGACCATCGTCTCGAGGACGCGGTGGCGCTGCTCGCCGACCTGGGTTACGACGGCGTGGCGCTGACGCTCGACCACGCCCACCTCGACCCGTTCGCGCCCGACCTGGCAGGGCGGACGGCTCACGTGGCGCGCCTACTCGACAGGCACGGCCTGGCGGTGGTCGTCGAGACCGGGGCGCGATACGTCCTGGACCCGCGCCGCAAGCACTCGCCGACCCTGGTGTCCGACGAGGGACGGGATCGACGGATCGACCTGTTGGAAAAGGCGATTCGCATCGCTGCCGAGCTCGGCTCGCCCGCTGTCTCGTTCTGGAGCGGCATCGCGCCCGACGGCGCGACACCGGAGGCCTGCTGGTCACGGCTCGAGGCGGGCGTCTCGCGACTGCTCCCCATCGCGGACGCGCACGGCGTCGACCTGGCCCTGGAGCCGGAGCCTGGGATGCACGTCGAGCGGATCGCCGATGTCGAAGAGCTGCGCCGCCGGCTCGGGTCGCCCGACCGCCTGAGGCTGACCATCGATGTCGGGCACCTTCGGTGCACCGAGGAGGACGACCCGGCGGCGTGCGTCGTGGGTGCGGGCCAGCTCATCGCGAACGTGCAGATCGACGACATGCGGCGAGGCGTCCATGAGCATCTCCCGTTCGGCGAGGGCGAGGTCGATGTCACGGCGGTCCTCGGAGCGCTGCTCGACGTCGAGTTCCCGGGGCTCGTGGCGGTCGAGCTCCCTCGCCACTCGCACGCGGCCCCCGCCCTGGCCGCCCAGAGCATCGACATCCTGCGTGCCGCTGAGGAGCAGGCGGCCACGACCCGACCGTTCCGACTCCAGGAGGTGCCCGGATGAGCGACATCGACGCAGCCATCGCGGAGGTCGCCACTCGACCTGAGGCGATCGAGCGTCACTTCCCCGCAGCCGCACGGCGGGCTGCACGGGAGGGTCGCGACGGCGACGACACGCGAATGGCCATGCTGCTCGCACTGAACGGACCCCGCGACGAGGTGCTCGGCCTGGCCGAGCGACTGTACTGGCAGGGAGACACATCTGAACGCCTCGCCGTCCTGCGGGCTCTGCACCCGCTCGACGGCGCGGACCGCCCCAACGCCATCGGCGACGGGGCCCTGCCCCTCGTGCGAGATGCCCTGCGCACCAACGACTCTCGTCTCATCGCAGCCGCCATGGGCCAGTATGCCGCTCGGCACCTGGACACGGCCGCGTGGCGACAGGCGGTGCTGAAGTTCCTCTTCGTGGGGATCCCCATCGACCAGGTGGCCGGCCTCGACACGCGTGCCGACGCCGAGCTCGGCCGCATGGTCGCCGACTATGTCGCGGAGCGACAGGCCGCCGGTCGGACGGTGCCGTCGGACGCCCTCGCGATCCTCGACCTCGTCGAGCACACGTCATCCGTCATGCCCGCCCGAGCCGAATGAGGAGCACCATGCGCATCTTCGACCCGCACATCCACATGACCTCACGCACGACCGACGACTACCAGCGGATGTATGCCGCCGGCGTCCGTGCCGTCGTCGAGCCGTCCTTCTGGCTCGGGCAGCCACGCACCAACGTCGGCTCCTTCTGCGACTACTTCGACTCGCTGCTCGGCTGGGAGCCGTTCCGGGCGGCGCAGTACGGCATCGCGCACCACGCCACGATCGGGCTGAACCCCAAGGAGGCCAACGACCCTCGTTGTCGCGAGGTGCTCGCGGTCCTGCCGCGCTACCTCGTCAAGGACCGCGTGGTCGCGGTCGGCGAGCTCGGCTACGACAGCATGACCCCCGAGGAGGACGACGTCTTCGCGGCCCAGCTGGAGCTCGCGGCCGAGCACGAGCTGCCGGCCCTCGTGCACACCCCGCACCGCGACAAGCTCGAGGGCACGAAGCGCACGCTCTCCGTGGTCGCGGAGTCGTCGCTGGACCCGGGAGCCGTGCTGGTCGACCACCTCAACGAGGTCACCGTGAGCATCGTGGCCGAGTCCGGATGCTGGATGGGGTTCTCGGTGTATCCGGACACGAAGATGGACGAGGCGCGGATGGTCGAGATCCTGCGGCGGTTCGGCACCGAGCGCATGCTCGTGAACTCCGCTGCAGACTGGGGCAACAGTGACCCGCTGAAGACCCGGCGAACGGCCGACGCGATGCTCGCGGCCGGCTTCATCGCGGATGACGTGGACACGGTGCTGTGGCGGAACCCGGTCGAGTTCTACGGCCGCAGCGGGCGGCTCGAGATCGGCGAGCAGGCCGACCCTGAGGAGACCGGTTCGGGCCAGACCCGTCCGGCCGAGCCCGAGCCGGTCGCGGCCGGTGCGACGTTCCTCGGCAACTCGGTGCTGCGCGGAGCGAGGGAGTGAACCATGCGCCTGCGTCACTCCGACGGCCAGCTCGTCCACGTCGCCTACTGCACCAACGTCCACGGGGGTGAGGACCTCGACACGATCATCGGCCAGCTCGACCGGTTCGCCCTGCCGGTCCGCCAGCACCTCGGGGCGAGCGTGCTCGGGGTCGGACTGTGGCTCAGCGCCCCGGTCGCCCGAGAGCTCGCCCACGACCCGCGGCTGACCAGCAGGCTGCGGCGCGAGCTCGACGTCCGCGGGCTCGAGGTCGTGACCCTGAACGGCTTCCCTTACAAGGGCTTCCAGGAGCCGGTCGTCAAGCACAAGGTCTACCACCCGGACTGGACAGAGCCGGCCAGGCTTGCCTACACGGTCGACCTCTCAGAGGTCCTGGCGCGGCTGCTTCCGGACGACGCTGCACGAGGGAGCATCTCGACCCTGCCGCTGGGGTGGCGCCATCCCTGGTTCGGTGATCGGCAGGTCCTCGCCGCCGAGCAGTTCGACCAGCTCGCCGACCACCTGCACGCGCTCCGGTCGCGCACCGGACGCGAGATCCGCGTCGGCATCGAACCCGAGCCCGGGTGCGTCGTCGAGACCACCGACGACCTGCTGGAGCGGACCGTGGGCTGGGACGACGAGGCGCTCGGGGTCTGTCTCGACCTCTGCCACCTCGCCGTCGGGTTCGAGCGCGCCGGAGAGGTCGTGCCGCGGCTCGACGCGGCCGGGCGTTCCGTCGTCAAGGCCCAGGTATCGGCCGCGCTGCACGTGGCGGACCCCGGCGACCCGGCCACGCGAGAGGCCCTGGCCGCCTTCGACGAGGAGCGGTTCCTGCACCAGGTGCGGTCCCGCGGCGAGAGCGGCCAGATCCGCGCCCGCGACGACCTCGGGGACGCGCTCGGAGGGCGGCGCCCCCTCGATCCGGCGCCGGGCGGCGTGGACCGCCCGTGGCGCGTCCACTTCCACGTGCCGCTCGACCACGAGCCCGAGCCACCGCTCGCCTCGACGACCGCAGACCTGCGCGAGTCCCTCGACGTCCTCCTCGGCGGCGATGTCGCCGTGACCGACCATCTCGAGGTCGAGACGTACACCTGGACCGTGGTGCCGGAGGCCGCGCGGCCGGCCGATGACGCGGGACTCGCACGCAGCATCGCCGGCGAGCTCGCCTGGCTTCGTGACACCCTCATCGACCTCGGCCTCAAGGAGCCCGCATGACACTCGACCCCGCCCACCCCACGAAGGTCCTCGTGCTCGATGTCGTCGGCCTCACCCCTCGCGCGCTGAGAGACATGCCACGGCTGCGCCGGGTCGCCGCCAGCGGCTGGCAGTCGACGCTCGGCACCGTGCTCCCGGCCGTGACCTGCTCGGTGCAGTCCACGTTCCTCACCGGCCGGGCGCCCGCCGACCATGGCGCGGTCGGCAACGGCTGGTACTTCCGCGATCTCGGCGAGGTCTTCCTGTGGCGCCAGCACAACGCGCTGGTCGAGGGCGAGAAGGTGTGGCACGCGCTGCGGCGGGCTCGTCCGGGAGCGCGGGTCGCGAACGTGTGCTGGTGGTACGCCATGGGCGCCGACACCGACAGCGTGGTCACGCCCAGGCCGATCTACCACGCAGACGGCCGCAAGTCGCCTGACTGCTACACGCGACCGGTCGAGCTGCATGACCGGCTCACGGACCGGCTCGGGCCCTTCCCCCTCTTCCACTACTGGGGGCCGACCGCCTCGATCGCCTCGTCGCGCTGGATCGTCGAGGCGACCCGCCTGCTGATGCCCGAGCACGACCTGACCCTCTCCTACGTCCCGCACCTCGACTACGACCTCCAGCGCTTCGGGCCGGAGTCAGCCCAGGCCAGGACGGCGGCAGCCGAGCTCGACGCGACCCTCGCGCCGCTGCTCGACGACGCCGAGCAGCTCGGCGTCTCGGTCCTCGTCGTCAGCGAGTACGGCATCACCGCGGTCGACCAGCCCGTCGACGTCAACCGGGTGCTGCGCCGCGCCGGCCTGCTCGAGGTGCACACGCAGGCAGGCATGGAGTACCTCGACCCCTGGACGTCGCAGGCCTTCGCGGTCGCAGACCACCAGGTCGCGCACGTCTACCTCGAGGACGCAGCACGGCTCGACGAGGTGCGGGCGCTGCTCGCCGCAACCCCAGGGGTGGAGCAGGTGCTCGACCGAGCCGGCCAGGCGGCATACGGCCTCGACCACGAGCGCAGCGGCGACCTCGTGCTCGTGGCTTCCCCGCGTGCCTGGTTCACCTACTACTACTGGCTCGACGACGACCGGGCGCCCGACTTCGCCCGCAGCGTCGAGATCCACCGCAAGCCGGGCTACGACCCCGCCGAGCTGTTCTTCGACCCTGCCGACCGTTCGGCGAAGGCCCGGGCGGGCCTCGGACTCGTGCGAAAGAAGCTCGGGCTGCGCTATGCCATGCGCGTCGTGCCGCTCGACCCGCGCTGGGTCCGCGGGAGCCATGGCCGGCTGCCGGACAACCCGGAGGACGGCCCGGTCGTGCTCGGCTCCGATCGGGGCCTGCGGCGTGAGACCGTGGCCGCAGCGGACGTGCACGACCTCATCCTCGAGGCCGCCGGCGTCGCCGTCGCCAGCACCGCCGCCAGCACCGCCACCACTACAGCCACCACTACTTCCGCCACCACTACCGCCACCACTACCGCCAGCAGTACCGCAGTGCCGGCGACCCGCTGAAGCAGCTCACCAACTCACATCAGCAAGGAGAACTCACGATGGCCCGACCGATCACCCTCTTCACCGGACAGTGGGCTGACCTGCCGTTCGAGGAGATGTGTCGCCTCGCCGGCAAGTGGGGCTACGACGGCCTCGAGATCGCGTGCTGGGGAGACCACTTCGAGGTCGACCGGGCACTGGCCGAGGACGGCTACGTCGAGTCGCGACGCGAGATCCTCGAGAGGCACGGCCTCAAGGTGTGGGCCATCTCCAACCACCTCGTCGGTCAGGCCGTGTGCGACGACCCCATCGACCAGCGCCACCAGGACATCCTCCCCGCGTCGGTGTGGGGCGACGGCGACCCCGAAGGAGTCCGGCAGCGCGCCGCGGTGAGGATGGCCGACACCGCACGGGCGGCGGCGAAGCTCGGTGTCGACACCGTCATCGGCTTCACCGGGTCCGCGGTCTGGAAGTACGTCGCGATGTTCCCACCGGTCTCCGACGAGGTCATCCAGCAGGGGTATGCCGACTTCGCCCGACGCTGGAACCCGATCCTCGACGTGTTCGACGAGGTGGGTGTCCGCTTCGCCCACGAGGTGCACCCGAGCGAGATCGCGTACGACTACTGGACCACCCACGCCGCCCTGGAGGCGGTCGGCCACCGGCCGGCCTTCGGCCTCAACTGGGACCCGAGCCACATGGTGTGGCAGGACCTCGACCCGGCTGCTTTCATCTGGGACTTCAAGGACCGCATCTACCACGTCGACTGCAAGGACGCCCGCAAGCGAGTCGGCAACGGCCGCAACGGCCGCCTCTCGTCGCACCTGCCGTGGGGCGACCCGCGCCGCGGCTGGGACTTCGTGTCCACCGGCCATGGTGACGTGCCGTGGGAGGACTGCTTCCGCACCCTCAACGCGATCGGCTACGACGGCCCGATCTCGATCGAGTGGGAGGACGCCGGCATGGACCGCCTCGTCGGGGCACCCGAGGCGCTGGAGTACGTCCGCCGGCTGAACTTCGAGCCGCCGTCCGCCTCCTTCGACGCGGCCTTCAGCAGCAACCGGGACTGACGCCTCGGCCCGTGGCAGCGGTTCAGCGGCGCCGCAGCACTGCGGCGCCGCTGAACCCCAGCACGACCAGGCACCCCCAACCGGCGTGCGGGTCTACCGTCAGGGCATGGGACTCGTCCAGATCGCGCAACGCGCACAGGACCTCGGTCGCGCCTCGGCCTTCTACGCCGACCTCCTCGGCGCTGCGCCGCTCGCCACCTTCGACCCGCCGGGCCTGGTCTTCTTCGACCTCGACGGCGTGCGGCTCCTGCTCGACATCGGCGCGCCCTCGGCACTGATCTACCTGCGTGTCGACGACATCGACGCCACGCTCGGGCGGCTGCGGGACGCCGGCGTGCACGTCGAGAGCGAGCCGCACGTCATCTTCGGCCACGAGGACGACACCCTCGGCCCAGCGGGCACCGACGAGTGGATGGCCTTCGTCAAGGACTCGGAGGGCAACCTCGTCGGGCTCGTGGAGCATCGTCCGCGGCCCTGACGCGGTGCACCACGACCGCGCCGCCCCTCCGGCAACACACCCGGTAACCGCCACCTCACCGCAGTTGCAGCTCGGGTCGGCTTGCGACTACCGGGCGTGTTGCTGACATTGGTGGGGTAGCGAGTGTCGATCTGCGGCCGACCCGTTCGTGTAGGAGGTGGCCACACTCCAACCCGAGCCAGGAAGGACACGACGATGAAGACGTACCTCATCACCCTCTACTCGCCCCCCGGACCGCCTCCCGAGGACCTCGACCTCAGCCAGGTCATGGCCGACCTCGAGGTCGTCAACAACGACATCCGCTCAGCGGGCGGCTGGGTCTTCGCCGGCGGCCTGGCCGACACCGGCTCGGCCACGGTGATCCGTAAGCCGGACGCCGTCTCCGATGCGATGCTCACCGACGGGCCCTTCATCGAGGCCAAGGAGCACCTCGGCGGGCTCAGCATCGTGCGCGCCGAGGACTACGACGTCGCTCTGGGCTGGGCCGAGCGCATCGCCGGGGCGACCGGCCTGCCCGTCGAGATCCGGCCGTTCCAGGACGACGGGGACTCGGGCCAGGCTCCGACGGCCGAGTGACCGCTCCATGAGCGCATCCGTGACCAGCGTGGACATCGCGCGCGTGTTCCGCGAGGAGCATGGCCGCGCGGTGTCCGTGCTGATCCGGACCCTCGGGGACATCGACCTGGCCGAGGATGCGGTGCAGGACGCGTTCACCGTGGCGGTCGAGCGCTGGCCCGTCGAGGGTATGCCGCCGAGTCCCGCGGGCTGGATCATCACGACCGCTCGCAACCGGGCCATCGACCGACTGCGCCGGGAAGCGAGCCGGGACGCACGGCATACGGAGGCGGCGGCGCTGTACACGCCGGACGAACCGCGGGAGGAGGGACCGGTGAAGGACGAACGGCTCCGTCTGGTCTTCACCTGCTGCCACCCAGCGCTGTCGCGCGAGGCGCAGGTGGCTCTGACCCTGCGCCTGCTCGGCGGACTGACCACGCCCGAGATCGCGCACGCGTTCCTGGTGCCCGAGCAGACCATGGCGCAGCGAATCGTGCGCGCCAAGAAGAAGATCCGGGACGCCGGCATCCCATACCGGGTGCCGCGAGACGCCGACCTGCCGGCGCGGCTGGCAGCGGTGCTCGCCGTCATCTACCTCGTGTTCACCGAGGGTCACACGGCGTCCTCGGGCGACGACCTGGGCCGACCCGACCTCGCCGCCGAGGCGGTCCGGCTGGGCCGGGTGCTCGTCGAGCTCATGCCGGACGAGCCGGAGGCGGCCGGGCTGCTGGCGCTGATGCTCCTGACCGAGGCGCGTCGTCCTGCCCGAGCGGACGCCGCCGGAGTGCTCGTGGTCCTCGGCGACCAGGATCGCACCCTGTGGGACGCCGAACTGGTGGCGGAGGGGCACGAGTTGGTGCGAAAGTGCCTGCGCCGCAACGCTCCCGGGCCGTACCAGATCCAAGCGGCGATCAACGCCGTGCACACGGACGCGGCAGACGCCTCGGCGACGGACTGGGTCCAGGTGCTGGCGTTGTACGACCAGCTGGTCCGGGTCTTGCCGACGGACGTCGTGCGCCTCAACCGAGCCGTCGCCGTCGCCGAGGTGCACGGTCCGGACCTGGCGCTGGCAGAGATCGACGGGCTGGACCTCGACGGCTACGTCCCGTGGCACGTCGTTCGCGCCGACCTGCTCCAGCGGCTCGGCCGCAACGCCGCGGCAGGCGATGCCTTCGAGCGCGCGATCACGTTGTCCGCCAACGCAGCCGAGCAGCAGTATCTGCGAGGGCGGCTGCTCGCCCTGCGCGGCTGAGCTCCCTGTTTGGCAGGCCTCCGGGATGTCTGATCCGGATGCCGTCACCAGACACATCGGCGCTCGATACATTGCCTGCATGACGACCCTTCCGGCCGCCGTGCCGCACGATCTCGCGGCACCCTGGGGCGGACGCAGCCGAACGATCGACCTCGGCATCCCGGTCCACTACGCGGACTTCGGCGGGCCCGAGGACGGGCCTCCCCTCCTGCTCGTGCACGGGCTCGGCGGCTCCCACCTCAACTGGGTCCAGATCGCCCCCGCGCTCGCCGAGCGGCACCGGGTCGTCGCCCTCGACCTCGCCGGTTTCGGCCTGACCCCGGGCACCCTGCGGTCGTCGAGCGTCCAGGCCAACGCCGACCTGCTGGCGCGCTTCGTCGACGCCGTCATCGGGCGGCCCGTGGTCCTCGTCGGCAACTCGATGGGCGGGATGATCTCGCTCTTGCTCGCGGCCAAGAGCCCCGAGCGCGTGGCGGCCCTCGTGCTCATCGACCCCTCCCTGCCGATCCCGCGCCAGCGCCCCGACACCCAGGTCGCACTGACGTTCGGGCTGTATGCCGTGCCGTGGGTCGGGGAGCGGTTCGTCTCCCGTTTCGAGGCGCGCTACACGGACCGCGAGCGGGTGCTCGGCATGGTCGCCCTCTGCTTCGCCGACCGGAGCCGGGCGGATGCCGGGGTCGTCGACGCCGGAGTGCAGCTCACGGCATACCGGCGCGAGGTCCCCGACAGCGAGGTGCAGTTCCTCGGCGCGGCCCGGTCGCTGCTGGCGGTGCTGCGCCGGCCACGTCGCTATGACGAGCTCATCGCCAGCGTCAGCGCACCCGTGCTGCTCGTGCACGGCGAGATGGACCGTCTCGTGCCTGTCACGGCCGCCCGCCGGACCGCGACGCTCAACCCGTCCTGGCACACGGCATTCCTCGCGGGTGTCGGCCACACGCCGCAGCTCGAGGTGCCCGACCGGGTCCTCGAGCTGCTCGAGCCCTGGCTGGAGGCAGCCGTCGGCTGACTGCGCCACCGCACGCACCCCGTGCGGCGTGCGGTCGGCGAGCCAGCGGGACTGCGGGCCCGGCTACTCGACCGGTACTGGCGAGTGTGCCGTCGCGAGAGCGGCACCCCAGACGACCGCCCGTTCGAGCTCCCCGGGGGACAGCGGGCCCTCGGTGCCCTCGACCCAGAACGTCTCACCGCGGTCCGCTTCACGGAACCCATGGTGGCGCAAGGACTTTGCCGCGCTCGCTGCGGCCGACCCAGGCATCAGCCGGACGTGGACGCGCGTGTCGAAGGTGACGACGGGCAGGTCGGAGCGGGGCGCAGCGGCCTCGATCCACTCCCGGATCCCGAGGCGGGGCTGAGCCGGTGCGCCCTTGGTCACCGCGTCCTCCCGCGTGCCCTGACGCGTCATGCTCAGCGCGTGCGTCGGTCCACCGACCAGCAGCAGCGAGACGTCGGCGGGGATCGTCGCCGGCGCCTCGTCGGTCGTCGCAAGGGTCACGGACACCTCGTCTCCCGGAGGTCGCGCCTTCCTCAAGCCCTCTGCGACCGCCTCCGCGACCTGCCGCGTGTTGCCGAACAACGACTCGTGGACAATGAGCACCTTCATGGCGATTCCCTTCCGGTACAAGGCTATTGCGGATCAGGCGCGTCGCCCCGAAATCGTGACGTACGAGACTCCGGCATCGGTGGCAGCATGGGAGCAGGGGTCGACGAGCGCGAAGGAGGAGCCCGATGGATGCGAACGAGTGGGACGAGAGGTATGCCGCGAGCGACCTCGTGTGGTCCGTCGGGCCGAACCGCTTCGTCGCGGAGCTCGTCGAGCCCCTCACTCCTGGCTCGGCCATCGATATCGCCGCCGGGGAGGGGCGCAACGCGATCTGGATGGCGAGCATCGGCTGGACGGTCGTCGCGACGGACTTCTCCGAGGTCGCCGTGCAACGGGCCCGCACCCGGGCGGCCGAGGTGCTGGGCGCCGACGCGGGCAGGCTGACGGCGCTCGTCGCCGACGCGACGCAGCCCGCGCCGGGCGGGCCGGCGGCATACGACCTCGCCCTGTTCTCCTACCTCCAGGTTCCGCGCGCGGATCTCAGGGCGGCGCTTCGCGCAGGTGTCGAGGCGGTGCGGCCCGGTGGACACGTCGTCGTCATCGGGCACGCCGGGCGCAACCTGACCGAGGGCTACGGCGGCCCTGGCGACCGGAGCGTCCTCTATGACCCCGACGAGGTCGTCGACGCCGTCGAGGGGCTGCCGGTCACCGTCCAGCGCGCCGAGATCCGCGTGCGGGAGGTCGAGACGGACGACGGGATGCGCGAGGCGCTCGACACCGTCGCCGTGCTCTCACGCACCTGACGCTGTTGGCAAGGCCGGAGAACGCGTCAGGCCGGCCTGACGGTGGAGGGGTCGACCCCGATCCAGGTTGCGGTCGCGTGCGCCAGCAGCTCGGTGCCGTCGAACAGCGCCGTGCCGCATCGGTGCTTCCGCCCTTCGCTGCCCAGTCCCCACGCGACGACGACGAGCTCACGCCCGACCACCGGGAGGCGGTCGATGGTGGCGGTCATCGTCCCGAGCACCATCGGTCGGCCGCCGACCCCGAGGGCCCAGGCGCCGGGACAGTCCAGTGACGCCCACACGATCTCCGGCGTCACCTCCGTCGGCACCCACGCGGCCGCGTGGACGTCGGTGCCAGGCACCGGCCCCGGCCGCAGGCACAGCGCGTCGCCCGGCTCACGCGCGATGCCGCACGAGAAGCACGTGGGGAAGGGATGGTTGACGAGCCCGTCGTACCCGGCGGCGGCGGCCAGCGCTGCGGCATACGTCACCGGCCCGGGTATGCCGTCCGGCTCGGTGCCCGCGCCCACCGCGGGCTGCGCCTGGGCCACCGTGAGGTCGCCGTCGACCACGGTGCGCATGTCGCCGTCGGGCTCGACCCGCAGCTCCCGGTCGAGCGGCGGCGGGCTGCTGAGGCGGACCGACACCGGCCGGCCTTCGGCCCCGCCGGGGACCAGCTGGGCGAGGTGACCGCTCACCCAGCCGCCGTTGCCCGACTCGGGCGGGCCGCAGAACCGGGACGGGATGACGAAGCTCATCCCCGCAACCTACTCACGGCGGCCGTACTTCTCGTGCACCGCCTGCCGGCTGACTCCGAGGCAGTCCTCCCGCCGCAACACACCGAGCAATGGCCAGCTTCGGCGGTTATTACCGTCGGGGCTGGCGGTTGCCCGGTGTGTTGGCGACGGAGCTCGGTTGGCTGGCGGCCGCGGTGTCGCTCGTGGTGTCGCTCGTGGTGTCGCTCGTGGTGTCGTTCGTGGTGTCGCTCGCGGTGTCGCCCGCGGCGGGTGAATCGGACCTCGAGGACTCGTTGATGTTGCGGCGTGCATGGGCGCTGGAGCTGTACGGACCTATGCTCACAGCATGCTGATTCTCGGTCTGATCCTCTTCGGGATGCTTGTCGGAGCCGCCGCCCAGCTCATCCTGGGCAGGGAGTCCAAGGGCGGCGACAAGACCATCAACTGGACCATGGCGTTCGTGGCCGGCCTCGTCGGCTCCTTCGTCGGCGGCCTGCTCGCCAGCCTCATCGCCGGCGACGGGCTCAACCTGCGCCCGAGCGGCATCATCGGCTCGATCGTCGGGGCGGTCATCGTCACGGCACTCTGGCGCTGGATGGCCTCGCGCCGCACGGCTGCCTGAGGCGCTGCGTGACTCGCAGGCTGGCGTGATGCCGGACGCGGCGTCGCGGAGCGCGCGACCTGCGACCATGACCGCGTGACCGTCACACGCTCGATCCTGCTGTTCGTCCTTGCAGCCGTCGCCGAGATCGGGGGCGCCTGGCTGGTCTGGCAGGGCGTGCGCGAGCACCGAGGCTGGGTCTTCATGGGCCTCGGCGTCATCGCGCTAGGGCTCTACGGCTTCGTCGCCACCCTGCAACCCGACGCCCACTTCGGGCGGATCCTGGCGGCATACGGCGGCGTCTTCGTTGCGGGCTCGCTCGTGTGGGCGATGGTCGTCGACGGGTTCCGGCCCGACCGGTGGGATGTGCTGGGTGCGGCGATCTGCATCGTCGGTGTCGTCGTCATCATGTACGCGCCCCGCTCCGGCTGACCATCTCGGCTGACCATCTCGGCTGACCACGGCCGGCTGACCACGGCCAGGCAGTGACGGGACGGAGGCCGGCGGGTTGACATCGACTGGATACGGTGGGGGGTATCATGAAGGCCCGGCCGATGACAGTAGGAGGATGCCGTGGAGCTCGACCTCAATGAGATGCAGTCGGTCATTCGCCGCCTCAACCGTGCCCGCGGTCAGATCGGCGGCATCGTCAAGATGATCGAAGAGGGGCGCGACTGCCGCGACATCGTGACCCAGCTGGCCGCCGTCTCCAAGGCCCTCGACCGAGCCGGCTTCGCCGTCATCGCCACCGGCCTGCGTGAGTGCCTCACCAGACCGGACGGCGAGGAGATGGACGTCACCGAGATGGAGAAGCTCTTCCTCTCGCTCGCCTGAGGCCAACCCGGCCGACTGCGCGAGGCCGGCGGGCCAACGGGCGCGAGGCCGGCGGGGCAGCGGGCCCGCGCCGGCGCGACGCGCCTACCCCCATTCGCGACGCGCCTGCACCGTCCAGCGGCGGCGTCAGCGCGCCAGGGCCGGGACGCGGCTGCCTGTCCCCGCGTGCCAGGTCCGGTACCCGCCGTCGAGGTTGCGCACGTCCGGCCGGCCGGCCTGGGCCAGGATCCGGGCGGCGGTGTGGCCCCGCAGCCCGACCGCGCAGTGCACGACGACCGGGCCGGCCGGGATCTCGTCGAGCCGGTCGCGCAGCTCGTCGACCGGGACGAGGATCGCCCCCGGGATCGCGCCGCGCTCGTGCTCCTGCTCGCTGCGCACGTCGACAAGCACCGCGCCGGCGTCCAGTGCACTCTCGAGCTGGTGCCACTGGATCGACCGGGCCACTCCGGACCGCAGGTTGTCGGCGACATACCCGAGCATGTTGACCGGGTCCTTCGCCGACCCGAACTGCGGCGCGTAGGCGAGCTCGAGGTCGGCGAGCGTGCTCGCGGTGATCCCTCCGACCATCGCCGTCGCGATGACATCGATGCGCTTGTCGACGCCGTCGCCGCCGACGCCCTGGGCGCCGAGGATGCGGTCGGTCGCCGGGTCGACGAGCAGCTTGAGGCTCATCGACTCGGCGCCGGGGTAGTACGTCGCATGCGATGCCGGGTGGGTGTGGATGACGCGGTGCGGACGGCCGGCCGCGCGAAGGCGCTTCTCGTTCCAGCCGGTGGTGGCCACCTGAAGGCCGAAGACCCCGACGATCGCGGTGCCGAGCACGGGGCGGTCGCCCGCCTCGAGCCCAGCCATGACGTCCGCGGCCATCCGACCCTGACGGTTCGCGGTGTTGGCCAGCGGCACGAGCGTCTCGGCGCCGTCGAGGGCGTCACGCTTCTCGACGGCGTCGCCGACGGCGAGGATGTGCGGGTCGCTGGTGCGGAACGTGTTGTCGACGAGGATGCCTCCGCGCGGGCCGGTCTCCAGGCCGGCCTCCTCGGCAATGCGAGTCTCGGGTCGCACCCCGACGGCCGCCACCACGAGGTCGGCCGGCACCATGTCGCCCGAGGAGAGGGTGACATCGTCCGTGCCGATCGCGGCGACCGCCGCGCCGAGGTGAACGGTCACGCCGTGGGCGCGGAGCCGGTCGAGGACGAGGGCCGCCATCTCGGCGTCGAGTGGCGCGAGCACCTGGTCGGCAGCCTCGACGAGCGTCACGGCCAGGCCTCGGCGCGTGAGGTTCTCTGCCAGCTCGAGGCCGATGAAACCGCCGCCCATGATGACCGCGGTGCGTGCTTCGGCGACCGCGGCGACCAGGACGTCGGTGTCCTCGATGTCGCGCAGCGTCAGCGCCCGCTCGATGCCGGGGACCGGCGGGCGCACCGGACGGGCGCCCGGGGACAGGAGCAACCGGTCGTAGGGGAGGTCGGACACCTTCCCGCTCGTGAGGTCCTTGACCTCCACGACCTGCCGCTCGCGGTCCACGCGCACCGCCTCGTGCCCGACCCGGACGTCGAGGTCGAACCGGGCGGCGAGCGACTCTGGGGTCTGCAGGAGCAGGGCCTCGCGGTCGTCGATGACTCCGCCGACGTGGTACGGCAGGCCGCAGTTGGCGAAGGACACGTGGCCGCTGCGCTCGATGACGGTGATGTGGGCGTGCTCGTCGAGGCGGCGCAGGCGTGTGGCCGCGCTCATGCCGCCCGCGACGCCTCCGATGATCAGGTACTCCATGTGCATCATCATACCCCAGGGGGTATAGTGTGGCTGGCGCCGGACCCAGGTGGGTCCGGCTGGTTTCGTCGAAGCGGCCCCCGATGTGGGCGAGCCGGAGTGGCAGGAGGAGCAGTCATGTGCCGGGCAGTCATGTGCAAGCAGTGCGGGAAGACGACGTGGGCGGGGTGCGGTCAGCACGTCGACCAGGTCATGCGAGGCGTGCCCCGCGCCCAGCAGTGCCAGGGCCACGAGGGCGCCGCGTCGAGCGCCGGCACGAACGGCGCGCTCCGCCGCCTGTTCGGCCGCTGACCCCTCGCCGCTGACCCCTCGCCGCTGACCCCTCGCCACTGACCCCTCGCCGTACCCCCCGAACCGCCGGCCGACCATCCCCTCCCTCGGTCGGCCGGCACCTCTCCGACGTCCAGTGGTCAGGTCGATCCGCCCCGCCGCGGGTGACGACCTGACCACTCGACGTCGGGTTCGGGGCGCAGGAACTCGCCCCCGAGGCAGGTATGCCGCGTCGCGGGGATGGCGGCAAATCCGCTCTTTACGGGTGGCCTGGCCGCGCGCGACCATTGATGGCACGGAGGTCGACATGAACCCAGCCACGAACGCCGTCCCCGAGACCGCCACCGCCGCGAGCACGAGGAGCGAGCAGCTGGCGCGCCACATCGAGCGCGTCCGTGCCCATCGGGCCGAGCTGCGCGAGTCGGTGGCTGCGGTCGACTTCGCCCTCGAGTCACCGATCGCGCGCGGGGGAATGTGGCGTGAGCGGGTGCGTGCGGCCATGGCGGAACTGCACCACGACTTCCAGGACCACATCGACCTCACCGAGAGCCCCGGCGGCATCTATGACCGCGCCAAGCGCAGCGCGCCGCGGCTGTCCGGGAAGATCGACCGCCTGCTCGCCGAGCACCGCGAGCTGCACGAGGCGATCGGCGGGTACCTCGCGGTCCTCGAGCACGGCGGCACGACGGCCGACCTGCCTGCGTTCCGTGAGGAGCTGACCACGCTCATGGGACGCCTCGTGCGGCATCGCCAGCAGGGCGGCGACCTCGTCTACGAGGCGTACGACGTCGACCTCGGCGGCTCCGGCTGACCCCCCGCCGTTCCGCTGAGCGGGCTCCGCCACGCCCGCCCAGCGGGTCCTGCCTGATCTTCCCGAGGGGTCAGGCAGGCACGTCAGCCAGCTGCGGCTCGGTCTCCGGCTCGAACTGCGGGCGCAGCTCGAACCCTGACACGCCCTCCGAGCTGGTGCGTGACGCGAGCACCTGGTGGAGCTGGATCTCGTTGCGCTCGAAGCCGAGTCGCGATCCGGCGAGGTAGAGTCCCCAGACTCGCGCGGTGCCACGCCCGGCCAGCTCGACGCACTCGTCCCAGTGCTTGCTGAGGTTGGCGTTCCACTGGGCCAGGGTCAGGGCGTAGTGCTCGCGGAGGTTCTCCTGATGGCGCACCTCGAAACCCTGATCCTCCATCACCCGCACGATGTCGCCGGAGCCGGTGAGCTCGCCGTCCGGGAAGACGTAACGGTTGATGAAGCCGCGCGACGGGATGCCGGCGTGCTGGTTGTCCGGCCGGGTGATGCAGTGGTTGAGCAACCGGCCCTCGTCGCGCAGGTGGTCCCGCAGGAACCGGAAGTATGCCGGGTAGTTCTTGACGCCGATGTGCTCGGTGAGCCCGATCGAGCTGATCGCGTCGAAGCCGCGCTCGGTCACGTCGCGGTAGTCGCCATGGCGCACCTCGGCACGGTCGCCGATGCCATCGGCCTCGATCGCGGCCTGCGCCCACGTGGCCTGCTCCTGCGACAGCGTGACCCCGAGGGCGGTCACGCCGTAGTGCTTGACGGCGTGACGCACCATGCCGCCCCAGCCGCAGCCGACGTCGAGCAGACGCATCCCCGGCCGTAGGCCGAGCTTGCGGGCGACGAGGTCGTACTTGTGGGCCTGGGCCTGCTCGAGAGAAGCCTCGGCGGTGGGGAAGCAGGCGCAGGTGTAGGTCATGGACGGACCGAGCACCAACTCATAGAAGGCGTTCGACACGTCGTAGTGATGGCTGATCGCGGCCGCGTCGCGGGCCTTCGCATGGCGCACACCGTTGGCCAGCCGGCGCAGCGGGCTCGGCGTCTCCTCGGGCGGGATCGTCGGCAGGTGCATCCCGTAGTGGGCCACGAATCCCGCCAGCTCGGCGAGCTCCTTGGGGCGTGGCCGGTGGTAGGTGAGCCCGTCGCCGAGCGCCTTGAGCACGTCGTACGGGTCGCCCTCGTCGATACCGTCGACGACGAGGTCACCGAGAAGGTACGCCCGGGCAAGGCCGAGCGAGCCGGGTGCGGTGATCACATGGCTGAGCGCGCGCGGGTTGGTCAGTCGCAGCACGATGCCGCCGCTGCGGCCGCCGCTCGAGCCGTCCCAGCCGACGACCCGCATGGGCACGTCGGAGCCGAACACCCGGTCGAAAGCCTGGCCTACGGTCAGAGTCATCTCGCCTGCACCGCCTTCTGGTAGAGGGTTGGGAACCGCCCCGTCGGGTCGTGTCTTCGTTTGACGGGCGCGTATGCCGCTCCGCCGTAGAGGGCGTCGAACGTCGCCTCGTCGTAGTAGGCGTCGGAGTAGAGGGACTTGTGCCCACCCACTCGGGTCACCTCGTCCTCGATGCTCCGGTTGACGTCACCGTCGTGCCGGCCCGGCTCGATGGCGACGGTCGACCAGAAGCCGACGTTGACATACCGCTCGTCGCGGCGCATCGGGTAGAGCGGCCACGGCGGGCCCTCGGCCTCGGCGATGTGGATCACGTTGCGGCGCAGCTGGATCGGGCACAGCCAGATCGGCTCGATGGGCACCTCGCGCAGGAACCACTCGACGAACTCGGCGGTCCGGTCGAGCGGCACCTCGACGTCCTGGACGACGCGCTCCCGGTCCGGTAGCCCGCGCAGGCGGTTGACCCGCCCCAGCACCTGGTGGCGGTTCTCGAAGGCGACGATCTTCCAGTAGACGTCGCTGCGCCGCAGGTGACGCGGCCACAGGCGCCGCACCGCAGGTCGCTGCGCACCGAAGGCTCGGCTGCACCAGAACCAGTCGGTGTCCCACCGCCAGAGATAGTCGTAGGCCGTGAGCACGTCGGCGCGGCGCGTCTGGATCGAGCGGTAGAAGACGTCCTGCCCGGTGTAGTCGCTCGGGCGCGACCGCCCCTCGAGATCGTCGGTCCACCGGCCGAGGCACAGGTAGGACTCTCGGGCGCTGAAGACAACACCGTCGAGGAAGTCGACCCGTTGGCCGTCCCACACCTGGGTATCCATCATCTCGCCGACGGCTGCGACGAGGTCGTCGAGCCGCTCGAAGCGGATGTGCCGCAACGCGACATATGGTCGCGCCGGCTCGAGCTCGATGACGAGGTCGAGGGCGTAGCCCAGTGAGCCGTACGAGTTGGGAAAGGTGCGGAACAGCTCGGCGTGCTCGCCCCGTGGGGTGGCGGTGACGATCTCGCCGTCGCCGGTGAGGATCCGGATCTCCAGCACGGACTCGTGCGGCAGGCCGTTGCGGAACGACGCAGCCTCGATGCCGAGACCGGTCACCGCACCGCCGATCGTGATGGTGCGCAGCTGCGGGACGACGAGAGGTACGAGGCCATGCGGCAGCAGCTCGTCGACGAGGCGCTCGTAGGTCGTCAGTCCGCCCACCCGGGCGGTGCGTGCCACCGGGTCGACCTCGACGACGCCTTGCATCGCCGACAGGTCGAGCCCGCTGACGCCTGCGACCGCGCGTGTCCGGAACAGGTTGGACGTGTGCTTGGCCAGCCGGACCGGCTGGTCGGGCGGCAGGGCGGCATACGCCCTCTGCACCTGCGCGACGGCGTGCTCGTGGTCGTGGACCCGCGTCGCCACGCGCGGGCCCGTCGTCACTGTGACCGGACCGGTTGCCACCTGCCGAGTCAAACAGATCTCACTGACAGTTGGCGGGGTCGGGGGCCAATTCACTCGCCGTGGGTGAGGGTGATCTCACTCGCGGGCGAGCAGGGTGGCGCCGAGGGTGACCATCATGGCGCCGCCTGCCGCCCCGAGCTTGTCGAGGCGCTTCGGCTTGCGGGCGAACCAGTCCCGAGCCTTGGCCGCGGCCAGCGCCCACACGCTGTCGCTGCAGATCGCCATCGCCCCGAAGACGAGCCCGAGCACCGCCATCTGCACGCCGGGGTGGCCTGCGGGAGTGTTGACGAACTGTGGCAGGAAGGCGACGAAGAACAGGATCGTCTTCGGGTTGGTCACCCCGACGACGAAGCCGATGCGCAGCGCGTGCCCCCGCTTCGCGGAGACCTGGCGCTCGAGCGCCTCGCGAGCCTCGGCGCGGTTGCGGATCGCCTGGATGCCGAGCCAGATCACGTAGGCCGCCCCAGCGACCTTGATGACTGTGTATGCCGTCGTGCTGGCCGCCACGACCGCACCGAGCCCGACCGCCACGAGCAGCACCTGGGTCGTCACGCCGAGGCCGTTGCCGACCACGGAGAGCAGGGCCTCGCGGCGGCCCACGGTCAGCGCGCGGCCGATGGTGAACAGCAGGCTCGGGCCCGGCACCTGGATGAACAGGATCGAGGCGACGAGGAAGGCGATCCATTGGCTGGAGGTTGGCACGCAGCCAGTGTGCGCTGCCGGGCCCATAATCGGCATGCCTTTTCCGCTGCTCGGACAGTAGCGTGCTGCGCCATGACGATCGAGCGCACCGATCCGCCCCTGGTGACCGACGAGGCCACCATGCTCGTGGCCTTCCTCGACTTCCATCGCGACACGCTGCGGATGAAGGCCGACGGCCTCACCGCCGAACAGCTCCGCCAGACCCTGTCCCCCTCGACGCTGACCCTGGGCGGTCTGCTCAAGCACGTCGCACTCAACGAGGCGAGCTGGTTCGGCCGGGTGCTGCACGGGCGACCGATGGGGGAGCCGTGGGACTCCGTCGACTGGGACGCCGACCCCGACTGGGAGCTGACGAGCGCGAAGGACGACAGCCCCGAGCAGCTGCGCCACCTCATGGACGAGGCCGTCGACCAGGCCCGCCGGGACATCGACGAGGCGCTCGCGGCGGGAGGACTCGAGCAGCTCTCGGTCGTGTCCAGCCGCAAGGAGGGCCGGCAGTTCTCGCTGCGGTGGATCCTGCTGCACATGATCGAGGAGTACGCCCGCCACAACGGCCACGCCGACCTGATCCGCGAGTCGATCGACGGCGCGACGGGCGAGTGACGGCGGTTCGGCTCAGGCGAGTCAGGCGAGTCACGCCGCGCCGGCCCGGCGCAGGCAGAAGAGCCGCAGCGGCTCGGCCGGCATGATCGCGGCGAGATCTCGGTAGCGGGCGGCGGCCTGCCCGCGGCGGCCCGTGCGCCACTCGATGTCCGCGAGCGCGAGACCCGCGTCCCGGCTCGCGTATGCCGGGGACCCGGCTTCCAGGGTCCGCAGCTCCCGCTCCACGAGCTCCAGGGTCTCCTCGCCCGACGTGGACGCGGAACGATGGTCGACGGCATACCCGTCGGCGTCGTCGACTCGGCCCAGCGAGCCGAGGCGTGCCAGGGTCGCGTGGGCGATGGCCGCGAGGCGCGCGACCCGCACCGCCGGAGAGGGCCAGCGCTGCTCGAGGCCCTCGTAGAGCTGGACGATCCTCGGCCAGTCCGTCGCCGCGAACGTCGGTGCGCTCGAGTGGAGGCCGGAGATGGCAGCCTCGATCGCGAACCGCCCGTCTCCGGCAGCCGCGAAGGTGGCGTCGTCCAGGCCGGCCAGAAGCAGCGCCCGGTCCCAGCGGCGCCGGTCCACCTCGTCGAGTGCGAGGCCCGTGCCCGTGTCGTCGACGCGTCCGGGCCGCCGTGCGAGGCCGAGCCGGATCACGGCACGCAGGCCTCGTGCCTCGGTGTCGTCCGGGTACGCCGCGACGAGCGCGTCGGCGATGGACAAGGCCTGGCGACCGGTGTCCGCGAGGGCGTCGGCTGGGTCGAGAACGGTGCGATGCGCGACGGTGAACATGCCTGCGACACAAGCGATCACCACTGGGAGCCGCCTCTCACGCTCGGCTGCGTCGGGCACGTGGAACGCTCCGCGCGCGTCGACCAGGGCACGCTTGGCTCTCGTGAGCCGGGCCGCGGCAGCCGAGTCCTGGACTCCGAGGTGCCCAGCGATCTCGGGGATCGTCAGACCGCAGACCACGCGGAGGGCCAGCACCATCCGGGACGTCGCGGACAGCGCCTCGTCGCAGGCGACGAAGAGCAGCGCGAGCCGGTCGTCCAGGCCCTCGCGGGCGAGATCTTCGGCGTCCATGGTGGTGCCGTCCGTGAGGTGCTCGGTGACGCGATCGGCCGTCGGGTCGACCTCCGGCCGGGCGATGTCGGGGGCGAGGCGCGCCTCGACCTTGCGGCGACGAAGGTCGTCGAGCCAGGCCCGCTTGGCCACCGACGTGCACCATGCGGCATAGGACTCGATCCGCTCACCCGACCGCTCCACATCGGCGGCCCGGGCGACGGCCTCCGCGGCATACTCCTCCGCGTCGTCGAGACTGCCGGTGAAGGAGGCGAGGCTGCGCACGATACGCGGCCACGCCTCCCCGAACTCACCGGGCCCGAGCACTCACGCGCCCGTCGGGAAGACCTTGCGCCACTCGACGTGGCCTCCCGACGGCACCAGCGCGGCGATACGCCGAGCGGTGTCCTCATCGTCGGTCTCGACCATGTAGAAGCCGGTGATGACCTCTGCGGTGTCGGTGAACGGCCCGTCGGTGTAGACCGCGTCCTCGAGCTTGCGGTCGCCGTCGCCGGGCTTGACGGTGCCGCCGTGACGGGTGTTCTGCAGTGCCTGACCGCCCGTGATGCGAGCGCCGAGCTCGGCGACGGCCGCCTGGAAAGCCTTGTGCGCCGGGAAGCCCATGTCGGGGTCCTGCTCGGCAGCGCCCTCGGGCACCGGGGCGCCGGGAAGCCACTGGTCGGAGTTCCAGTCGGCCTCGTGGATGATGTAGACGTAGCTGTCGGTCATGGCTGTTTCCTTCTCAGGTCAGTGCTGTGACGGCTCTCGTCACATCATCCTGACGAACTCGTCGCCGCGGAATCGACACCCCGTGGGGACCAATCTGGCCGGTCCTCGGCCGGCGTGTCGTCGGGCGCTACGGGTCGTGCGACCACCAGGTGTCGTTTCGCTCGTTGGAGCCCCAGCCATAGCGGGCCCCCCACCAGGTCGGGAGGTGACCGATCTGAAGGTGCCCGTGCGCCGGGAAGGCTCGACCGGCGAGGTCGACGGTGCCGACCGCACCGTCGTTGAACCAGTGCGAGCAGCCCGGAGCGCGCTCGTCGCGGGGTGGGCAGGGGAAGACGTGCTGGAGCCCGACATCGAACCCCATGACGCGGAAGAGGCTCACCGCGGACTCCACGGGGAGGCGGAGCGCGCTCGTCTCGATCCGTGCGAGGCCGCTGCGGGGGATGCCGAGGCGGGATGCGAGCTCACGCTGGCTGAGGCCGTGCGCCTTGCGAATGTGGCGCACGGCGTTGGCGAAGGCGTCTGGCCCGGCTCCGAATGCGTCGCTCATTGACCCAGTCTCGGTGGGTTGTGCGACGCCCGCCGCCACGTCGTCCCAGGCTGCGGAAGGCGCGTCGCCGACGCCTGGGGGTGTGGACAGCGGGTCGGGCCCTCAGGGCTCGTCGTGTCGCCTGGCCCACTGCTCCGCAGTGGCGCGGAAGACCCGCGACTCGCCCTCGTACCACCGCTCCATGACGCCGAGGTCCTTCAGGCCGAGTCGCCGGCAGACGGCCTGGGACGCCGCGTTCGTCGTGTGGGTGTTCGCGTAGACCTCGGGCAGGCCACCGGCGAAGCCGTGCTCGATGACGGCCGTCGCGGACTCGGTCGCGTACCCGTACACCCATGAGTCTGGGTGCAGATGCCAGCCGACCTCGACCTCGCCGTGGTCGTCGTTGGGCAGCGTCAGCAGCAGGACCGACCCCGCCACCTGCCCTGTCTCCTTGACCTCGACCGCCCAGAAGCCGAGCGGCGGCGTCTCGCTGCGCAGGACGTACCGGTCGATTCGCTCGTGCGCCTCGTCGATGCCCTCCATGAGGACCGGGTCGCCGTCGCCGAGCCACTTGACGACCTCGATCCGGCTCAGGATGTCGAGCAGACGAGGCGCCTCGTGGTGCGTCCACGGCCGGACGACCAGTCGGGAGGTCTCGAGGTGCAGGGGTACCACCGCGGCGGGACGTTCGAGCATGGCGCAACGGTGGCACGGGTACCTGGCGTGGTCCACCGAGATTCGCCGGGCCAGCGGGACGCCACGTATCCATGTCCTGCGGCCCTGTGCGTTGCTCCACCCCACGAACCACCACCCCACCTATCGGTCAGTCAGCCACCGCGGCGGGGCGCTCGCCGTGAACTATGTGCGTTGCTCCACCCCACGAACCAACACCCCACCTATCGGTCAGTCAGCGACCGCGGCGGGGCGCCCGCCGTGAACCATGTGCGTTGCTCCACCCCGCGGACCAACGCACATAGGAGCAGGAAGGGGACCGTCCCCCAGCCTGGGCCACTCCTACGAGCGGTCACGCACGACGCCGCGCGTGTCGGCGGGCCGCGACCGACCGGTACCCGAGCGACAGGGCGACGAGGCCCAGCGCCCAGAGGGCGTGCACGCCGTTGACGACGAGAAGGGCCGTGACCGAGGTGAAGGCCACGACGGCCACCCACCAGGCGCGACCGCCGCGTGGTAGGAGCCGCACCGCCGCCGCGGTGCCGAGGACGTACACCAGCGTGAAGCAGCCCGTCGCGAGGAGCATGAGCGGCGTCATCCCGAGGTCGAGCTTCGCTGCCGCGACCAGCGACAGCGACGACGAGACGGTGATGAGGGCGATGCTGCGGCGAGGGACCTGGCCGACCCCGCTGCCCTTGGCGAGCCAGACTGGCAGCGCACCGTCCCGGGCGAGCGCGGCGCCGAGGCGCGAGCCGCCCGCGTAGTAGGCGTTCATGGCCCCCATCGTCAGCAGCACGGCGACGACCGCCGTGACGACCCGGGCCTGCTCGCCGAGGGCGATGGCCATGAGGTCCGACAGGGGTGCCTGGCTGCGCCCCGCGGCGGGGCCGAGGACGAGGATGCTCGTCGTGGCGAGGCCCAGGTAGAGCGTCCCGACCACGGCAACGGCGATGGCCGTGGCTCGCGGCACGTCTCGACGTGGGTTGCGGTAGTCGCCTGCCAACGACGCGACCGCTTCCCAGCCGGCGAATCCCCAGACGAGCACGGCCGCGGCAGTGCCCACGGCGGCCCATCCGTGGGGTGCGAACGGCGCGAGCGACGCGCTCGAGCCGTGGGGGAGCGCGAACGCCATCGTGGCCGTCATGAGCAGCGCCAGGACGGTGGCCAGCGCGAGCTGGACGCGCCCGGAGAGGCGCAGGCCAGCCGCGTTCATCAGCCCGGTGCCGACGATGAGCGCACCACCGACCGCAACGGTGGTCGCCTTGCCGCCGCCGACGACGTCTGCGACGTACCCGCCGGCCATCATCGACGCCGGCGGCGCGCCGACGGGCACCGCGAAGTAGAAGCACCAGCCGACCGCCCCGGCCGCTCGGTCGCCGAAGGCTCGGCGGACGTACGTCGAGACCCCGCCACCGTCGGGGTAGCGGGAGCCCAGGGCCGCGAAGGTGCTGGCGAGCGGGATCGACAGCAGCACGAGCAGAGCCCAGGCGACGAGCGATGCCGGTCCAGCCACCTCAGCCGCCAGGGCAGGCAGCGTGATGACGCCCGTCCCGAGCACCGCGCCGACGGACAGCGCCGTCCCCTGCGCGATGGTCAGCGAACCCCCGGTGGTTGTCGGCGCCGGCGCCTGGAGCGCGGCTCGCGCGGTCGTTCCCATGGTCTTCAGACTGTCAGCGCATTGGACCGGTCAGAAGGGCCAGTTCTTGCCAGGGTGTTTGGTCCAATCTAGGCTGAGGCGATGGACCTCCACGTCACCCTCACGGGGTCCGGAGACCTCACGGCCCAGATCTACGGACAGCTGCGCACCGCGATCCTCGACGGCCGGCTGGCCGGAGGCGACCGTCTTCCAGCATCTCGCGAGCTCGCCGGCCGGCTCAGCGTCGCCCGGGGGACGGTCACGGCGGCATACGACCGTCTCCTCGCCGAAGACCTGCTCGTGAGCCGACCGGGTGCCGGGACGTTCGTGTGCGCCGGGTGCGTCGCGCCCGTGCGCGACGAGCTGAGGCGGCGCGACGAGGCGACGCGGCGCCTCGATGCCACGCGCCCGGGCGAGGTCAGAGGCGGCGACGACGTCAGACGTCCCGACGAGGCCAGAGGCCGCCGCGCCCGGGCGGGCGTCGTGACGCCCACCACTCTGTGGCGAGAGCTCCCCGCACCGTCGCGCTCCCCGGGCGACGCGGCATACGACTTCTCGGTCGGCGTGCCTGACGACTCGCTCTTCCCGCTCGCCACCTGGCGGCGGCTCGTGTCGGGGGCGCTGCGACGGGGGCGGATCTCGACGGGGACCTACGAAGACCTGGGCCCCTCGGCCCTGGAGTCCGAGATCGCCAGGTATGCCGGACTGTCCCGGTCCGTCGTTGCCGCACCTGCCGACGTCGTGACCACCGCGGGCGCGCAGCAGGCGCTCGACCTCATCGCGCGGGTGCTGGTCGAACCCGGCGATGTCGTCGCGGTCGAGGACCCGGGATACACAGCCGCCGCCCGGCTGTTCGAGACGCACCGTGCCCGCGTCCGTGGCGTCCCGGTCGATGCCGAGGGCATCGTGGTCGAAGCGATCCCGGCGACCACCCGCCTCGTCTATGTCACGCCCTCCCACCAGCACCCGACCGGTGTGGCAATGTCCAGAGCGAGGCGAATCGCCTTGCTGGAGTGGGCCGTTCGTCATGGCGCGGTCATCGTCGAGGATGACTACGACAGCGAGTTCCGATTCGCCGACCGGCCTCTCGAGCCGCTGCAGAGCCTCGACCGGGACGGCCGGGTGGTCTACGTCGGGTCCTTCTCCAAGTCGCTGATCCCGGCCCTGCGGGTCGGCTACGCCATCGCCCCCGCAAGCCTGACCCCGGCCCTTCGGGAGGCGAAACGGGTCACCGTCTGGGACGGCGATGTGGTCACCCAGGGCGCGCTCGCGGCATTCCTCGCCGAGGGGCACCACGCCGCACATGTGAAGCGGGCGACGAAGGTCTACCGCAGCCGGCGCGAGGCGCTGCTCGACGGACTGTCGGACCGGCTCTCGGACCACGTCGAGGTCATCCCATCCGCCGCCGGGCTGCACATCTGCACCCTCCTGCGCGACCCGGAGGTCGACGACGTCCGCGTCGCCGATGCCGCGCTCGCGGCAGGGGTGTTCCTCGACCCCCTGTCGATCCGGCACCTCGAGCGGCCGGCACGACACGGACTGGTGTTCGGGGTCGGTGGCATCGAGGCCGAGCGGATCGGCCCCGCGCTGGAGATCGTGAGAGACGCGCTCAGGCAGGCGGTGTCGCGTTGACGCTGCGCCGGATGATCGAGAACTGCGCGGCCAGCGGGATGATCCCGAGGATGAGAACCATCGGCACCGCGAAACCGAGCCGCAGGTTGTCCGAGCCGACCGCACCGGTCAGTACCGCACCGAGCAGGGCCCCGACGTAGTTGAACTGGTTGAACCGTGCGATGACCGAGTCGACCTTGTCCTGACCCGTCTCGAAGTCCTCCCCGCCCGCGATGGCCCCTGCCGCCGAGAAGCTGAGCGGCGCGATCGTGGCGACGGCGCCGCCGAGCACCGTGAAGCCGACGACGGCCACGACCCACCCCGGGGCGAAGACGATGACGGCCAGCGCGGCCGACGCGACGACCCCGCTGAGCCGGAGCAGCCAGACGGCGCCGTGTCGGTCGACGAGCCGGTCGCCGATGGCACGGGCGAACAGGGTCGATACGAGATAGGGCAGCGTGGCGAGTGCCGCGAGGCTCGATGGCGCGTCGAGGGTGCCGTCGAGGTAGACCGGCCCCCAGGTCGTCGCGGCTGTGTCGACCATGTAGAACAGGACCATCGCGATGCCGAGCAGCATGATCCGGCGCCACGGCACGTCGAAGCTGGCAGGCGGCGCCGCGAGCCGGTCCTTGCGCGCGAACGGCGCGAAGAGGGCGGCGACGGGGAAGACGAGCAGCGGCAGCAGCTTCGCCCCGAGCTCGACGTGCGCGGTCGCGAGCGTGATCAGCGTGCCGAGGATCCCGCCTGCGGTCCAGAAGGCATGGAACGACGGCAGGATCGGCCGCCGGTAGAGGTGCTCGACGGTGACCGCTTGCATGTTCGAGGACGCATCGACGAGGCCGAGTGCCAGACCGTATGCCGCGAGGCCGGCGACGAACACGCCGAACGAGGGCGCGAGCAGCAGAACCGCGAAGCCGGCGGTCGCCAGGCCCAGTCCCACGCGGACGACCATGGCGCTCGACGAGCGGGTGGCCACCACCTCGGCAAGGACCGACCCGACGCCCGCGAGGAGCACGACCATGAGCAGCAGGCCGCTCACCGCCAGGTCGTCGAGCGACCAGGTTTCCTTGATCCGGGGCAGCCGGGTCGTCAGCGAGATGAAGAGCAGGCCTTGCACGAAGAAGGCAGAGCCGGCGGCGAGCCTGGCGCGCAGCAGTGCGCGGCTCTCGGTCTGGAGCGTCACGGGTGGCCACGATGACGCCCAGGCGCCTCTGCGTCAAGCCGCGGTGGCAGGTTCACAGGGTGCAGGCGTTCGCGTGCGAGGACGAGGACGGGGTCACGACCCCGAGTCGAAGCCACGCCGCCGGATCAGGCGGGGCCGCGGCGCGGGCACCCGCGACCAGACCGCCTGCTGGACCGCGAGGGTGAACCATCCGGCAAGCGCCATGCCGCTGAGGTTGATGACCAGCTGCAGGCTGCTGCCCCGCACCTCAGCCCAGTCCGCGAAGGCCAGCCCGAGCGCGACGTTGCCGGCGGCCGGGATCGTCGTGACCGAGATGAACACCCCGCTGAGCCCGCCGACCCGCTCGGACGTGATGGACAGGACGCCGGCGGCGCCCGCGAGGAGCGCGACGATGAAGGACCAGGTGTCAGGCGAGTAGATGAAGTCGGTGCCCGGGCGCGGTCCGCTGACATCGGCGAGGGTGACCAGGCCAATGGCTTTCGCGACGAGGGCCAGCAGGGAGGTCACGAGGATCGCGATGGCGAAGCCGAGGATGAGCGCCCGCGCGGCGAGCCCGAACAGCAGGGGGCGCCGCCGCACGAGGGCGACGCCCAGGGCCGCCACCGCGCCGAACTCGGGTCCGAGCACCATCGCTCCGATGACGAGGATCTGTGAGTCGACGATGATCGCGATCGAGGCGATCGTGGTCGCGAGACACATGAAGCTCACGAACATCCAGTTGAGCTCGCTGTCCTCGTACGAGCGTTGCCCCATCTGGGGCCACACGACGGCGTCGGCGCTGCTGCCAGGGGTCATCGCGTCGGCCTCGAATCCCTTGCGGGACAGCCAGGTCGGCACGGGCGCCACCTCGATGGTGCCTTTCTGGTGGACCCCGATCCGGCGGAGCTCGTCGATGACGACGTTGGCCCCTTCGCGCGCCACGTTGGCGATGACGACGTCGCCCTCGGGACGGAGGGCCACCCCGCGCAGGACCGAGAGGGTGCTCACCGCCTCGGTGCCGGACAGGAGGTCGGTGACCTCACCGGTGAGCTCGGACGGAGTGGTCACGGTGAGTCTGAGCATGCGGTCAGTCTCCCGCGTCGCACGGTCCGCCGACCGGGAAGGAGTCGGCGTGTCAGCCCGACATCTGAACACATGTTCAGATGACATGATGTGGCCATGGCTTCCGTGACCGACCTGGACGGGTGTGCAGTCCAGACCGTCCACCCTGACAAGGTGGCCCTCGCGACGTCGAGCTCACCCGACCCAGAAGAGCTCGCACGCGTCACCAGCGTCTTCAAGCTCCTGGGGGATCCCACCCGAGCGCGCTTGCTCTATGCCTTGCTCGAGGTCGGCGAGCTGTGCGTCTGCGACCTGGCCGCCGCGACCGGCACCACCGAGACGACCGTCTCGCAGTCGCTCCGGATGCTGCGCGCGTCCGCCGTCGTCACCGGGCGTCGCGAGGGCCGCAACGTCTACTACCGCCTGTCCGACGCACACGTGCGGCTGCTGCTCGACGTCACGCGCGAGCACATCGCGCACGACGAGCGCACCTCGGGCATCGAGGTGGTCCAGTGAGTGGACACTCCCATTCGGGCGTCGCCGAGCACGCCGGCGGCCGCCACCGATGGCGTCTTGCGGTCGCCTTCGCGCTGATCGCCGTGTTCTTCGTCGTCGAGCTGACGACCGGCCTGGCCAGCGGGTCGCTGGCGCTCATCTCCGACGCCGGGCACATGGCGGCTGACGTGGTCACCCTCGGTGCGGCGCTGGTCGCCACGCGCATCGCGACCCGCGCCGACACCACCGGACGGCGCACGTTCGGGTCCTATCGCGCGGAGGTGTTCGCCTCGGGCCTTGCCGTGCTCCTCATGGTCGGCGTGGCGGTCTACATCGTCATCGAGGCTCTGGGTCGCGTCGGCTCGTCCCCCGCCGTCGCCTCGGGGACCATGCTCGTCGTCGGCATCCTGGGCCTGGTCGTCAACGTCGTCGCCCTGTTCCTGCTGCGAGGGGGCGCGCGTGAGAGCCTCAACGTCAAGGGCGCCTACCTCGAGGTCGTGGCCGACACCGTCGGGTCGGTCGGCGTCATCGTCGCCGCCCTGCTCGTGGGCTCGACCGGCAACGCCGCGTGGGACACCGGCATCGCCCTCGCGATCGCCGTCTTCGTCGCCGTGCGGGCGGTCATGCTGGGCCGCGAGGTGGTAGCCGTCCTCGGGCAGCACGCGCCGGCCGGCATCGAGCCGACGGAGATGCTCGTCGCCCTGTGCCAGGTCGAGGGCGTCAAGCAGGTGCACGACCTGCATGTCTGGACGCTCACGTCAGGCATGGACGTGGCCACCGCACACCTCGTGACGGACGGGTCCGCCTCGGGCGCAGCGGTCCTGGGCGGAGCGAGCGCCATGCTTCGCGATCGGTTCCACATCGCCCACGCGACGCTCCAGGTCGAGGTCGCCGGCAGCGCTCAGTGCCAGGGAGCCGACTGGTGACCGCGCCGGAGCTGCCGGTGTTCTCGCTCCTGACCCCATCACGACGGAGCACCCTGATCCGCCGCGCCCGTCTGCTCGCCGGCGCCTCCGTGGTCTACAACGTCGGCGAGGCGGCCGTCGCGATCACATCGGGTCGGGTCGCCGACTCGACCGCACTCATCGGTTTCGGCCTCGACTCGGCTGTCGAGGTGGCGAGCGGCCTGGTGATCCTGTGGCAGTTCGGGCATCCGATGCCGGAGGAGCGGGAACGGCTCGCGCGCCGTCTCATCGCCGCATCCTTCTTCGCTCTCGCTGCGTGGATCGGCTTCGAGGCGGTCCGCGCTCTGGCCGGCGGCGACGTGCCCGGCTCCTCCCTCGTGGGAATCGTGCTCGCCGCGCTCTCGCTGGTGGTCATGCCTGTGCTGTCGCTCGCGCAACGTCGCACCGGGCGCGAGCTGGGGTCGGGCGCGGTCGTCGCCGACAGCACCCAGACCCTGCTGTGCACCTACCTGTCGGCGGTGCTGCTCGTCGGGCTGCTGGCCAACACCCTGGTCGGCTGGTGGTGGCTCGACCCGATCGCCGCGCTCGTCATCGCCGCGGTCGCCGTGCGGGAGGGCCGGGAGAACTGGCGCGGGGACGCCTGCTGCTGACCCGCACGCCCGCCCAACGGCATACCCCGTGCCGACCGCCCACGACGCCGGGCCCCGACGCCTGGCAACACACCGAGCAGTCGCAAGCTCCGGCCGGAAATAACCGTCAAGGTTTGCGGCTGCTCGGTGTGTTGCGGGCTACGGCGTCGTGGCGACGGGATGTGGCGGCAGGACGAACGTGGTCCGCAACGCGCCGTTGACGAGCGACAGGAACACCCCGGTCTCCTGCCTGATCACCGCGTATCGGCTGGCGGCCTGCGGTGAGCTCGCGTCGGACTCCTCGGATGCGGCGTCGGCGAACAGCTCGAGCGACTTGAGGCGGGCGTAGTAGCTGGGTGGATCGAGTCCTGGCGGCGCGCCGTTGGCCCCCAGCGACCCGAAGTGCTTGGCGAGCACGTCGAACTCCACCGCCGCCGGGTTGCCGGACAGTGACATCGCGTCCAGCCGTCGGATGTCGGCGACGAGATTGTTGTAGTCGACGAGCGCGGCGGCGTGGTTGAAGACCGGAGACGTCGTGATGGCCGGGCGAGGGAGGGCTGTGACGGTCACGGTCGGCGTAGCCACCACCGTGGCCGTCGTGACGACCGTCGTCGTCGCCGTGACCGTGTGCGTGTGCTCCTCGGTGACCGTGACCGTCGCCGTCGGGGGCGTCGTGCCGGCAGCGGCCTGGCTGAGCTCGACCTCGGGGTTGCCCGTCGAGCAGGCGCCGAGGACCAGGGCGGCCGCGATGGCGGTCGCGATGGCTGGCACCGTGCGCACGATCGGCTCCGATCGACTTCGAGGCAGGACGACGTGGACGGCTTGATTGTGCGGTCTCGCCACCGTCCGTGGAAAGGAAATGCCCCAAACGACCGTAGCCACCCTTCCTGACAGCCGGCTCAGACCGTCCGTGCGCTCGCCAGCTGGGCCGGGGTCACGAAGAGCGCCCCTTCGAGCCGGGCGCCCCGCAGGTCCGCGTCGCGCAGATCCGCGCCGAGCAGGTCGGCCCACCGGAGGTCGGACCCACGCAGGTCCGCGGCGATCAGCAGGGCGCTGCGCAGGTCGGCCGTCCTCAGGTCACGTCCCGGCAGGCGTGCTCCCGCGAGGTCGGCGCCGGCCAGGTCGGCCCCAGCCAGCTCGGTGTCGGCGAGGGTGGAGACCGCGGCCCGGCCGGCGCGGTCCAAGCCCCGTATGCCGTGTCGCCGGCGCGCGCGCCCGCGTGCCGATGCGCTTGCCGCCGCGAGCAGAGGACCCACCTGGGCTCGCAGCGCCTGGACGTCGAGCCCGACGAGGTCGTCTGCGGCCGCTGCGGTGAGGTCGGCGAGCTCGTCACGGACTGCTGACAGCCGACTCGCGGTGTCCCGGCCGGGCTCGAGCGAGAGCGCCTCGAGGACGAACCGCAGGCTCTCGTGCACGGCGCGCATGACGGACAGGACGGCATACATCTGCGCAGCCGATGCCGGCAGGTCCCGCCACGAGACGCCACCGAAGGTCACCTGCGACACCTGCTGGCCGGCGCCGTGGCAGTCGTAGGTGATGCACCCCCTCCAGCCTTCCGCGTCGAGGTTGTCGTGGATGTGGCAGCGGAAGTCGCCGAGCAGGTTGTGGCAGGGGGCGCCTCCGGCCTTGTCGACGGGGAAGTCGGCCGACCGTGCGAAGGGCAGGGCGACGCAGCACAGGCCGAAGCAGCGCGCGCAGTCTGCCTCCAGGGCGGGGATGGCATGCGGGGAGTCGGTCACGGCAGGTCGTTGCCGATCATGGTCGTGCGGTCGACGCCGGCACTGTCTGCCTGGGACTCGTAGCGGACCGGCATACCGGGAAACGCCGGTGCGAACCACAAGGTGGTGACGCCGTCACCGTCCTCGACGGTGTACCGCAGTGCTTCGAAGGTGCCCATCGGGAGGTCCACCGTGTCCGGGGTGATGGTGACGGAGTCGGCCGGATATGACGCGTGCTCCTGGAGCTGGAGCCAGGTCAGCCGGGACGAGTCCGTTCCTCCCTCCGGGTTCCCGTCGGGCCCCAGCCGCCACCGCTGCAGGGTTGCGCCCTTCTCGTCCGTGTCGACGAACCGGTTGACCCGCCGCCACGGGGGCCCGACCGCGGGCTCGACGAGCAGGGTGATCGTCCTGCCCTCAGGACAGCCGGACCTGATCTGGGCGGCCGTGAACGGGGTCGGAGCCATGCCGGCGGCGAGCACATGTGGATCTGCGGACGGCGGCCCCTCGAGGTCCCGATCCGGGGCCGTCTCATCGGAAGTCATGGCGCCAGTCTCGTCGGCTCCGGTCACATCAGTCTGCGACAAGTCTGCGAGTCAGTCTGCGGGGGCCTCTCGGCTGAGGTCGACGACGAGCTTGCCCAGCGTGCCGGCGGTGAAGTCGCTGAAGGCCGACGCGGTGTCGGTGAGGGAGTAGGCCTGCTGGATCGTCACGACCGACATGCGGCTCGCCTCGTGCTCGGCCAGGCGTCCCAGCAGCTCGGGCGTCGGGTTGGCCGCGATGGGCACGAAGACGTCGGGCTCCTTCGGGAACCCCTCGGTCGAGAAGACCATCGTCGACACGAGCGTGCCCCCGTCGCGCAGAACCTGAACGAGGGCACCGGGATCGCCGGCGAGGTGGACGACGACGTCGACCCCGTCGGGGTGCTTGGCGAGCACCGCCGCCGGCACGTCCTGGCCGTAGTCGACGACCTCGGTGGCGCCCAGCCCCTCGACCAGGCGGCACTCCGCGTCGCTGCAGCCGGTGGCGATGACGTGGGCACCTGCCCGCGCGGCGAGCTGCACGACCTGGTTGCCCACACCGCCCGTCGCGCCGGTCACGAGGATGGTGCGGCCGGGCCCGGGGTCGGCCGCCTCGAGGCAGGCCAGCGCGGCGGCCCCCGCGAGCCCGAGCGCGGCGCCGTGGAGAAAGTCGACGGTGTCGGGCAGCCTGGCGATCCCCACCGACGTCGGCACGGTCACGTAGTCGGCGAAGGACCCGTCGCCGAGGTACTGCTTCGTCACGACGCCGAAGACGCGGTCGCCCTCCGCGAACTCGGTCACGCCGGGCCCCACGGCGTCGACGGTGCCGGCGAAGTCCTTGCCGAGGACCAGTGGGAACCGGTGCTCGAAATAGCCCGTCATGTAGCCGGCGATCACGGCGACGTCGAACCCGTTGAGCGCGGCGGCCTGGATCCGGACCCGGACCTCGCCCTCGCCGGGCTCCGGGACCTCGATCTCCTGGACCGTCGGGGTGGTGTTGAACTCGTTGAGGACGAGAGCGCGCATGCGTGACTCCTGAGGTCGGCGGTGCCCACGATGAAGTCTCGGCCAGGGGTCGTCCCCAGGCGCCCCCCGACTGAGCCGTATTTGACGCTACGCGTTGCGGCACAAGGCTGTTCGCCGTTTCCGATAAGTCCGGGACGTCCCAAAAGCGAAGCCGACGGCGTTTGTGTCTCGGGCGCTACAGAAGCGAGCTGGGGTCGTCAGGGATGTCGGCGGCATACGACTGGAGCAGCTGCAGGGGCACGACCTCGAGCGCTCGCTCGTGGGTCGCGGCGAGGAACACCGGCGCGGCGGCACCGGCCTGCTGCGCCTCGAGCCATCGGCTCGCGACGACACACCACCGGTCGCCCGGCTCGAGGCCGGGAAAGCGCCACTCCGGTCGCGGGGTGACGAGGTCGTTGCCGACACTGCGCTGGTGTGCGAGGAACTCGGGCGTCGCGATGACGCAGATCGTGTGGCTCCCGCGGTCCTCGGGGCCGGTCGTGCAGAAGCTGTCGCGGTAGAAGCCGGTCATCGGGTCGGTTCCACAGGGTTCGAGGGCGCCTCCGAGCACGTTGCGTTCCCCACGAACCATGGGTGCCACGTTAGCCGTGCGCCCTGACGGGCGGGTGGCGCGAGGGGGCTCGAACCTGCCCTGTCACGGCGCCGACCCAAGGGTCTGCCGACGGGTCACCGCGATGCTGCGTGGCCCGCCCCCGGGCGTAGGCGCGCTCGTTAGGCTGACCCCATGCTGGGGATGAGGGAGTACGAACAGGACTACATCGACGCCTGCCGCTCGCGCGTGGAGACCCAGGTCGCGATGTTCCACGAGGTCGCGCAGGCTGCGCGCGACCACGGTGACGCCGACGTCTCCATCCTCGAGGGTGCCTTGGAGTCGCTCGAGTACGAGTACTTCAACAACATGCTGCTCGTGCTCGAGGGGTACTTCGTGCACCGGCTCCGTGGGGTCGAGGGCAAGGACGGCAATGCGCTCAACGAGGTCCGCGTCTACGCCCGCTCGCTCATGGAGAACGGCGGCACGCTCGTCGCCGACCCCCAGCTCCCGCTCGACCCGACCCGCACGGTGCTCGGCCTCAAGGTCGGCGACCCGATCACCCTCACGCTCCAGCAGTACAGCCGGCTGTCCAACGCGTTCTTCCGTGAGATCGAGGCCAGGTTCTCGCGGAAGGACGACTGACGAGTGAGCGACCCGCAGCAGGCGCCCTCGGTGGTGCGCGACGCGATGGGCATCCCCCACCTGCGCGCTGGTGACGTCATGGACCTGGCTCGCCTCCAGGGCCGGGTGACCGCGCTCGACCGGGCGTGGCAGATCGAGCACCACCGGTGGCGGATGGAGGGACGCACGGCGGAGTACGTCGGTGTCGACGGCCTCGACTGGGACCGTTTCGCCCGCCAGGTGCGGCTCGAGCCGACCGTGCGGCGCTGCTACGAGCGCCTCGACGCCGAGACACGCGAGTGGCTTGCGGCATACGTCGACGGCGTCAACGACGGTATGCCGGAGGGCTTGGCGGGCGTACCCGAGGTCGAGCTGCTCGGGCTGAGCTCGTATGCCGCACAGCCGCGCCCGTGGGAGCCGTGGACTCCGCTCGGGATCTTCTGGGGGATCCACCTGCTCTTCGGCACCTTCCCCTCGAAGCTCTTCAACGCGCACGTCGCGGCGCGTGTCGGCGAGCATCTACTCCCGCTGATCCACGCGGAGGGTGTCGACCAGTCCGGCAGCAACGCCTGGGTGATCGGCGGGCACCGGACCGCGAGTGGCCTGCCCCTCATCGCCGGCGACCCGCACCGCACCATCGAGCTGCCGGGCTGCTACCAGCAGGTGGGCCTCGCGTGTCCGGAGTTCGACGTGGTGGGGTTCACGTTTCCGGGCGTGCCGGGCGTCCAGCACTTCGCTCACGCCGGGGAGGTGGCCTGGGGCATCACGAACGCGATGGCCGACTACCAGGACCTCACCCTGGAGAGCCTGCGCGTGGCTGGTGCCGGTGCCGCTGGGTTCCAGGCGCGCGGCATCGAGGGCTGGGAGCACGTCGACCACGATGTCGAGCTGGTCAGGGTGCGAGGCGAGGGGGACGTGTCGGTGCCCGTCGTCGTCACGTCGAGGGGGCCGATCATCGCCGGCCTGGAGGGCGAGCTGGCCCGCGCGGAGGCTGCCGCGGCCGACGGTGTGCCGGGCATCCAAGGTGTGCCAGGCGCCCAAGGTGTGCCGGACGTGCAGGGCCACCCGCCGGCATACAGCCTCCGCACTCCGACGCAGGCCGAGCACGACCTCGGCTTCTCGGCGCTTCTCCCGCTCCTGCGCGCCCGCTCGGTCGACGACGTCCAGGCTGCGCTGGCGCAGTGGGTCGAGCCGGTCAACAGCGCGCTCGTGGCCGACAGCTCGGGTGCGATGCGGCACATGGTCGTCGGCAAGGTCCCCGACCGCGACGATGCCGGCAAGGTGCTGCCCCTCCCGGCCTGGGACCCGCGCCACGTGTGGCGCGGGTACACGCCCGGTCCGGTCACTGCGGTGACCGACCTCATGGTCAGCGCCAACGACAGGGCGAGCGGCGGCGGTCTCGGGGTCGAGTACGCAACTCCGTTCCGCGCCAACCGGATCCGCGAGCTGGTCGACGGCGGCGAGAGGCTCACGGTCGACGACTGCCGGGCGATCCACGTCGACACAATGAACGGACAGGCAGCCCTGATGCGCGAGCTCGTGACCGCCGCTGATGTCACCGGTCCGGCAGCCGCGGTTCGTGACGAGCTGCTCGCATGGGACCTGCACAGCGACACACGCAGCAGGGGAGCCGCGGTGTTCGCGGCCTGGCGCACGGCCTTCGTCCGGTGGTTCGCGGAGCAGCCGCAGCTCGCCGGTCTGCATGAGCCACAAGGACACTCCCGGATCTTCTCGCCCTGGACCAACGTCGTCGGCCAGCTCGGCACCGGGTGGCACTCGCTCGCGCGTGGCGCCGGGAGCATCGGCATCGACGTCCCTGCAGGTGTGCGCGAGGCGCTCGAACGCGTTGCGGCACAGGGTGACTCGGTCACGGTGTGGGGAGACCGTCACTGGCTCGACCCGTTGCACTCGCTCGACGGCATCGGCGGTGCGCCGAGCGTGGCACAGGACGCCGTCCCGGGAGACAAGGGCTGCGTGCTCGCCGCGGCGAGCGCCCCCGGGGTCACCGAGCGCTGCTACGGCGGGCCGGTCGCCCGGTACGTCTGGGACCTTGCCGACCGCGACGCCAGCCGCTGGGTCGTCCCGTTCGGGGCCAGTGGTGACGCCCGTGACCCGCACTTCGCGGACCAGACATCGGCGTGGCTCGCGGGCCGCCTGTACCCGGTCAGGTGACGCGGTGCGCAGTGTCTGTTTCCGTGTGACACAGTGACCCCGTGGGCAGTTCGGTGACGCGCGTCACGATCATCTGGTTTGTCGGCGGCGCGGTGGTTGGGGTCGCAGCCGCAGGTCTGCATGTGCTGCGCACGGACGTCGGAGGCGCCCACACCGGCATGGCGATCACCGTCGGCGCATGGGCTGCGACGATCCTCGCGGCGCTGATGCTCTACCGCGGCATCATGGTCGCCGCGAGCGAGCAGGACGAGGCGGCCCGTCGCCAGCCCAGGATCGACCGCGGGGCGCGCATCCCCGACTGGTCGGCGTACGACCCGGCCAGCCGGTCCACCGAGACGGCGCAGGACGACGTCGACCTGGAGCTGGTCGACGAGGGTGACGACGCCTACACCTTCCGTCGAGGCCACCGACAGCCCTGACGGGTCTGGGACGGAGCGCCCACTCGACCGAGGACACTGGCCACCGCCGCTGAACCCGGCCCCGTGTCTCCTAGTCGAGTGGGCGCCCGGTCACTCTGGTCACTCTGGTCACTCACGGATCGTGAGGCTGGTGGGACGGAGCGCCCACTCGACGCAGGGCACTGGCCACCGCCGCTGAACCCGGCCCCGTATCTCCCTGGTCGAGTGGGCGCCCGGTCACTCTGGTCACTCACTGATCGTGAGGCTGGTGGGACGGAGCGCCCACTCGACCCGGGACACTGGCCACCGCCGCTGAACCCGGCCCCGTATCTCCCTGGTCGAGTGGGCGCCCGGTTACTCTGGTCACTCGGGTCACTCACGGATCGTGAGGCTGGTGGGACGGAGGGCCCACTCGACCCGGGACACTGGCCCGCGCCGCGTGAACCGGCCCCGTATCTCCTGGTCGAGTGGGCGCCCGGTCACTCTGGTCACTCGGGCCACGCTCGGGATCGTGAGGCTGGTGGGACGGAGCGCCCACTCGACTCGGGACACTGGCCACCGCCGCTGAACCCGGCCCCGTACCTCCAAGGTCGAGTGGGCGCCCGGTCACTCTGGTCACTCTGGTCACTCACGGATCGTGAGGCTGGTGGGACGGACCGCCCACTCGACCGAGGGGGGTGGCCTGCTGGCCGCGCCCGGAAGCCGGTGGGCGGCCGTGCTCGGCGCCGTGCTTCTGCTCACGGGAGTCGTCGTGGGCACTGGAGACGAGCCGCGTGTACGTCAGCTCACGGACGAGCGCGAGTTGTAAGCGCGGGAGGCGAGCCCGCTGCGGCGTCGGACCTCACCGGCACAATGACTGCATGAGCGCAGGGCACTGGGTGCTCCACGTCGACCTCGACCAGTTCATCGCGGCGGTCGAGGTCCTGCGACGTCCCGAGCTGGCCGGCCGGCCCGTTATCGTCGGTGGGAGGGGCGACCCGACCGAGCGGGCCGTCGTGTCCACGGCGAGCTATGAGGCGCGCAAGTTCGGAGTCGGCTCAGGCATGGCTTTGCGGCTCGCGGCCCGCAAGGTGCCCGACGCCGTGATCCTTCCGGTCGACGCGCCCGCCTACACCGAGGCGTCCGAGCGGGTGATGGACACCCTGCGCGGCCTGGGGGTCGTCGTCGAGGTGCTCGGCTGGGACGAGGCGTTCCTCGGTGTCGAGACCGACGACCCCGAGGCGTTCGCACGTCGTGCCCAGGCGGCGGTGCTCGAGGCGACCGAGCTGCACTGCTCGGTCGGTATCGGCGACAACAAGGTGCGCGCCAAGATCGCGACGGGCTTCGGCAAGCCCCGAGGCATGTTCCGGCTGACCCGGGACAACTGGTTCGAGGTGATGGGCGACCGGCAGACGATCGAGCTGTGGGGCGTCGGGTCCAAGGTGAGCAAGCGCCTTGCCGACCACGACATAGAGACCGTCCGGCAGCTCGCCGCCGCCGACGAGGCCGTCCTGGTCGGGGAGTTCGGCCCCCGGATGGGTGTCTGGTACCACCAGCTCGGTCGCGGCCTCGGCTCCGCAGTGGTCGACGACACTCCGTGGATCGCCCGCGGCCACAGCCGCGAGACGACCTACCAGCAGAACCTCACGACACCGGCCGAGGTCGAGGATGCCGTGCGGGTGCTCGCCTCGCAGGTGTTCGACGACACCGTGCGTGAGGGCCGGCCGGTCTTCCGGGTCACGCTCAAGGTCCGCTACGCACCGTTCTTCACCCAGACCAAGGGCAAGAAGCTCAAGGCACCCACGACCGATCGGGCCGATGTGGTCGAGGCGGCTCTGGCACTCGCCCGCACGCTCGACCCGGACCGCGAGGTCCGCCTCCTCGGGGTGCGGGCCGAGATGGTCATGCCCGAGGAGGGCGATCCGGTCGAGCGCACCCCGATCCGCGGGCGGCTCTGAGCGTCACCGGAGCGTCACGAAGTGCCAGCCCAACCACCACCAGGCCAGCAGCAGGCCGACCTGCGTGGTCCGTCGACGCATCGCCCACGTCACCACCTGACCCAGCCGCGGCAGCGCGGCCGGCCGCACTCGGGAGACGACGACCATGACGACGGTCGCGAGCAGCAGGGCGACGTAGATCCCGAGCGTCGCGAGGCGCGCCGTCACGAGCGCTCGCCCCACGCGCGGATGCGACGCACGAGCCACCAGCCGATGAGAAGCCACAGCCCGAGCGCGAGTCCGCGCAGCGCCTGGCTCGACAGGGCGGGCTCGACCACGGTGGAGAGGGTCGGATGGTCGATACTGTCGGTGCGCGCGTCCGGCTGCTCCATGAAGGAGAACAGCTCGACGAGAGCCACGCTGACCCCGAGCAGGGGCCACGCCCACCAGCGCGGGGGCGTCGCCGGCTCCGGCGGGGCGACCGGGCTCCGCGGCCTGCGGCCCGCGCCGACGAGCACGCCCACCGCCACGACGCCCGGGACGGCGAGGCACGCGTCCAGCCACCAGGTCGTCTGCGGCACGAAGGAGACACCCAGGCCGTATGCCGCCGCGACCCCCGACGCGGCCAGGATCACTCCGCGCGTCGCGGGCGCCGGCGTGCTGTCGATGAGGCGGTCGCCGCCGGGTCGCAGCCTCAGCACGACCGCAAGGACGAGACTGCCGACGAACAGCATGATGTCGACGGGATAGGCCCGGACCACCTGCACGATGCCGGCCAGCGCCAGCACCGGTACTGCCGGCTCGCGGACAAGCGTGCGAGCGAGCCGCACGGCCAGATCCATGCCCCCCATCATCGCGCGAGAGGGATCCTCCCCGGGGGAAGACGGCCCAGCGGCATACCCGGGGTTTTGCGCACAGAAGGGCGACGAACCTCGACCGGCTGGCACAGTCCGGCTACTCCATCGGGCGGAGCTGGTGGATGCCGCTTCCGTGACTGGCGACGGTCACAGGGCGGCGGCGACGGACCGGCCGGCGGTCCGGCCGCTGAAGATACAGCCGCCGAGGAACGACCCCTCGAGCGCGTTGTAGCCATGCATCCCACCGCCACCGAACCCGCTCACCTCACCTGCGGCATACACCCCCGCCAGGGGCTCACCGCCGACGCGGAGCACGCGTCCGGCAAGGTCGGTCTCCAGGCCGCCGAGGGTCTTTCGGGTGAGGATGTTCAGACGCACCGCAATGAGCGGACCCGCCTTGCGGTCGAGGAGCTTGTGCGGTGTCGCGACCCGGATCAGCTTGTCGCCGCGGTAGTTTCGCGCGCCGCGCACAGCGGTGATCTGCGCGTCCTTGGTGAAGTCGTTGTCGATCTCGTTGTCCCGTGCCACGATCGTCCGGCGCAGCTCGGCGCCGTCGATGAGCTCGTCGCCGGTCAGCTCGTTCATCCCACGCACGAGCTCGTCGAGAGTGTCGGCCACGACGAAGTCCGCACCGTGTCGCTTGAACGCCTCCACCGGTCCCGGCGCGCCCTTCTTCACCCGCCCCAGCACCTGCTTGATGTCCTTGCCGGTGAGATCCGGGTTCTGCTCCGAGCCGGAGAGCGCGAACTCCTTCTCGATGATCTTCTGGGTCAGCACGAACCATGAGTAGTCGTAGCCGGTGCCCATGATGTGCCGGAGGGTGCCGAGCGTGTCGAAACCCGGGAAGTAGGGGGCGGGGAAACGCCGCCCGCGCGCGTCGAGCCACAGCGAGGACGGGCCCGGAAGGATCCGGATGCCGTGGTTCTCCCAGACCGGGTCCCAGTTCTGCAGGCCTTCGGTGTAGTGCCACATCCGGTCCGGGTTGATGATGTGGCCGCCCGCCGTCTCCGTGATTCCGAGCATCCGCCCATCGACGTGCGCCGGCACGCCCGAGACCATGCGCGCGGGCGGGGTGCCGAGGCGCGACGGCCAGCTGCGCCGGACGAGGTCGTGGTTGCCACCGATGCCGCCGCTCGTCACGACGACCGCCTGCGCGGCGATCTCGAAGTCGCCGATCTCGGTGCGGTTCGTGGCTTTTCCGCGTCCGGACGAGTCGGGCGCGAGCACCTTTCCACGGACGCCGGTCACCGTGCCCGCCGTGACGACGAGCTCGTCGACCCGGTGCCGGAAGGCAAGCGTCACCCGACCCGCCGCGACCCCCGCCCGGACCCGGCGGTCGAACGGCTCGACGATCCCCGGACCGGTGCCCCACGTGATGTGGAACCGGGGGACCGAGTTGCCGTGACCGTCGGCGCGGCCGTCGCCGCGCTCGGCCCAGCCGACGACCGGGAACAGGCGGTGTCCCTGCTCGTGCAGCCAGGCGCGCTTCTCCCCGGCAGCGAAGTGCAGGTAGGCCTCCGCCCACTTGCGCGGCCAGAAGTCCTCGTCCCGGTCGAACTGAGCAGACCCCATCCAGTCCTGAGTCGCGAGCTCGATGCTGTCCCTGATGCCCATCCGTCGCTGCTCGGGGCTGTCGACGAGGAACAGTCCGCCGAAGCTCCAGAACGCTTGTCCGCCACACGACTGCTCGCCCTCCTGGTCGAGCAGGATCACCCGCTTGCCGGCATCCGCAAGCTCAGCGGTGGCGACGAGGCCGGCCAGGCCGGCTCCCACGACGACGACGTCGGCTTCCATCGGTCCCTTCCCCAAGTTCAGGTCCGGCAACATGGTGCGTCGTTGCCGGTGCCGCTCGCGAGGCTGTGCAGCCGGCGTCCGGCGCAGAGCGCCGGCCCCACAGCGCACGACCTCGGGCCGAACCTACCGCAGCCCGTATGCCGTTGCGTGCGCCTACGCTGTCGGCATGGCCACCGAGCTGGAGCAGCTGCAGGCGGCGCTGGATGCGATGCGCGCGGGGGTCGTCAAGAAGCTGTCGGGGCTTTCGGAGTCGGACGCGCGTCGGAGCACTGTGCCTACCGGCACGAACCTGGCCGGGCTGCTGCAGCACCTGACCTTCGTCGAGTCGCTGTGGTTCGAGGAGGTCGTGGCCGGGGGCACGGCGCACCGAGGCCTGCGCTCGATGGAGGTGGACCCCGCGGTCACGCTCACCCAGCTGCGGACCGACTACCGCGACGCCTGCGAGGCGAGCAACGCGATCATCGCCGCGGTCGGCGACCCGAATGCGCCGGTCACCCGAAACGGCAAGACCCACAACCTTCGGTGGGCGATCCTGAGCGTCCTCGGGGAGATCTCGCGTCACACCGGACATGCCGACATCATCCGCGAGCAGATCGACGGGCGGACCGGCCGCTGAGCGGGTCCGCGGAATGGGTTGGTGCTACTGCCCTGTGGCGCCGTCGATGCACTCGCGCAGCAGGTCGGCGTGTCCACAGTGCCGTGCGTACTCCTCGATCATGTGGACGAGGACCTCGCGCAGGTTGATCCGGGTGTTCGGGTCTTTGCTGACGAGGTCGAGCGAGTCCGCTTGCTCCACGAACGCCTCGGCGTTGGCCACCTCCTCGCGCCACCGCTGCCAGGCCTCGGCGACGACCGCATCGTCGCCGACGGCACCGTTGAAGTCGGCGTCGCGGTCGTCCGGCCGGCGATAGAGCCGGGGGATGTCCTCACCGGCCATCGTCCGCCGGAACCAGTTCCGCTCGACGGCAGCCATGTGCCGGACCAGCCCGAGCAGCGACAGCGTCGACGGCGGTACCGAGCGCATGGCCAGCTGCTCGGCGTCGAGGCCGGAACACTTCATCTCGAGTGTGAGGCGGTAGCTGCGCAGGTAGTCGACAAGGGTCTCCCTCTCGTCGCCGAGCACCGCCTCCTGGCTGCGGGGGTCGTCTTCGGGGTCCACCCACATGTCGGGGTACTTCTTGCCGGCCATGGCGACCATCGTGGTGCACCATCGAGAGTCGCGCCACAGCATTTGCCTGCCAGATCCGTTTGGGCTCGCTTCGCCTGCGGCGAATCTGCCTGGGGCAGAGCGGCATACCAACCTGGGTATGCCGTCGCGCAGGCTGGGTGCATGACGGAAACTCTCGCTCCAGCCCCGTTGGACGACCAGCTGTCGATGCAGCTGCTCCACCAGCGGATCATCGTCCTGGGGGCCGAGGTCGACGACCCGATCGCGAACCGGATCACCGCGCAGCTGTTGCTGCTGTCCGCTCGCGACCCGCGCGCCGACATCAGCCTCTACATCAACAGCCCGGGTGGCTCGGTCACCGCTGGTCTCGCGATCTACGACACGATGCGGGTCATCCCGAACGACGTGTCAACTCTCGCACTGGGATTCGCGGCCTCGATGGGCCAGTTCCTGCTCGGTGCAGGAACGCCCGGCAAGCGTTTCGCGCTGCCCAACGCGCGGATCATGATGCACCAGCCATCCGCGGGCATCCAGGGCACCGCGGCAGACGTCGAGGTACAGGCCAACAACCTCAAGGCCATCAAGCGTCGGGTCAACGAGCTCCAGGCCGACCACACCGGCCAGAGCGTCGAGCAGATCACGAAGGACAGCGAGCGCGACCGGTGGTTCAGCGCGGAGGAGGCTGCGGCATACGGGATCGTCGACCACGTCGTCACCTCGCTTGCGGACGTCCGCCCGGCGGGCGTCGAGCGGAAGGTGGGCCTGCGATGAGCAGCTACACGATCCCTTACGTCATCGAGCGGACGCCGGCGGGTGAGCGCAGCTTCGACATCTACAGCCGCCTGCTCCAGGAGCGAATCATCTTCCTGGGCACCGAGATCGACGACGGCGTCGCCAACGTCGTGATGGCCCAGCTGCTCCACCTCGCGGACGTCGGGGCCGACCGTGAGACATCCCTCTACATCAACAGTCCCGGCGGGTCCTTCACCGCTCTCATGGCGATCTACGACACCATGCAGTTCGTGCCGACCCCGGTCGCGACCTACTGCCTCGGGCAGGCAGCCTCGGCGGCCGCGGTGCTGCTCGCGGCCGGAGAGCCGGGGCGCAGGTTCGCGCTGAAGCACTCACGCGTGCTGCTGCACCAGCCCGCCACCGGCGGGGGTCAGGGAACCGTCTCGGACCTGGCGTTGCAGGCCGATGAGCTGCTGCGCGTCCGCTCCCAGGTCGAGGACGTGCTGAGCAAGCACACGGGCCGAACCGTCGACCAGCTGCGCCTCGACACCGACCGGGACAAGGTGCTGACAGCGGAGCAGGCTGTCGGCTTCGGGATCGTCGACCAGGTCATCGAGCGTGCGTCCGAGGCGGAGCTCGCCACTGCCCCCGCCTGGTCGGGGTGACACTTCTGGTCCGGCCGTGCGTCTTCCAGACGGGCCACGACTCGTTGCCCAGGAGCGAGCATGGCTCGGGCATGAACGCGCGGGCGGAGGGAGTGGATGGTGGTGCGCCGACCATTCGGTGCCGCGGCCAAGGCAGCGGCGCTGTCCATCGTTCGACGACGGGACCCGTTGGTGCTGTGGCCCCCTCACGACGTCGGCATCGGCAACATCCTCTACTTCTGGCTGCAGGCCCACGCGCGTCAGGCGCGTGGCGAGGCGGTCGTCGTCCGGTGGACGGAGGTGATGGCGGCGTGGATGCAGTGGTTCCCCTGGGCCTTCGAGTCCCTCGTCACGCGAGACGGCGAGTTCTCGGTGCTCAACCCGCGCAGCTACGGGCAGTTCTTCCAGGAGCTGGGACTCGACTACTCCGTCGACGACCTGGAGCGGTTCATCGACGAGGTGCTTCTTCCGGACGGCGCTCCCTTCCGGCGCCTCGCGGCCCGGCATCGGGGCAAGGGCGACCTGACCGTGAACGTCCGACGTGGTGACTACTACAGCGACCCGAGATTCCGCGGGTTCTACTCGTTCGACGTGGTCGAGTACCTCCGCCTCGCGGTTGGTCGGGCGAACGACCAGGCACCGGTCCGCAGCATCCTGCTCGTGTCCGACGACCTCGGCTGGTGTCGCGCCAAGCTCGGCTGGCTCGAGGAGATCGCGCCCGTGAGGACAGCTCCTGACGCGTCGACCGTCGCCGACCAGCTCGCGATGATCGCCGCATCGCCCCGGCTCGTCCTCGCCAACTCGTCGTTCTCCTACTGGGGCGCCTACCTGAGCAACCGTCTCCATGTCCTCGACGGCGTGGGAGCGAGCCACGCTGACGTCATCGCACCGTGGTTCCACAGTCGGCAGTCGCACGGGGGCGCGGCCTACCAGCTCGACCCACGGTGGACCGTGGTCAGAAACCTCCCCGGAGGATGGGACGCGTGAGGCTGGACGGGTCAGGCAGCGAGCATCACGGGGCCCAGGTCGGCGATGCGCTCGGGCCGCGCCGGCTGCTCGACCTGCTGGAGGCGCTCGTGCTGCTCGGTGCGCCGTGACGCGAGGTCGAGCACCTGGCCCTCACCAGCGACGGAGTCAGCGAGCTCCCGCAGCTCACGGTGGGCGGCGCCGACGAGATGCACGACGCTCGAGTCCAGCGCGATGCAGATCGCGGCGAGCACTTCTGACGAGGGCTCCTTGAGCCCGCGCTCGACCTCGGAAAGGTAGGCCATCGAGACGCCGGCCTCGGCGGCGACGTCAGCAAGGGTGCGTCCCGCTGCGAGGCGCCGACGCCGCAGGAGGAGGCCGTACACCTCGCGGAGCAAGGGAGACCGCCGGACGATGCGAGCTGGTGACGCGGCCATCGTGGCCTCCGTTCGGGTCGGGTCTTTCCACTGTGTCACGGCGTGCACGGGTCGGCCGCACGCGCGGCTACGCGGTGAGCGAAACGGGTGGCCGGTATTGATGTTGACGGCGTGCACACCGCGCCTAGGCTTGTCAGGGGTGGGATCTACCGTGGTTCCACCCTCCAACCTTTGGGAGCACTCACATGAGTTTGTCCAGCAGCGCCATAGCCAGATCGGCGCGCCCCGCACGAGAGAGCTTCACCGGCCCCGCCATCGAGGCCGACCACCTGGCGAAGAAGTTCGAGGACATGACGGCCGTGGACGACGTCAGCTTCGCGGTCCCGCAAGGCTCGGTCCTCGGCCTGCTCGGTCCCAACGGCGCCGGCAAGACGACAACCGTCCGGATGATGACCACCCTGAGCAACCCGACGAGCGGCACCGCACGAGTCGCCGGCCACGACGTCCTGACCGACCCCGACGCTGTTCGCCGCAGCATGGGGCTGACCGGGCAGGCTGCGACGGTCGACGAGTTCCTGACGGGCCGGGAGAACATCTACCTCATGGGGTCGCTCTACGGCCTCGGCAAGAAGGAGATCGCCGGCCTCTCCGGCGAGCTGCTCGAGCGGTTCTCGCTCTCGGATGCCGGCGACAAGGTCGTCAAGGAGTACTCCGGCGGTATGCGCCGGCGGCTCGACCTGGCAGTCAGCCTCATCGCCGCCCCGCACGTGCTGTTCCTCGACGAGCCGACGACCGGTCTCGACCCGCGCAGCCGTTCCGAGCTGTGGGAGGTGCTGCGTGAGCTCGTCGCCGACGGCACGACCCTCCTGCTCACGACGCAGTACCTCGAGGAGGCCGACCAGCTCGCCGACCGGATCGTCGTGATGGACCACGGCCGGATCATCGCCCAGGGGACCCCGCTCGAGCTGAAGGACCAGTCCGGCAAGGCGAGCCTCGTCGTCACGGTCTCCCACGCCGATCAGCTCGAGGCAGCCCGGGCCCTGCTCGCGACCCACGCGCGCGAGGTCCATGTCGACGTGGCAGCCCGTCAGCTCACGGCCCCCGCGGAGGGGCTGGCCGACATGACGCGGATCGCCGGCGTGTTCGACGGCTCTGAGATCGTCCTGGACGACCTCGGCCTCAAGCGCCCGACGCTCGACGATGTGTTCTTGCACCTCACCGGCCGTCGCGCCGAGGAGGCGGTCGAGGACGACACCGCGTCCGAGACGAAGGGAGAGACGCGATGAGCGGCACCACCGTTCGCAGCGACCTCGCGACTGCGACCGCGGCGCGCCCCACCATCGAGCCGCCGGGCATGTGGAAGCAGGTGCGCACCCACGTCTGGCGCAACGTCAAGCACATCCGGCGGATGCCGGAGATGCTCGCCGATGTCACGTTCCAGCCGATCATGTTCGTGGTGCTGTTCGCGTATGTCTTCGGCGGGTCGATCAACGCCGGCGTCAACTACCGCGAGTGGCTGCTGCCCGGCATCATGGCGCAGACGATGACGTTCTCGTGCTTCGTCGTGGCCATCGGCCTGACCAACGACCTCAACAAGGGCGTCATCGACCGCTTCAGGTCGCTGCCGATCTCGCGGTCCTCGGTCCTGGTCGGGCGGAGCATCTCGAGCCTCATCCACTCGAGCATCGGCGTCGTCGTCATGGCGATCACCGGCCTGTTCATCGGGTGGCGGATCAACACCGACTTCGCCAAGGGTGTGCTCGGGTTCGCGCTGCTGCTGCTGTTCGGCTTCGCGATGATCTGGATCGGGATCCTCGCCGGGTCACGTCTGAAGACGGCGGAGGCCGTCCAGGGCGTCATGTTCACGGTGATCTTCCCTCTGACGTTCCTGGCCGACACGTTCGCACCCGCGGCGAACATGAGCCCTGCCTGGCTGCGCACCATCGCCGAGTGGAACCCGATCTCCTCGCTCGTGCGTGCGATGCGTGAGCTGTGGGGCAACACCACCCCGCTGCCGCCTGACTCCGCGCTACCGCTGCACTATCCCGTCGCGTCGACGCTGATCTGGTCGGTGGCCCTGACGGTGGTGCTGGCACCGCTGTCGATCCGGGCGTTCAACAAGCGCACGACCGACTGAGCTTTTGGCGCCTCGAAGCGAGGCGCCAACCAGCACAGCTATTTGACGGAGCCGGACATGAGGCCGCCGATGAAGTAGCGGCCGAGGATGATGTAGACGGCCAGGGTGGGTAGGGAGGCGAGTAGGACGCCGGCCAT
>NZ_JBSGGK010000017.1:65244-115898 GCF_053603855.1 Monashia sp. NPDC004114 | reverse complement strand
AGCTTCGACGGTAATAACCGCCGAAGCTCGCGACTGCTCGGTGTGTTGCGCGATCCGGGGGATCCGAATGGCCAGTCGACGTGGGACGTGGGTTCGGATCGCGGGGTGCGAGGATCGGGGGATGTACGTGCCTGCGTTCAACGCGATGGATGACGACGAGGTGCGGTCCTTCCTCGCCGCCCACCCGGCCGCGCACCTGGTCACTGTGGGCCCCGACGGGCGGCCCGACGCCACGCTGCTGCCGATCATCATCGACGAGTCCGGCGACAGCCCGCGAGTGCTCGGCCACTTCGCGCGGAGCAACGACCACTGGAGGCGGATCGCCGACGGTGGACCGGGACTCGTGGTCGTCTCCGGCGCCGACGCCTACATCTCGCCGAGCTGGTACGCCACCAAGGCCGAGCACGGCCGCGTCGTCCCGACCTGGAACTACTCCGAGGTGCACCTGTCCGGCCCCGTCGCCGTGCACGACGACCCGGACTGGGTGCTCGACATCGTCACCCGCCTGACCGAGCGGCACGAGGCGCATCGCGACCCGGCGTGGTCGCTCACCGACGCACCCGAGAAGTTCATCCACACCAGGCTCCGCGCGATCGTCGGCGTCGAGCTGGTCGTCGAGCAGATCGAGGGCAAGGCCAAGCTCGGCCAGAACCGCTCCGAGGCCGACCGCGCCGGAGCGGTCGCGGGGCTGCGAGCGGAAGAGGACCCGGCGGCATACGTCGTGGCTCGTGAGATGGAGTCGACGCTCGACTGAGCGCCGAACTGCTTGGGGCACAAGGGAACCGGGCTCCATCGGAACTTCAGTGGCTTGTCACAGACGCCCCACAGCGCCGGCCCCGAGGCTCGTCACATGGACACCACACCCCGCCCCGCAGACCCCCGTCCGACCGTCCGCACGGCCCTGCGTCGCGGGCTCGGCGCCGCTGGCGCCGCCGTGGCGGTCGCATTCGTCGGCACGACCGGCCTCGGGGCCGCACAGGCCCACGCCGCCGGCATCGCCGGAGGGCTGGAGTTCGTGGGCACAGCCAAGCCGCATCACCACAGGGTGCCTGCCGCCCACCCGGCCAACCTGCCCGCAGCCACGACCGTCGCCGTGCGCTACTCGTTCAACAACGGTGAGCTGATCCGGCTCTGATCGAGCCGACGCCGCCCCGCGGGGGTCAGCTGCCCGGAGACAGCCACGCGTGCACGAGCGGCACGACCGACGCGCCCTCACCGCTCGCGGCCGCCACACGCTTCATCGACCCCGACCTGATGTCGCCCGCCGCGAAGACGCCGGGCACGGTCGTCTCGAGGCTCTCGGGCGGCAGGCCGTTGCGCCACTTGTCCTGCGGCACGTCGCGGCCGGTCAGGACGAACCCGCGCTCGTCGCGGGCGAGCGCGTCCGGCAGCCACTCGCAGTAGGGCGCGGCCCCGATGAGCAGGAACAGCCCACGGCACTCGCGGCGTCGCACCGTGCCGTCGGCAGTGTTGCGGATCGTGACCCACCCGAGCCGGGCGTCGTCGCCGGGGCCGCCCTCGACCACCTCGGAGCACGGCTGCACGGTGATCCTCGGGTTGTAGTGGATCTCGCCGACGAGGTACTGCGACATCGTCTCCTCGAGCGAGTTGCGACGCACGAGGATCGTCACCGACCGGGCGAACCTCGCCAGGTGGATCGCGGCCTGACCCGCCGAGTTGCCACCGCCGACGACGATGACGTCGTAGCCCTCCATCTCGCGGGCGGCGGTCATCGCGCTGCCGTAGTTGACGCCGAGCCCGATGAGAGGCTCGATGCCGGGCGCGTCGAGGCGGCGGTACTTGACGCCGGCCGACACGACGACGGCGCGGGCCCGGACGTCGCCGCCCTCGGTGCACAGAACATGCGGCGTGCTCGTGCCGTCCTCGTCGGGCTCGCCCGGGACGAACGATGTCACGGGCCAGCCGGTGAAGAACCGGGTGCCGAAGCGGATCGCCTGGTTGCGGGCGCGCTGCGACAGGCGCATCCCGGAGATGCCGCGTGGGAAGCCGAGGTAGTTGCGGATCATCGACGACGTGCCGGCCTGCCCGCCGATGGCCTCGGCCTCGAGCACGATCGTCGACAGACCTTCGGACGAGGCGTACACCGCCGCGGCCAGGCCCGCCGGCCCGGCCCCGACGATCGCAAGGTCCACGACCTGGTCGACGTCGATGTCGGCCGGGCGCCCGTAGATGCGCACGGCGACGTCGTGCACGCTCGTCGCCGTGCCGATCGTCTTGTCCATGGCCTGCACGATCGGGAAGACGGGCTCGCCGTCGACGTGCGAGAGCACGAGCCGCCCCTCCTCGCTGTCGGGTGCGTACACCCGGTTGGGCATTCCCATCCGGTCGAGGTAGTCGCGGATGCTCAGGGTCAGTGCGTCCTGGACGGGTGACACGATGCGCACCGTCACGACCTCGGGCTCGGCCACGGTCGAGCCCCAGTCGGACAGCAGCTCGCACACCGCCGTGTGGAACTCCTCGTCGCGCACGCCGCGGGGCATGAGGAGGTATGCGTCGTACTTGCCCTTTGCCAGGCCGGACCTCAGGCCCTCGGCGTCCTCCCGGAACATCGACCAGTGGGCGGCGATGAGGCGTCGTGCGGTCGGCACGGTCGCGCGCCACCAGTGGAACGCCTCGAGCACATTGGCGTCGGGCAGCCGTGACTCGGACACGAACATGGCGACCTGGCCGCCGTCGGCGACGACCTGCTTGGCCACGGTCTTGGCCTCGGCCGCAGACGTCGCGGTGCGGATGTCGTAGTCGCGCCGGTAGCGGCCGAACTCGTCGGCCAGCTGGTCGGTGCGGGTCTCGGACACGAGGATGAGGGCCGGCATCACCCCATCGATCCTAGGAGAGAACGGCCCGCGGGTACCGAGGCGGCAACGCTTTCGTCATTTTGGGGTGAACCGTCCACCCCTGGTGCCAGGCTACGTTCGATCGTGGATGACCGCACCGATCGAGGGACTCACGACAGGGACCGAGGGAGCCACCGATGTCACGGATGTTCAGGCACACCACCGCAGTCGCCGCAGCAGGCTTGGCCGGCATGCTCGCCCTGGCCGCATGCAGCTCGAGCGACACGCCCAGCAACACGACGGGCGGCTCGCCGAGCGCAGGCGGCACAGGGGGAGGCGGTGGCGCGACGATCACGTTCTTGGTCCCGTCGGGCAGCCCGGCCGACGTCACCCTCATCCAGAACGTCGTCAAGCCGTGGGAGGACCAGACCGGCAACAAGGTCGAGGTCGCCGCGGCGGCGAGCGACATCGGCAAGGAGCTGACCGATGCCTTCAAGGCGGGCACGCCACCGGACCTGTTCTTCACCGACGCCGGGGTCTTCGCCACCTACGCCAAGGACGGCAACCTCTTCGCCTACGGCGACCAGCTCGACATGACGAGCGACTTCTACCCGCAGCTCGTGCAGACCTTCACCAACGGTGGCAAGTTCTACTGCGCGCCGACGGGCTTCACGACCCTCGCCCTCGTCATCAACCCGGACCTGTGGAGCGCAGCCGGCCTGACGACGACCCAGGTGCCGACGACGTGGGGCCAGCTCGAGACCATCGCCCAGAAGCTCACGGCCAACGGCGTCAAGGGCCTCGTCGTCGGCGACACCATCGACCGCGTCGGCGCCTTCATGCGCCAGGCCGGAGGCTGGATCGTCAACGCCGACCAGACCAGGATGACGGCCGACACCGCGACAAACCTCACCGGCGTGACCGAGGTGCAGAAGCTGCTCGAGGGCGGCAGCGCGGCATACCCGAAGGCACTCGGTGCCACGACGAGCGCCGAGGCGTACGGCATGGGCAAGGCCGCGATGACGATCGAGGACAACACGATCAAGGCGGTGCTCAAGAACAGCTACCCCAACACGAAGTTCATCGCGGTCGAGCTGCCCGCCGGTCCGGCGTCGAAGGGCACCCTCGCGTTCGCGGACTGCTACGGCATCGCCGCCGCGAGCAAGAACCAGCCCGCCGCCGTCGACCTCGTGAGGTTCCTGTCGACGACCAACCCGTCGATGCAGCTCGCGGGCGGGCTCGGATTCATGCCCCCGCTCCGGTCGGCCCAGCAGGCCTTCGTGGGGCAGTTCCCGTCCGACAAGGCGTTCGTCGCCGGGGTGACCTACGCGACGCCGCCGGTGACGGTCGCCGGCATGGAGACAGCGCTCGACTCGTTCGACGCGAAGCTGGCCGGCCTGCCCGATGCGGACCCGAAGGCGATGCTGCAGCAGCTGCAGAAGGACGGCGACGCGGTCTTCCAGCAGTGAGCTGACACCCCTTCGACTGTCATGGCGGTGCCCTAGGGTCACCGGCATGACAGTTGTCGGAGCGGACGGGCTGGCCAGACCCACCTGGGCGTCGGTGGATCCACTGCTGATGGAGTACTACGACACCGAGTGGGGGATGCCGGTCCGCGACGAGCACGGGATGTACGAGCGGATCTGCCTCGAAGGGTTCCAGTCCGGCCTGTCGTGGGCCACGATCCTGCGCAAGAGGCCGGCATTCCGGGCGGCCTTCGCCGACTTCGACCCCGACGTCGTGGCCGGGTTCACCGACGCCGACGTCGAGCGGCTCATGGGTGACGCGGGCATCGTCCGCAACCGCGCGAAGATCCGGGCCGCGATCACCAACGCGCGCGCGACGGTCGCGCTGCGCGAGGAGGGCGGGCTCGTCGACCTCGTCTGGGGCTTCAAGCCGGCCGACACGCCTCGTCCCAACGACTACTCCGAGCTGCCGACCGTTTCAGAGGAGTCGAAGGCCCTGTCGAAAGCCTTGCGCAAGAAGGGTTTTGCCTTCGTCGGTCCGACGACCATGTATGCGCTCATGGAGGCCGTGGGCATCATCGACGCGCATCTCATGACCAGCCATCGTCGCGGGTCATCGGGCATCTGGCCCGCCTGACGAGCCATGGATCAAGGGGCTCACCGCTCGAGGATCGCCCGGGCTGCGTTGTGACCGGGGATGCCGCTCACACCCCCGCCGCGGCGGGCTCCAGCGCTCGCGAGGACGACGTTCCCGTATGCCGTCTCGACGCCCCACGAGCCCACGTCGCCGGGCCGCTCGGCCCAGGGCCACTGCAGTGAGCGGTGGAAGATGTGACCGCCGGGCAGCCCGAGCGCGTGCTCGAGGTCGACCGGGCTCCGGGCCTCGATGCACGGGTTCCCGGCGGCGTCGTGCACGAGCAGGGGCTCGAGGGGCTCGGCGAGCACGGAGTCGATCGACCGGATGGTGGCCTCCAGGGCCTGCTTCGTCGCGCCGTCGTTGTCGACCCTGAAGAGACGGGCGGGCAGGTGCAGCGCGAAGACCGTCAGGGTCTGCACGTCCGTCGCAGCGAGCGCCGGCCCGAGGATCGACCGGTCGCTCAGGGTGTGGCAGTAGAGCTCGCACGGCGGAAGGTCGGGGATGCGACCGGCGCGGGCGGCGGCATACGCCCGCTCCAGCTGGGCAAAGCCCTCGTTGACGTGGAAGGTGCCTGCGAACGCGGCACGCGGGTCGACCGACTCGTCACGCAGGCGCGGCAGCCGGCTGAGCAGCAGGTTGACCTTGAGCTGCGAGCCCTCGACGTCCTGCTCGGTCGGCACCGGCGGTGCGCCGCTCGCCGCGAGCAGCCGGTTGAGCACCTCCGGGGCGCACCCCGCGACGATGGTGGACGCCCGGGCGGTGTGCGTCGTGGCCGAAGTCCGGCCGGCAGACCACCGGTCGGCCGGCGCGGCGGAGTCGGTCCACGCGACCACACCTGTCGACGGGTCGACGGAGCAGACCTCGGCGCTCGTCACGACCATCGCTCCCGCTGAGACCGCAGCTGCCGCAAGCGAGTCCGTCACTGCGCCCATCCCGCCGACCGGCACGTCCCAGTCGCCGGTCCCGCCGCCGAACAGCATGTAGAGCAGACAGATGTTCGGTCGCAGGCCGGCGTCGTCGAGGGACGCGAACGTCCCGATCAGCGCGTCGGTGGCGATGATGCCGCGCACGGTGTCGTCCGTTGTGACGGCGCGGACCAGGTCACCCACCGGTCGGGTCGTCAGCGCGTCGAAGAGGTCGTCGTCGCCCACGAGCCCTCGCAGGTGCTCGCGGGATCGCAGCGGCTCGAGCGTGGTCGGGAAGACCCGCTCGGCGAGCCGGCCCATGCGCGCGTAGAAGGCCGACCACCCGGCATAGGCCGCATCGCCGCCGGTGAGGTCGCCGAACCGCGCGCGTGTGGCGGGCTCGTCGGCGCTGTCGACGAGCACACCCTGCTCGGGCCGCGCTGGGAACGGGGTGTACGACGAGAACCGGCGACGCACGAGCCGGACGTCGAGACCGAGGTCGGTGACGATCTGCCGCGGGAGCAGCGACACGAGATACGAGTAGCGCGACAGGCGGGCGTCGACGCCGTCGAACGGCCGGGTGGACACCGCTGCGCCGCCGACCCACCCCGACCTCTCGAGGACCAGGACGCGGCGCCCCGCCCGCGCGAGGTACGCGGCGGCGGTCAGCCCGTTGTGACCGCCGCCGACGACGACGTCGTCAAACCGCATTCATCAATGGTGCGTCGCAGCCCAGGCCGCGTCCTGCTTCGCGTTGGCGGCGCGGTCCGCGGCGTCGATGCTGGCCCGGCTCGTGAGGTCGACGCCTGCCTTGGCGGCTGCCGCCTTGGCCTGCGGTGTCGTCAGGTCAGGCAGCACGAACTCCTTGGGCGCGATGAGCCGGTCGGCCGCGGCATACCGGGCGGCATCCGTGGTGATCGCGCTCGCAGAGTAGGTGGCGGCCGCGGCGGCCACCACGGCGACGCCGAAGGCCGGCTTGGTGACGACGGCATAGCCGTCACGGTGCCCGGCGATGTTGGGGTGGTAGCTCTCGCCGACCGGGTTGGACAGGCCGTTGATCCACTCGACGGAGTCGCACACCGCGTGCCCGACGAACTTCGAGGTCGGGTTGACGAAGGTGAAGCCCTTGGCCGCGGCGGCGGTGGCGGTCCGTGAGTTGAGCAGGTCGGCCGTCGCGTTGAGCCGCGTCTCCTCCGCCGACGAGAACCACGTCAGCAGGTTGCAGTCCTGGCCGTTGAAGATCCGCGGGTACCCGACGACGATCACCTTCGCGTTCGGCGCCTTGCTCCGGATCGAGGTGTACAGCGTCGAAAGGCGCCCGGGCAGCGTGTTGTTGATGATGTTCTGCGCCGTGTCGATGGCCCCGTTGCAGTTGCTCAGCCATCCCGGCTTCGCGCACTCGGTGAGCACGCTGGCGAAGCCGGCGTCGTTACCGCCCACCGAGATCGTCACGTATGCCGTCGCACTCGTCAGCGCGGACAGCTGGGTGTTCGTGACGTCGGCGACCGTCGCGCCCGAGCAGGCGCGGAAGGTCAGGGCCAGACCGAGGGAGGCGGCGTCGAGCGACGGGTAGGCGTAGACCGACCGCTGGCAGGACGTGCCGTCGTTGATGTAGGTCCGGGTGCCGGTGCCGGAGGAGTACGAGTCGCCCAAGGCGACATAGCTGGCGGCCGCGGCCACGGCGGGTGTGGCGGCCGCGAGAGCAGCGCCGGTCCGGTGAGGATGGCCAGCCCGGCGCCGACGAGCCGGCGGCGGGTCGTGCGGCGGGTCGGGTGGCGGGTCAGCTGGCGGGTCACTGACTGGGGGATGGGGATGACGGGCCTGCTCTTCACGACGCACTCCTTTGTGGTCGAAGGCTGATGACCGGACAGTAGGACGGCGGGCACGGGTCCGCAGGCTGAATCGCTCATTCCAGCCGGCGGTCGCCGAGCAGCGCCCCGACCCACCGCGTGCGGGGGTCGACGTCGACGAGCAGCGCCTTGGCGAACAACGTGAGGGGGACCGCGAGGATCGCACCGACGGGACCGATGATGGCCGCCCAGACGACGAGCGACAGGAACGTCACGGTTGCCGACAGCCCGACCGCATCACCGACGAGCCGAGGCTGGATCACCGACTGGATGACGAGGTTGACGACGCTGTAGGCCACGATCACGGTGAGGCACAGCTGCCAGCCACCTTCGAGCAGTGCCAGCACGGCCGGCGGGATGAGGCCGATGACGAAGCCGATGTTGGGGATGTAGTTGGTGATGAACGCCAGGAGCCCCCAGAGGAGCGGCGCCGGCACGCCGAGGGCCCACAGCATCAGGGTGTCGATGACGGCTACGACGAAGCCGAAGACCGACGACACGATGAGGTAGCGCCGGGTCAGGTGGGTGAAGCTGCCTAACGCCTCGACGAAGGCCGGACGCTCGTCCTGGAGGCGCTCGAGGGAGGCCGTGAACCGGCTCGCGTCCATGCAGGTGAAGAGCACCAGGGCCAGGACGAAGACCAGGCTCGTCAGCGCCGACACCACCCCACCGAACAGCCCGGCGAGCCACGAGCTGAGGCCGTTCAGGTCGAGGGACGACAGCATCGCGTCACTCTGTGGTGCCTGGACACCCAGCCCCGCCAGCCACGACGTGACCTCGCCGACGAGGTCGTCGAACTTGGCGGCATACGTCGGTATGAGCTCGGCGAACCGCGCCACCGACACGACGAGGAGCGCGACGAACACGATCAGGCCGACGGTCACGACGAGGATCGCGGCGGTCGCGCCGAGCCAGCGCGGGGCGCCGCGGTCGACCAGGAGCGTGCGGATCGGGCTCGCAGCGACCGTGAGCACGAGAGCGAGGAAGGCCGGCGCCACCAGGCCGGAGATCCGGTGCAGCCCGAGCACGAAGACGAGGCCCGCCGCCAGGCCGACGATGACGACGAGCCCACGCGGCAGCAGCTGCCCGCCGGCCGGCACAGGGGCGCCCGGCGGCACGTGGGTGGATGGCTCCGGTTGCGACGGCATGGGCGCCGCGGGGGCGGCCTCAGTCCTCGCCGAACGTCGCGAGCAGCTTCGCCTCGTCGTCCCCGGAGAGGTTGGACTGGATCAGGGTCGGGCGGAGCTCCTCGAAGGCCGGCAGGACCTTGTCGAGCACCGCGTCGGAGGTCAGCGCGAACAGCGCCGACGTGCCGGGCGTGACCTCCTTGCGGACGTTGTCGATGAAGGAGTCGTCGATGCCGACGTCGCTGAGGGCACCGGCCAGCGCGCCGGTCGCGGCACCGATCGCCACACCGAGCAGGGGCACGAAGAAGAGCAGCCCGAAGAGCAGCCCCCAGAAGGACCCGCCGAGGGCGCCCTTGCCGGCGAGGTTGTTCAGCTGGCGCGTCTTCGGCTTCTTCTTGTCCGAGGGCCAGGACACCGTGGCGGCGTCGTGCAGGGTGATGAGCTCTTGGCTGACGAGATCACGCAGGGTCTCCACGGCCTGGTCGGCACCCTCAGCCGAGTCGAACTTCCAGACGGTCAGGGTTGCCATGTGTTCCTCCCGGTGAGGGTCGGTTGGTGGACGGGAGTCGGGCGAGCCGACCCCTGCAGCGTCCTCCCGCGGTCGTCCGGGAGACCTCATCCGGCGCGGGTGAAGCGACCTGGGCGGGACACGGCGGTGATGCGTCTCCGCGGGGCATGCCGGGGCCTAGGCTGACGGCATACGACCGTGCGCGGGGTGGAACGGCACGGTCGACCCGGACAGGAGGACATCGTGGGGTTCCCGGAGAACGTGCTGGCCAAGGGCGAGCGCGTCGAGCGCAGCCTTCATCCGCACTGGCTCACCGTCGTCATCCCGACCCTGTTCGGACTGGTGCTCGCGGCCCTGTGCGTGGTCGCCGTGTGGGCCACGCCCAACGACAGCACCGGCAACCGGATCCAGCTCATCGCGGTCATCCTGCTCGTCCTCGTCGCGATCCCGCTCGTCGTCGTGCCGTACCTGCGGTGGCGGACCACCCACTACGTCATCACGACGCACCGGGTCATGGTGCGCCGCGGCATCCTGACCAAGAACGGCAAGGACATCACGCTGTCGAAGATCACCGACGTGAGCTTCCAGCAGACCCTCCTGGACCGCATCATCGGTGCGGGGTCGCTGCACATCGAGTCCGCCGGCGACAGCCCGGACGAGAACCTCAGCTACATCCCGCGCAGCAACGAGGTGCAGCAGCTGATCAACCGGCTCATCGACCAGGACGACCTACGCCGCCGGTCCTACGGCCGTGGCGGGTCCGGCGACGACTACGGCAGTGGCACCGGCAGTGGCACCGGCAATGAGAACGGCGATCACTACGACGACGACACGACCGACGACACCCGGGCGATGCCCAAGGGCAAGCGGGACCGGCCGGAGCTCGCCGAGGAGTGACCGCGCGGCCGGCGCGGCCTGAACGACCTCCAGAGGCGGGTGTGGCTGTCGTCACGGGCACTCCCGCCTGTTGCTAGGACGTCCTACAGTCTGATCATGGCTTCGACGACGAGCTCCCCGACGACCACCACCGACACCTTCCGGGCGGCCCGCGACCAGCTGCTCGCCCTGCGCGGTGACCACGAACGCGCCGTGGCGGAGTTCCGCTTCCCCGACGTCGGCGACCGCTGGAACTGGGCGGTCGACTGGTTCGACGCGGTCGGCCGGGGCAACGACCGGGCCTGCCTGACGATCGTCGAGGAGGACGAGTCGGCGCGATCGGTGACGTTCGACGAGATGGCCCGACGCAGCGACCAGGTCGCCGCCTGGCTCGGGTCGCTCGGCGTCCGCCGCGGCGACTCGGTGATCCTCATGCTCGGCAACCAGGTCGAGCTCTGGGAGGCGATGCTGGGCGTCATCAAGCTCGGCGCCGTCCTCATGCCCACCACCACGGCCGTCGGGCCGGGCGACCTCGTCGACCGCATGGAGCGTGGCGGCGCCCGCGCGGTCATCACCAACGCGCGCGAGGTGCACAAGTTCACCGAGGTGCCCGGGGACTACGTTCGCGTCGTCGTCGGGTCCGCCGACGGCGAGGACGTCACCGGCTGGGAGCCTTATGCCGCGTCGAACGACGTCGAGGCCGGCCCGGCTCCGCATCCCGGCACCACCCCCGACGACCGCATGCTGCTCTACTTCACCTCCGGCACGACGAGCCGTCCCAAGCTCGTGGAGCACACCCAGCGGTCCTACCCGGTGGGCCACCTGTCGACGATGTACTGGATCGGGCTCAAGCCCGGCGACGTCCACCTCAACATCTCGAGCCCCGGCTGGGCCAAGCATGCCTGGTCGTGCTTCTTCGCACCGTGGATCGCCGAGGCGACGATCTTCATCTACAACTACGCGAGGTTCGACGCCGCGGCGCTGCTTCGGGTGCTGCGCACTCACGAGGTGACCTCGATCTGTGCGCCGCCGACGGTGTGGCGCATGCTCATCAAGTCCGACCTGTCCGGTGGCCCCGGCTCGCTCCGCGAGGTCATCGGGGCCGGCGAGCCGCTCAACCCGGAGGTCATCGCCCAGGTCGAGAAGGCGTGGGGCCTGACGATCCGCGACGGGTACGGCCAGACCGAGATGACCGCCGCCGTCGGCAACACCCCGGGCTCGCTGCTCAAGCCGGGGTCGATGGGGCGGCCGCTGCCCGGCTGTCCGGTCGTCGTCGTCGACCCGGTCACGAACACGCTCGTCACCGAGCTGGACGCCACCGGCCACCGGGAGGGCGAGATCTGCCTGGACCTGTCGGCCCACCCGGTCCCGCTCATGACCGGCTACCAGGGCGACGAGAAGCGCAACGCCGAGGCGATGGCCGGTGGTTTCTACCACACGGGCGACGTCGCGTCGGTCGACCCCGACGGCTACATCACGTACATCGGCCGCACCGACGACGTGTTCAAGGCCAGTGACTACAAGATCAGCCCCTTCGAGCTGGAGTCGGTCCTCATCGAGCACCCCGCCGTCGCCGAGGCTGCGGTCGTGCCGGCCCCCGACCCGGTCCGGCTCGCCGTGCCCAAGGCGTACATCGCGCTCGCCCCCGGCCACGAGCCTGGGCCCGAGGTCGCCCTGTCGATCCTGGCGCATGCCCGCGAGAAGCTCGCGCCGTGGCAGCGGGTCCGCCGGATCGAGTTCTACGAGCTGCCGAAGACGATCTCCGGCAAGATCCGCCGCGTCGAGCTGCGCGGGCGCGAGAACGACCTGGAGGCCACGCACGCGCAGCAGCCGGCGCTGGAGTGGCGCGACGACCAGTTCCCCGAGCTCAGGGCCTGATCGTCGAGGTGGTGGGCGTCGGCGTCGCGGGGGTCGTCCCGGTGGACGTGCTCCCGGGCTGCGCCGGGTCGCCTGGCGGCGGCAGGTCCCGGATCGTCGTGTCGTCGACCCGTCCGCAGGTCCGCTTGTCCGTCGACGCCGGCTGCCCGGGCTGCTCCCTCGTCTCCGGTGGTCGGTACGGGTCGATGCGGGCGCCGCTGATCACCTGCACGCTGTCGTAGGCCGGCCGGCCCTCGAGCAGGTTGCGGAAGCTGTAGCGGGTCAGTGTCGTCAGCTCGCATGCCGGGCCGAACGAGAGGATGTCGAAGGAGTACGGCTGCCCGTTCAGCTCCTCGCCCGGACCCGCCACGTAGTGCGACACGACCCCGCCCCCGGTGAACGTCCCCACCTGGATCCGGTTGCCCTCCAAGGCCGGCGAGTGCATGTGCCCGTTGACCAGGAGACGTCCGGCGTCGACGTACCGGGCGGCATACGGCTCGTGCGTGACGACGATGTCGGGCTCCGGCTGGTCGGCCAGGGTCGCGTTGTACGCGTCGACGGCGGGCTTCTCCTTGGCGACGGGGTCCTGGTTGTCGTCGCCGAAGTAGCGCGGGTCGTTGAAACCGGTGATCCGCAGGCCGTGGAAGGTCAGCTCGCGAAGGGTGCCCCCGCCGTCCTGCAGCAGCACGACGTTCTTGATCCGCGCCAGGCGGGTGAGCAGCGCCCGGTCGTGCGGGGACGACTGGTCGTGGTTGCCGGAGGTGAAGATGTAGGGCACGCCGAGCGACGCGATCCCGCGGAACATCCCGGCGACCTCGGCCTCCTGCACCTGGCCGAAGTTGAGCAGGTCTCCACTGTCGACGACCGCGTCGATCTGCTCCTCCTCGATGATCGAGCGCATCAGGGCGTACTGGTTCGCGCCGTGGATGTCGGAGACGAGCAGCAGCCGCGCCGAGACCGGCTCCTCGACGTTGCCCTGGACGTACTTCTGCTGGAGCGCCTGGGTCACGGCGAGCAGGTTGCGGAAGTAGGGCGTGACCTGGGCGGCGCGTGCCTCGACGTTGGCGAGCAGGCCGGCGTTGCGCTGGACGACACCGAGGACGCCGGTCGTGCTGTAGGCCGCGAAGCGGCTGGGCTGGTACGTCGTGGCGATGCCGACGAAGGTCACGGCACACGCGGTGACCATGGCACTGACCACGACCGCGACATGGTGCCGGCGGGTCTGGCGCTGCCGGATGTAGTGGGAGGCCGTGGCGAGAGCGAGTGCCGCGACGGCCGCCCCGCCGGCGAACCGGATCCCGACGCCGCTCGCGGCCTGCATGATCGCCGCCGAGATCTCGTCGTTCGAGGGCTGCAGCGCCCGGACGTCGACGTTCTTGCGCGTGAAGAGGTTCATGATCTCCTCGCGCACGGCGACCTCGATGTCGATGCCGGGCGCGACGAGCGGTGAGTCGAACTGCACGTCGACATCGCCGATGATCGTCGGGGCGTGCAGGTCAGGCGTATGCCGGGGGATCGGGTCGAGGCGGAGCACCGCGCGGTACTGGGACGTCTCGACGACGGTCGGTGCGAGGTTGGTCGCCGCGACGCCGCCGAGGTAGCAGACCGCGAGCATGGCGAACCAGGCCACCACGTGCCTGCCGCGCCGCATCCAGGTGCTCGCAGCGACCGTCCGGGCCTTGTCCATCAAGGAGTGGTCCATCGCAAGACGCATCGTCCCCACCCTAGGGCGGCGAACCTGTCGAGGCCGGTGACGTGAGCTTTCGCGAAGACCGTCGGGGCCGCCGCGGGTGGAAATCGTTACCGAGCCGGCCGTGTTCGGTAAAGACCCCGGCCACTCGCCGAGACGACACCTCGACTGCACTCGAAGTTCACCCGCGCATGCTCCGATTGGACAGCAGAAGGAGGAGCCATGGGGTCAGCTCATCGAAGGGGCATCGTCGCCACCCTCGCAGCCGTGTATGCCGTCCTCCTCCTTTTCGGGCAGCGCCTCCTCGGCGACCGGGCCGGGGTCACGATCCTCGTCGCAAGCTTCGTGGTCGGCTTCATGGTGCTGTTGCTGATCGTCGCCCCCTGGGCGGCTCGAGGGCGTCCGGGGCCCAGCCGTCGCGTTCCGCCGGGCCCGCGGCGATAGCCCGCCGGCCGTAGTCTGGCCCGGTGACTCTCGAGCACCGCCCGGAGCGGATCATCCTCGTGCGCCATGGGGAGTCCGAAGGGAACGTCGACGACACCATCTACGAGCGCGTGCCAGACCACCGGATCGGTCTGACGCCCAAGGGTTTCGAGCAGGCCCGCCGCACCGGGGAGAAGATCCGCGGGCTGCTCGGCACCGAGTCGTGCGAGGTCTATGTCTCGCCCTACCACCGCACCCGGCAGACGCTGGAGGCGCTCGGGCTGCCCGTGGCGGAATACGACGTGCGGCTCGAGCCGCGCCTGCGCGAGCAGGACTGGGCCAACTTCCAGGACGCGAAGGACATCGCCCAGCAGCGGGAGCTGCGCGACCGCTACGGCCACTTCTACTACCGCTTCACCGACGGGGAGTCGGGATCCGACGTCTACGACCGGGTGTCGACCTTCCTCGAGTCGATGTTCCGCAACTTCGTCACGCCGACGGCGCCCCGCAACGTCGTCATCGTCACGCATGGCCTGACGATGCGGCTCTTCTGCATGCGCTGGTTCCACTGGAGCGTGGAGTACTTCGAGTCGCTGGAGAACCCTGAGAACGCGCAGCCGGTCGTGCTGCTGCGGCAGCCCGACTACAAGTACAAGCTGGCCTCGCCCTTCAGCCAGTGGGACCCGTCGTGCGTGCCGACCGAGCGCGAGCGGTCGAGCTGGCTGTGACGAAGCGGCCACTCGACCAGGAGACACACGTCGAGTGGTCACTTCGATACATCACACGCGCCGCCGACATGCGCCAGAGTCGGACCACCGACCGGCTCTGACCTGATCTCAGGGGAGGTCTCAGAGGTACTGGCCGGTCGGGCCGCCCTCGCGCCGCTGGTCCGGTCCTTGCTGGTGGCCGGGCGGGATGCCGTAGGAGGCCCCGGGCCCCGGCGGCAGGGCGCGCATCTGGGCCAGCTGCTGCTGCGCTGCCATCTGCTGGGCCACGAGCGCGGTCTGGATGCCGTGGAACAGGCCCTCGAGCCAGCCGACGAGCTGGGCCTGCGCGATGCGGAGCTCGGCGTCGCTCGGCTCCTCGTCGCGGAACGGCAGGGCGATCCGGTCGAGCTCTTCGACCAGCTCCGGGGCGAGGCCGTCCTTGAGCTCCTCGATCGACCGGTGGTGGATGTCGGCGAGGCGGCGCCGGCCCGCCTCGTCGAGCGGGGAGTTGCGCACCTCTTCGAGCAGCTGCTTGATCATCGACCCGATGCGCATCACCTTCGCCGGCTCCTCGACGAGGTCGGCCGGGTTGGTGCGCTGGCGCTCGGGACCGTCGTCGGCGGGCCGGTCGGGCGACTGGCCGTTGGGCGCCGTGGCGACTCCCATCCCGTCGGGGGTGACCACGACGATGCGCGGGTCGTCCGGTGTGATGCCTTCGATGCTCTGGCCCTGCTGCGTCGCGTCGTCGCTCATGTTTCCATCCTGCCTCACGCCTACCCCCAACCGCGCGGCTCGCGTCACCAGGTGGTGCGGCGGGTCACCACGGGGGCACGCCGGATCGACACCCAGGCAAGGATCCCGGCCACGACGGGAACCGCGCCACGCCGACGACCGCACCGATGGGCGAGAGGTAGACCGCTTGTGACGCAGCCATCGCTCGCCTGCTGCGCCGCGTGGCTCCGACGCCGCCGAGCGTGCCCAGCAGCGGAGCCGACTCGGACTGGCCGAGGGCGCGGGCGATCGCGACCCGCTGCTGCTGGCCGCCGGACATCTGGTCGGGGTACCGGTCCGCGAGATCACGCAGCCGCAGCTGCTCGAGGGCGTCGAGCCCCTGCCCTCGGGCGCGCCGCACGGACCACCCGTCGAGCTCCAGCGGGAGCCCGATGTTCTCGGCGGCCGTCAGGCTGGGGGATGAGGTTGAGATGACACCGTCAGCGACGCATGGCTCAGCGCGACGACCTCGGTCTGTCCCGCGCCGTGGACGCGAGTCACGTCGTCGAGCACGAGAGCGGGGCGGGCGGTGGGCGGCGCCGCGGTCACGACCGGCCCTCCCGTCCAGAGCCGGCACCGGCAGCGCTGTGCGACCGGGCCGCGTCGCGAAGGTCGTCGTCCTCCGTGACGTCGCCGGCCGGCATACCGAAGGGGCCGTGCAGCGAGCCGTGGCGGGCGAGTGTGGACTCGACGTGGTCGAGCCAGCGGACCTCCGCCTCGGCCGCGAAGAGCAGGTTCTCCAGGACGAGGAGCCAGGCGATGTCGCGTGGTGCCACGCCCTCGTCCGACGAGTCCTCGGCGCGGCTCTTGAGCCGCGTGAGGTCGCGAAGGTGCTTCAAGGTCGCCGTGCGCTGGGTCTGGACGACTCGCGGCACGTCGACACCCGGGGAGGAGACCGCGAGCGCGAGCTTGATGACGAGCTCGTCGCGCGGGGTGCTGTCCCGGTCGACCGGCGTGAGCCACCAGGAGGCGGTGGCGGCGCGGCCCCGGTCGGTCAGGCGGTAGACGATGCGGCCCTCGTCGTCGGCGGCCTCGGGCTTCGGCGCGGCGGGCTCGACCAGACCGTCGCGCTCGAGGCGCGCGAGGGTCTGTAGACCTGCCCGACGTTGAGCGGCCAGGTCCCGCCGGTGCGGGCCTCGAACTCGCTGCGCAGCCGGGCGCCATACATCGGCTCCTCGGCGAGCAGCGCGAGCAGCCCCTGCTTCGCCGACATGAGCGACCCCCTGGATACTCGGTATATAACCTGCTCAGGCGATGAATACCGAGTATCTCAGGGGGAGCGCAAGCCCGTCGCGTCCAGTGTGCTCAGCGCATGCCGGCCGAGGCGAACCACGGGTGGTGCAGGTCGTGGTACGACACGTCGCTCATGGCCGAGTTCATGTCGGACATCTGGTCCATCATCTCGGCGGGCATCTCCTTCATCTCGCCCTCGCGCGCCTCGGCCTCGGTCGTGAACGCGATGGTCTGGGTGAAGAAGCCGTCCTTGTCGATCGCGATGGTGCCGCCGATGATGTCCGGCCGTGCCTTGTGGAGCATGTCCATCGGCTGGTCCATCATCATCCGGAACTTCTCGGAGTCGCTCAGGCGGCCTTGGATGACCTGGACGAAGCCGGCGGAGTCGGAGCCGCCGTCGAGCATCATCGTCACGTCGTCGCAGTCGTGGAACGTCGCCTCGCCGTCGAAGAGTCGGGCCGTCTCCTCCCACCAGGCGCCCTGCTCCGGACGCATCGAGTTGTGTTCTGCCGACTCACGCGAGTCGAAACGCACGATCCCCATGAACTCGTTGTCGTCCGTCACTCCGTACGTCCCGCCGAGCCAGCCGATGGCGCCCGGCTCGAGCTCGTCACGCCACCGGTCCATCTGCCGGTGCATCGCGTCGACGTCGTTGCACGTGCCCTGGATTACCTGGATGAACACCTCAGAAACCTCCCGCGGGTCGGGGGCCGCTTCCTGCCGAAGTGGTCCATCTGTCGACGGTACGCCGCCGTCGGCGCTGCGTCACCGGACGAGTCGGACAGGTCAGGTGGTCAGCAGGATCTTCCCGATGTGGCCGGAGGCCTCCATCTCGCGATGGGCGTCGGCGGCGCGCCCGAGGGGGTGCCGCGAGTGGACGACCGGCCGCACGTCACCGGACTCGACGAGCGGCCAGACGTGCTCGCGCACTGCCGCGACGATCGCCGCCTTCTCCGTGGCCGGGCGGGCGCGCAGGGTCGTGGCGATCACGGCGCCCCGCTTGGCCATCAGCATGCCCATGTCGAGCTCCGCCTTGCGGCCGCCCTGCAGGCCGATCGTCACGAGCCGGCCGTTGGTGGCGAGGACCTCGACGTTGCGGCCGAGGTACTTCGCGCCCATGTTGTCCAGGACGACGTCTGCGCCGTGGCCGCCGGTCTCCTCGCGGACCTTCTGGACGAAGTCCTCGTCCTTGTAGTTGACGAGGATCTCGGCGCCCAGCGCGCGGCACGCCGCGAGCTTCTCCGCGCTGCCGGCGGTGACGGCCACATGGGCACCCACAGCCCTGGCGAGCTGGATGGCCATCGTCCCGATGCCCGAGCTGCCGCCGTGGACGAGCAGGAACTGTCCCGGCTGGATGTTGGCGACGAGAAAGACGTTGGACCACACCGTCGCGGTGACCTCGGGCAGTGCGGCTGCCTCTTCGAGCGTCACGCCCTGCGGCACGGGCAGCAGCTGGCCGACCGGAACGGCGACCCGCTCGGCGTAGCCGCCGCCCTCGAGCAGCGCGCAGACCTCGTCACCCACGTGCCAGCCCGTGACGTCCCGGCCGAGCGCCGCGATGCGTCCGCTCACCTCGAGGCCGGGGTACTCGGAGGCGCCGGGTGGCGGGGCGTAGTGACCCTGCCGCTGCATGATGTCGGCGCGGTTCACACCCGCGGCGACGACGTCGACGAGCACCTCGCCCGGGCCGGGCACCGGGTCGGGAACCTCGTCGAGGACGAGCTGGTCGGCATCTCCTGGCTCCTGGACCGTGATGGCGCGCATGGCCCCACCCTAGGGTCCGCGCCCACTCGGGCTGAGCCGGCGGGAGATGTCCTCGGCGGTCGCGCGAGCCCGCGCCACGAGGTCGGCGACGTGCTCAGGCGTCGCGTCCGTCGACCGCAGGGTCACGGCGATGGCGGCCAGGGGCCGGCCGACGCGGTCGAGCACGGGGACGGCGACCGAGGAGAGGTCGGGCGTGACCGTGCCCTCCTCGCGGGCGTGGCCGTCGGCGCGGGTCCGCGTGAGTATGCCGCGCAGCTCGGCAAGTGACCGCGGTCCGGTGCCGTTGCGCTGCACGAACGAGGCCCGGTCGGGATACAGCGCGCGCACCTGGCTCGCCGGCAGTGCCGAGAGCATGGCGAGCCCGCTCGCGGTGAGGTGGCCGGGCAGCCGGACCCCGACATCGGTGACGAGCATCGGCTGCCCCGGCGCGCGCTCCTCGAGCAGGTAGATGACGTCGCGGCCGTCGAGCGTCGCGAAGTGGGCGTTGCGGCCGCACTGGTCGACGAGGCGGCGCATCGCAGCCCGCGCGACGCGCGCGAGCGGAGCCTGGCGCTGGTACGCGGAGCCGAGCTCGTATGCCGCGGGGCCGAGCCCGAAGCGACGCTCCTCGGGGTAGTGGGTGACGTACCCGCGGGCGGCGAGGACCTTGAGCAGGTGGTAGACCGAGCTGCGCGGCAGCCCCAGGTCACGGGCGATGGATGCCGCCGGGACGGGCTCGGCGTGACGCGAGAGGTGCTCCAGCACATCGAGCGCGTTGGCGGCCGCAGGTGCGTTGGACGTCGTCCCCACCTCCTCGACCCGCGATCGTCAGCGTCTCGTATCCCAGACAATTGTGCTCCTGCGGGGGGTGAATCGCCACCGTTCTGGCGGTTCCATGGTTGTCATGAGCACTGAGTTGTTGGCGCCTCGCTTCGCCCCGGCGCGTGCCGCGACGCCCCGGGGGCGTGGCCTTCCTCCGCTGCGCTCGCTCGTTCCTCACTCGCTCCGCTGCGTCCAGGCCACGCCGGCGCCGCGGCTGTCTCAGAATGGTGATCTCGCATGAGCACTACGCTTCCAGGGACCTCGACGACAACCGTCTCCGTCGGTGTCGGCCCGCTCTCCTTCGAGGACGTCATCGCGGTGGCCCGGCACGACGCCCGGGTCGACCTGTCGCCGGACGCCGAGACCGAGATCGCCCGCAGCCGGTCGGTCGTCGAGGCCCTCGCCCACGACACGAAGCCGCACTACGGCGTCTCCACCGGTTTCGGCGCGCTGGCCACCCGGCACATCCCCTCCGACCTGCGAGCCCAGCTCCAGCGGTCGCTGGTGCGCTCCCACGCCGCCGGCACCGGCCCGGAGGTCGAGCGGGAGGTCGTGCGGGCCCTCATGCTGCTGCGCCTCTCGACGCTCGCCACCGGGCGCACCGGCGTACGCCTCGAGACCGCGCGGACGTATGCCGCGATGCTGAGTGCGGGGATCACCCCGGTCGTGCACGAGTACGGCTCGCTCGGCTGTTCGGGCGACCTCGCGCCCCTCGCGCACTGCGCCCTGGCCGCGATGGGCGAGGGCCCCGTCCGAGACCGCGACGGCAACCTGACCGACGCGCGAACAGCGTTGGTGGCCAACGGCATACAGCCGATCGAGCTTCGTGAGAAAGAGGGTCTGGCCCTCATCAACGGGACCGACGGCATGCTGGGCATGCTCGTTCTCGCCATCGACGACCTGCGGCATCTGCTCAAGGTCGCCGACATCTCGGCCGCCATGAGTGTCGAGGGGCTGATGGGCACCGACAACGTGTTCCGCGCCGACCTCCACGAGCTGCGCCCGCATCCGGGCCAGGCAGCATCGGCGGCGAACATCCTTGCTGTCATGGCGGACTCGCCGATCCGCGCCTCGCACGACACCGACGACGACACTCGGGTCCAGGACGCCTACTCGCTCCGGTGCGCCCCGCAGGTGCACGGCGGCGCCCGCGACACCGTCGAGCACGCCGCGCGGGTCGCCGCCGCAGAGCTCGCCTCCGCCGTCGACAACCCGGTCGTGACCAAGGACGGCCGCGTCGAGTCCAACGGCAACTTCCACGGTGCTCCGGTGGCCTACGTCCTCGACTTCCTCGCGATCGTCGCCGCCGATGTCGCGTCGATGGCCGAGCGCCGCACCGACCGGTTCCTCGACAAGGCCCGCAACCACGGGCTGCCGCCGTTCCTGGCCGACGACCCCGGCGTCGACTCGGGCTTCATGATCGCGCAGTACACCCAGGCCGCCATGGTCTCGGAGCTGAAGCGGCTCGCGGCGCCGGCCTCGGTCGACTCCATCCCGAGCTCGGCCATGCAGGAGGACCACGTCTCGATGGGCTGGTCGGCTGCGCGGAAGCTGCGCCGGTCGGTCGACGCGCTCAGCCGGGTGCTCGCCATCGAGCTGCTCACCGCGGCGCGCGGCATCCAGCTGCGGGCTCCCATCGAGCCGGGTCCGGCGTCCGCGGCGGTGATCCAGGCGATGGACGCCGTGACGAACACCGCGCCGGGGCCCGACCGCTTCCTGGCGCCGGACATCGAGGGCGCGTGGCACGCGGTGCAGGACCGCTCCGTCGTCGCCGCCGCCGAGACCGCCACCGGCCCCCTCCGCTGATCCCCGATCCCCACCCCACCTCGAACCCGACCGAAGCTCGCCGAGCCGAGAAAGGAAACTGACATGGACGGTGCACGTCCCGTTCGCGCCCCGCGCGGCACCCAGCTGACCGCACAGTCGTGGGCCACCGAGGCTCCGCTGCGCATGCTCATGAACAACCTCGACCCCGAGAACGCCGAGCGGCCCGACGACCTCGTCGTCTACGGCGGCACCGGGCGCGCGGCCCGCGACTGGAAGTCCTTCGACGCGATGGTCCGCACCCTGACCACGCTGAAGCAGGACGAGACGATGCTCGTCCAGTCGGGCCGACCCGTCGGTGTCTTCCAGACCCACGAGTGGGCGCCGCGCGTGCTCATCGCCAACAGCAACCTCGTCGGCGACTGGGCCACGTGGCCGGAGTTCCGGCGACTCGAGCACCTCGGCCTGACGATGTACGGCCAGATGACGGCCGGGTCGTGGATCTACATCGGCACGCAGGGCATCGTCCAGGGCACTTACGAGACCTTCGCCGCGATCGCCGAGAAGAAGTTCGGCGGCACGCTCGCCGGCACGCTGACCCTCACGGGCGGCTGCGGCGGCATGGGTGGCGCCCAGCCCCTGGCGGTGACCCTCAACGACGGCGCCTGCCTCATCGTCGACGTCGACCCCGCGCGCCTGCACCGCCGGGTCGAGCACCGGTATCTCGACGAGGTCGCCGACAACCTCGACGACGCGGTGGACAAGGCCCTACGCGCCAAGCAGGAGCGGCGCGGCTGGTCCGTCGGTGTCGTCGGCAATGCGGCCGAGATCTTCCCCGAGCTGCTCCGGCGCGGCGTGGACATCGACATCGTCACCGACCAGACGTCGGCGCACGACCCGCTGTCCTACCTCCCCGAGGGCATCGCGCTCGAGGACTGGGCCGAGTACGCCGAGAAGAAGCCCGAGGACTTCACCGACCGCGCCCGGGCCTCGATGGCCAAGCACGTGCAGGCGATGGTCGAGTTCCAGGACGCCGGCGCCGAGGTCTTCGACTACGGCAACTCGATCCGTGACGAGGCGCGACTCGGCGGGTACGACCGCGCGTTCGAGTTCCCGGGGTTCGTGCCGGCATACATCCGGCCGCTCTTCTGCGAGGGCAAGGGCCCGTTCCGGTGGGCCGCTCTCTCGGGCGACCCGAAGGACATCGCCGCGACCGACAAGGCCGTGCTCGACCTCTTCCCCGACAACGACCGCCTCCACAAGTGGATCCGTGGGGCGCAGGAGCGGATCGCGTTCCAGGGCCTGCCGGCGCGCATCTGCTGGCTCGGCTACGGCGAGCGCGACAAGGCCGGGCTCGCCTTCAACGAGCTGGTCCGCACCGGAGAGGTCAGCGCCCCGATCGTCATCGGCCGCGACCACCTCGACTCCGGCTCGGTCGCGAGCCCGTACCGCGAGACCGAGGCCATGGCCGACGGCTCCGACGCGATCGCCGACTGGCCCCTGCTCAACGCCCTCGTCAACACGAGCTCCGGCGCCAGCTGGGTGTCGATCCACCACGGTGGCGGTGTCGGCATCGGGCGCTCGATCCACGCCGGCCAGGTGTCCCTCGCCGACGGCACGGACCTCGCCGCGCAGAAGCTCGCCCGCGTCCTCACCAACGACCCCGGCATGGGCGTTATCCGGCACGTCGACGCCGGGTACGAGATCGCCGACCGGGTCGCGCACGAGCGTGGCGTCCGCATCCCGATGCAGGAAGGCTGAGCACGACAGCCCCATGCCCGGTCGAGTGAGCGCCCAGTCTCAGCCGTACCACCGCCCCGTGGGACTGGTGGGGCGCGTGGGACGGAGCGCTCACCCGACCGGGACGGACTGGGGCGCCCTGGCAGCGTGGAGGTCGGCGCAGCCGGAGAGGCTGGCGCAGGCGGAGAGGCTCGCGCAGGCGGAGAGGTCGGCGCAGGCGGACTCAGCCTGGGCGGCGGACCTCTTCGTCGGAGATGTCGGCCACCGTCGCGCCCAGCTCGCGGATCACGTCGTCGCCGCTCAGCGTGAGCCCGACGCCGTGCGCACCGCCGCCGAGCGAGATCGTGCGGCCGACGAGGTGCGTGTCGGCGATGACCGGCAGGCGCTGGGCGGACCCGAACGGCGTGATGGTGCCCCGCTCGTAGCCGGTCACCGCCTTGGCGGCCGCGGCGTCGGGCATCGAGATGCGGTTGGTCCCGAGCAGGGCCCGGACCTTGGGCCAGGAGAAGGTGCGGTCACCGGGTACGAGGACGAAGACATGCTCGTCCTCCGACCTGCGCACGACGAGAGTCTTGATGAGGTCCCGCGGCTCGATGCCCCTGGCCGCGGCGGCCTCCTCGAGGCTCCCGACCCTGCCATGCCGGGTGACGGTGTGCGAGATGCCGGCGGCGCGGACCGCGTCGATCGCCGGCGTGCGGATCGGCGCCGAGTCGCTACGCTCAGCGGTGTCATCGCGGTCAGGGTCCATGTGAGCAAGGGTAGTGACGACGTCGGTGTGCTCCACCGGCATACCGAGGAGTGATGAGCGCAGTGACGACCAGCTTCGACCGGATGTGGGCCGACCTCGAGCCCATCGGTCGGGCCGCCGACACCGGTGGCTACCGGAGGTACGCGTGGACGCGCACCGACCGCGACCTGCGGGAGTGGTTCGCGGGCGAGTGTGCCGAGCGAGGGCTCGACGTGGTCGAGGACCGCGCCGGCAACCAGTGGGCCTGGTGGGGTGACCCCGACACGACGCCGGGTGTGGTCATCGGCTCGCACCTCGACTCCGTGCCCGACGGGGGCGCCTTCGACGGCCCGCTCGGGGTGGTCAGCGCCCTCGCGGCGGTCGATGCGCTGCGCGAAGCGGGCGTCGAGCCCGACGTGCCGCTCGGGGTGGTGAACTTCGTCGACGAGGAGGGCGCGCGGTTCGGCATCGCCTGCGCGGGCTCGCGCATCATCACCGGTGCCCTCGACGCCGACCGGGCCCGGTCCCTGACCGACACCGACGGCATCTCGATGGCGCGGGCCTGGCAGGACGCCGGCCGCGACCCGGAGCAGCTCGGGCGCGACGAGGAGACGCTGCGCCGCATCGGTCGCTTCGTCGAGCTGCACGTCGAGCAGGGCAAGGCGCTCGCGCTCGCGCCCGACGGCAGCGAGGTGCTCGACGACCCCGCCCGCGCGGTCGCGGTCGGCACCGACATCTGGCCTCACGGCCGCTGGCGCATCGACATCCCGGGCGAGGCGAACCACGCCGGCACCACGCGCATCGAGGACCGCCGCGACGCGATGCTCGGGCTCGCCGCCGTCGTGCAGGCCGCCCGCTCGTATGCCGTCGGCCTGGGTTGCGTCGCGACGGTCGGCAAGGTGGTCGTCGAGCCCGGTGGCGTCAACGCGATCCCGAGCCACGTCACCGCATGGCTCGACGCCCGGGGGCGCAGCGAGCACGCAGTCCAGTCGACGGTGGACGCGGTCGGGTCGGTCGTGAGCCGCGACGGCGGCACGACGACCCTCGAGTCGTGGACTCCCACGACGCGCTTCGACGCGTCCCTCGTGTCCCGGCTGCACGGCATACTGCCCGATGCGCCCCTGCTCGGCACGGGGGCGGGCCATGACGCGGGAATCCTTGCCACGCATGGGATTCCGAGCGCGATGCTCTTCGTGCGCAACCCCACCGGCGTGTCCCACTCACCCGCCGAGTGGGCTTCTCCCGCAGACTGTCACCATGGGGTCCAGGCCCTCACCACGGTCGTCACCGCGCTGTGCACACGGAAGGACGCTCATGAAGGACTCGACGCGATGAGCAGGAAGCGATGAACTCCTTCTGGTGCGAGAGTGCCTGGCTCACCGGTGGGTTCGCACGCCGCGTGCGGCTCGTCACCTCGGACGGGCTGCTCAAGGAGGTCCTGGTCGACGCCGACCCGGAGCCGAGCGACGTCCAGCTGCGCGGCGTCACGCTGCCCGGGATGGCCAACGCCCACAGCCACGCCTTCCACCGCGCGCTGCGCGGTCGAGTCAACGGCGGGGGAGGCAACTTCTGGAGCTGGCGCGAGCAGATGTATGCCGCCGCGGAGCAGCTGAACCCCGACACGTACTTCGCGCTCGCGCGGGCGGTGTTCGCCGAGATGGTCCTGGCGGGCATCACCGTGGTCGGCGAGTTCCACTATGTCCACCACCGGCCCGGTGGCCAGCGGTACGGCGACCCCAACGCGATGGGCCTCGCCGTGCGGCAGGCGGCCGAGGAGGCCGGCATCCGGCTCACTCTCCTCGACACGTGCTACCTCGAGGGTGGGCTCAACGGGGGCGGGCACGTCGAGCTGCACCCCGGCCAGCTGCGGTTCAGCGACGGCTCGGTCGACGCGTGGGCGGAGCGGATGGCTGCCCGCAAGCCCTCGAACCGCGTCCGGCTCGGCGCGGCGATCCACTCGGTGCGAGCGGTGCGGCGCGAGGACCTGCCGAAGGTCGTCGAGGCGGCCGGTGAGCTGCCGCTGCATGTGCACCTGTCCGAGCAGCACGGCGAGAACCTCGCGTGCCAGATGTACTACGGCATGACCCCGACCGAGCTGCTGGACGAGGCGGGCGCCCTCGGGAGCCACCTGACCAGCGTCCACGCGACGCACCTGACCGACCGTGACATCGAGCTGCTCGGCGGCACGGGCACCGGTGCCTGCTTCTGCCCGACGACGGAGCGTGACCTGGCCGACGGCATCGGCCCGGCGCGGGCGCTGCACGACGCCGGCGCACCCCTGTCTCTCGGCTCGGACCAGCACGTGGTCATCGACCCGTTCGAGGAGCTGCGCGGCGTGGAGATGCACGAGCGGCTCATCACCAACGAGCGCGACCGGTTCTCGGCCAACGACCTGCTCCTCGCCGCGTCCTTCAACGGCTACCGCGCTCTCGGCTGGTCCGACGGCGGGCACCTGTCCAAGGGCGGGCTGGCCGACTTCGTCACCGTGCGCACCGACACCGTCAACACCGCGGGCTCGGCGCCCGACCAGATCATCTACTCGTGCGTCGCCTCGGACGTCTCGACCGTCGTGGTCGGCGGTGACGTCGTCGTCAGCGACGGGCGGCACCGCATCGGCGACGTCGGCCGGCTCCTCGGCAGCGCCATCGACCGGGTCGCCGGCGGGGTCCACGTATGAGCATGCTGGTCACCGGCATCGCGGAGCTCGTCACGAACGACCCTGAGCGTGGGGATGCCTCGAGTCGACCGGGCGGCCACGACGACGCCGGCGACCGGCTGCTCGGCATCGTCCGCGACGCGGCGGTCGTCGTGTCCGACGGGGTCATCGAGTGGGTCGGACCCGAAAGTGAGGCGCCCGACGCGGACGAGCGCCGTGACCTCGGCGGCCGCGCGGTGATCCCCGGTTTCGTCGACTCGCACACGCACCTCGTGTTCGCGGGCGACCGCTCGGCGGAGTTCGCCGCGCGGATGACCGGCGCCCCCTATGACGGCGGAGGCATCAAGGTCTCCGTCGCGGCTACCCGGGCCGCGTCCGACGACGAGCTCCGGTCACTCGTCGCGGCGAGGGTCGCCGAGATGCGGGCCCAGGGCACGACCACCGTCGAGATCAAGAGCGGCTACGGGCTCACCCTCGAGGACGAGCTGCGGTCGCTGCGCATCGCGCGTGAGGTCACCACCCACACGACGTTCCTCGGCGCGCACGTGGTGCCGCCGGAGTATGCCGCCGACCGTGCGGCATACGTCGACCTCGTCACCGGCCCGATGCTGACGGCGATCCGGGACGCGGGGGGTGCGGACCTTGCCGAGAGCATCGACGTGTTCTGCGAGCCGCACTCATCGCACGCCTTCGACGGCGACGAGGCGCGCACGATCCTCGAAGCGGGTCGCGCAGCCGGGCTGCGCCTGCGGGTGCACGGCAACCAGCTCGGGCACGGCCCCGGCGTGCGGCTCGCCTGCGAGCTCGGAGCGTCCAGCGTCGACCACTGCACGTTCCTCGACGACGCCGACGTCGAAGCCCTCGTGGCCGCCCGCGGGACGACCGTCGCGACCCTGCTGCCCGGGGTGGAGTTCTCGACCCGGTCGCCCTACCCGGACGCGCGCGGGCTCATCGACGCCGGCGTCGAGGTGGCGCTCGCCTCGGACTGCAACCCCGGCACCTGCTACTCCTCGTCGATGCCGTTCGCCATCGCCCTGGCCGTGCGGGAGATGGGCATGACGCCCGCCGAGGCGCTGCACGCAGCCACAGCGGTGTCGGCGCGCTCGCTCGGCCTCGACCGCCGGGTCGCGTCCGGGCAGCCTGCCGAGCTCGCCCTCATCGATGGACCGAGCCACCTGCACCTCAGCTACCGCGCGGGCGTGCCGATCGTGCGAGCGCTCGACCTCTGAGCCGCCTCAGGTGTGGGAGTCCCCGTTGGCATGGACACACTTGAGGACCGAGCCGGGACCCGGGTGGATCAGCCCGGTGTGCCCGTCGGCCCACTCGACGACGTACGGCGGCCCGCCGTCGGGGCCCTTGACCTCGACGATCGTGCCCTCGCGAGTCGACTGCCCGACGTGCTCGGCAGCCATCGTGATGCGGTCACCAACCTGCGCCTCCATCGGCACACCTCCTCCGGACGGGCTCTCCTACCAAGCACACCATCTCCGGACCGTCCGCGGGAAGGGCCAGCGCAGATTCGTGGCCCCGTGATGTCAGACCGCAGTCTGACGACCCACTCTCGCGGCTCACCTAGGCTCGTGGTCGTGACCGAGGGGACCGTCTACGACTGGCTGCAGCGCCGCCCGATGCTCCTCGACGTCCCGCTCGCGGGAGCGCTCTCGCTGCTCAGCCTGGTCATGGCAGGCGCCGGTCAGGGCTACTGGTGGAGCATCGTCACGGGCCTGGCCAACCTCGCGCTCATCGTGCGGCGCACCCGTCCGGCCCTGGCCTTCGGCGTGGTGAGCGTCGCCCTCGCGCTGCGCGTCGTCCCGTACGACAACCTGCTGCCGGGGGACGTCGCGTTCCTCGTCGCCATCTACTCGCTGGCCGCCTACGAGCGCCGCCGACCAGTGCGCCTGGCGGGTCTGGTCGTGGCCGCGCTCGGCTCCGCGATCGCGGCGTGGCGGTTCACCGGCGTGGGCGGTGCGACCCCGACCACGGGAGCGGTCGTGTTCACCTTCATCGCGTGCGCGGGCACGTCGCTGTCCGCGTGGACGCTGGGCGACCTCAAACGGGCCCGTCTCCAGCGCCTCGCAGACCTCCAGGAGCGTGCCGAGCGGATCGAGCGGGTGCGCGAGCAGGAGCTCCAGCTCGCGGCGCAGCAGGAGCGTGCCTCGGTCGCTCGCGAGATGCACGACGTCATCGCGCACGCGCTGTCGGTGATCGTCGTGCAGGCCGACGGCGCCGCGTATGCCGCCGAGCGCAGTCCCGAGGGCGCGCTGGCCCGGTCTGTGGGCGCGTTGCACACCATCGGCAGCACGGCCCGCGACGCGCTCGGTGAGACCCGCCGGCTGGTCGGCGTCCTGCGCGACCCTGACACCGGCATGGAGCTCGCTCCCGCGGCAGGTCTCGACCTGCTCGACGACCTCGTGGCCGGCGTTCGGTCGGCCGGGGTGCCGGTCACGCTGGCTGTCCGGCTGGCCCCAGCGGGCGGGGAGGCCCCGCGGCCCATGGGGCTCGACCTGGCGGCATACCGGGTCGTGCAGGAGTCGCTGACCAACGTCATCAAGCACGCCGGTCCCGGTGCCAGCGCGACAGTGGAGGTGGAGGAGCGGCCAACCAGGCTGCGAATCTCCGTGTGCGACAACGGAGTCGGCGCTGCGAGCGTCGATGACGGTCGGGGACACGGCCTGCACGGCATGCGCGAGCGGGTCGCCGTCCACGGCGGCACCCTCACCGCCGGCCCGCGGCCCGGTGGCGGCTTCGAAGTCCTCGCCACGATCCCGACGCAGGCCGCCCATGGCTGAGCAGCCGATCCGCATCATGCTCGTGGACGACCAGGCGCTGGTGCGCGCCGGGTTCCGGATGGTCCTCGACGCCGAGCCGGGCATCGAGGTCGTCGCCGAGTGCTCGGACGGGCAGGCGGCCGTCGACGCTGTGCCGGGCCGCGCCGTGGATGTGATCCTCATGGACGTCCGGATGCCGCGCCTCGACGGGATCGAGGCCACCCGGCGGATCCTCGGCCGGCCGGAGCCGCGTCCGCGCGTGCTGGTCCTGACGACGTTCGACCTCGACGAGTACGTCTACGCCGCGTTGCGGGTCGGGGCGGCGGGCTTCCTGCTCAAGGACGCCGGCCCGGCCGAGCTGCTCTCGGCCATCCGGGCGGTGCACGCGGGGGACGCCGTCGTGGCCCCCGGGCCGACCCGGCGCCTGCTCGACCGGTTCGTCCCGACGCTGCCGGGCGGCACGTCCTCGCGCACCGCCGACCGCCTCGGCCTGCTGACCGACCGCGAGCGCGAGGTGTTCGAGGCGGTCGGCCGGGGCCTCAACAACGCCGAGATCGCAGCCACGCTGCACGTCGCGGAGGCGACGGTGAAGACGCACGTCGGTCGCGTGCTCGCCAAGCTCGGGCTGCGCGACCGCGTGCAGGTCGTCGTGCTGGCCTACGAGTCCGGGGTCGTGCGCGCGGGCGGGGCCTAGCGCCCCTTACCGGCCCGGTTGATCGCCTTCTGCAGGCGGTAGTCCCGGCGTGCCGTCTTGCGCACGAGCTTGTTGTGCGCCTTGACGTCCTCGGGGGTGAGCTTCTCGCTCTCCAGCGCCTGGGGGAGGTGGCCGGCGGACTTGCGGTAGTACTCGACCGCTCCCCGCTCGGCGGCGACGCGCGCGGTCGTGACGAGCATCGAGGAGAGCGCGGTGAACAGGACGACGTCGCGGGTGCGCTCGTTGTCGAAGTCGCGCCGCACCGGCACGTTGCGGCCGGTGGCGACCTTCCAGCCACGCCGCGCGACCTTGGTCGCGACCGCGGTTGCAAGCAGCGTGGTCCCGGTTGACATGACCCTCCAGACGAACCCGCCGGCGGCGGTACGGTGGGGCTTCTCGTCGGGTCGCTGGGCCGGTTCGGTCCGCTTGGCAGCCATGCTGTGACTGTCCCATGAGGGCGGGGTAAAGTCACCCCGACAACCGAATACACAACTGAACAGCACGACCCATTCATCACGACAGGGGAGCGCCCTTGCGCTGAGAGTGCGGCAGCCCAGAAGGGCCAGGCCGCAGACCCTCGAACCTGCTCCGGTTAGCACCGGCGAAGGAAGTCGGTAATTCTCAGGCCACTGCACGGCATACGCACGTATGCCGCCAGCTGGCCTCCCCGAGGTATCCATCGGAACCCGGGAGATCAGACATGTCCACCACCATCACTGCCAGCGGTCCACTGACCCGCTGGCGCACCATCGACCTGCTCACGTGCGCCTTCCTGGGCGTCGCCTTCGGTGTCGCCTACTGGGCGTGGGGCCTGGCCTATGCCGCCCCCTCCAACGCGGTCTCGGCGGGCTTCCCGCCGCTCGCGGCGCTGTTCGCGTGGCCCTGGCTCGTCGCCGGCATGGTCGGGATGCTCGTCATCCGCCGCCCCGGCGCGGCCCTCTTCACCGAGCTGCTCGCGGCGATCGTCTCGGCGCTCATCGGCACCCAGTGGGGCCTGACCACGCTCGTGTCGGGCCTCGTCCAGGGTCTCGGCGTCGAGATCGGCTTCGCCCTCTTCGCGTATGCCGTCTACAGCTGGGCACCGCTCGTGATCGGCGGCTTCCTCGGCGGCGCGTTCGAGGCCGTCTACGAGTGGTACTCCTACTGGACCGACTGGGGCTGGGGCTACAAGATCGCCTACCTGTTCCTGCTCGGTGCGTCGGTCGCCGTGTTCGGCTCGCTCCTGTCGGTCGGCATCACGAAGGCCCTCGCAGCGGCCGGTGCGCTCAACCCGTTCCCGCCGGGACAGGAGGTCCGCGAGCGCCGCACGCTGGCCGGCTCGAGGTGATGCCGGACGTCGTGCCTTCTCGCGACGGCCTGGACGGGGGTGCGCCGTCGGGGGCCGGGGTCGAGGTCAGCGACCTCACCTGGCGCCCGTACGGCCGCTCCCGGCCGGTCCTCGAGCATCTCGACCTGACGATCGAGCCCGGCGAGCGCGTGCTGCTCGCCGGGCCGAGCGGGTCGGGCAAGTCGACCCTGCTCAGAGCCGTCGCCGGCCTGCTCCTCACCGCCGACTCCGGCGACCTGCATGGCACGGTCGAGGTGGATGGCGTTGCACCGCAAGAGGTTCCGGGCGCTGTCGGGTTGGTGCTCCAGGATCCGGGTGCGGGGATCGTCGCCTCGACCGTCGGGCGTGACGTGGCCTTCGGGCTCGAGAACGTCTCGACGGTGCCCGGCTCGATGCCGCAGCGGGTCGCCGCCGCGCTGGCTGAGGTCGGGCTGACGATGTCTCCCGACAGCCCGCCGTCGACGCTGAGCGGGGGCGAGTCCCAGCGGCTCGCCCTCGCCGGGGCGCTCGTCATGGAGCCGTCGGTCCTCCTGCTCGACGAGCCGACCGCCATGCTCGACGCCGTGACGGCGGACGAGGTGCGCGCCGTCGTCGCCGAGGTCGTGGCTCGTCGCGGCCTCACCCTCGTCGTCGTCGAGCACCGTCTGGAGGGCTGGCTCGACCTCGTCGACCGGATCGTCGTTCTCGATGCACAGGGTGCTGTGGTCGCCGACGGTCAACCACACGACGTGCTGGCGCAGCGGGGGGAATCGCTTGCGGCGCAAGGGATCTGGGTGCCCGGCGTGCCTGACCCGGAGCCTGTGGCAGTGTCGCTGCCGATGGGGTCGGCGGGCTCGACCGCGGCCTCAGCCGTCGTGCATCGTGGGCGCGTCGTCGTGTCCGCACGCGACGTCGACGTCGAGCGCCGGAGCCGCCGGCTCGGCGAGCAGTCGAGGTCGACTCTGGCGGTCGCGGACGCGGACCTCGAGGTGCGTGCGGGGGAGACCCTGGCGATCGTCGGCCCGAGCGGCGCGGGCAAGTCGACGCTCATGGCCGCGATGGGCGGGCTCGTCGCCCCGACCTCGGGAGCCGTCGAGATGGCCCTGCCGCTGACCCCGGGCGAGGTCGCGCCGGGCGAGGCGGGGGGCCGCCGTCCGGCGCGCGAGCGGCTGGTGCCGCCGAGCGAGTGGCGGGCCAAGGACCTCGCGCGCGTCGTGTCGTGGGTGCCGCAACGCGCCGCCAGCGCCATCGTCGGCCGAACCGTCCGCGACGACATCCTGGCGACGCCGCGGGCACTGGGCCTGCCTGCCAGTCCACCCGGCGACGGGCCGGTCCAGGTCGGCGCCGGGGCGGTGGAGGCGCGGGTCGACACGCTGCTGGATGCCCTCGGCCTCACCCATCTCGCCGACGCCGACCCGCGGCAGCTCTCGGGTGGCGAGCAGCGCCGTCTGGCGATGGCCTCGGCGATCGCGCACGCGCCGGCGCTCGTGCTCGCGGACGAGCCGACCGTCGGCCAGGACCGCCTCACCTGGGCTGCCGTGACGGGCGTCCTCGACGCGGCACGCCGGGAGGGGTCCGCGGTCGTCGTCACGACCCACGACCCGGGTGTCGTCGCGCGGGCTGACCGGGTCGCCGCGCTGACCCAGCCGGAGCAGCCGCCGGCTGACCCCGAGCCCGAGCGGCGGCCGCTGCTGGCCCGCGTCGGGCCGCTCGCCCTGCTCCTCGCCGCACTCAGCGTGCTTCCGCTCCCGGCCCTGCTGTCGAGCTGGCGGCAGGGCCTGGCCGTGCTCGCGGTCGAGGTCGTCCTCGGGGTCGTCGGGCTCGTCGCGCCCGGCCCCGGACGGCGGCCGCAGGGTCGCCTGCGTGGAGTGCTGGCTCGCCTGGCCCCGGCCGCGATCGCGGTCGCCGGCGTCGCCTGGTCGGCCTGGCTGCTGGGCGGCCGTGACATCGAGGTCGCGGCGGGTGCCGCCCTGCGCGTGCTCTGCCTCATCGTCCCCTCTGCAGTCGTCGTCGGCTTCATCGACCCGGAGCGACTCGGTGACCACCTGGCCCAGCGAGTGCACCTACCGGCGCGTCCGGTCGTCGCCGCCACGGCCGCGCTGCAGCGGCTCCAGGCGTTCGACGCGCTGTGGGTCGAGCTCATGACGACGCGGCGGGTCCGCGGCATCCGCGCCGACGCGGGCGTCGTGGCACGGACCCGTGAGGCCGTGGTCGTGACGGGCGGGTTGCTCGTCGGCGCGCTCGGCCAGGCCTCCAACCTCGCACTTGCGATGGATGCCCGCGGCTTCGCCGAGGCCCGCCGGCGCACGTGGGCGGGTGACGCACCGTGGCGGACGCCCGACACCCTCGCGGTCCTCGCGGGCCTCGTCATCATCGCTGCCGGCGTTGCCGCGCGGCTGTTCCTGCCGTGACCGTCCCGGAAGGCACAATGGGGACGCACGCGAAGGCGACTGGAAGGGGCCACCCGTGCCCGACTCAGCTGGACCACCTGCTCGCCTGACGGCATACCCCCGCCGGGGGACTCCACTGCGCTGGGCCCCCGTGACGCTGGCGTATGCCGCCGGGCTCGGGCTGGTCGTCACGCTCGCCGGCTGCGGCCAGCCGGCGCCCTCCAGTCCGGGCGGAGGTCTGGAGCCCACCGTGAGCGTCCCCGTCCAGCCCACCATCGCACCCGTGACACCGTCCGACGATGTGCCCTCCGACCCATCGGCGGCGGTCGACGAGGACCCCTACGACGCGTCGTCGAGCCTGACCAGCGGCACGTGCGAGCCGTCCGGCGACGTGTGGAGCTTCACCGGCACGCTGAAGAACTCCGACACGCAGCAGCACACCTTCTCGGTCGGCGTCTTCATCATCAAGACCTCGGACAGCTCGCAGGTGGCGAGCAAGGAGGTCGAGGTGCCGGTCGCGCCCGGAGCGACCGCACCCGTCAAGGTCGAGGGCTTCTGGAAGGGCCCGAAGACGGGTGTCGAGTGCCTCACCGGCGTGACGATCAAGGGCCTCTAGCGGTGCGGCTCTTCCTCGTACGTCATGGCCAGACCCAGGCCAACGTCTCGCGCCAGCTCGACACTGCCGTGCCCGGGCTGGACCTCACCGACGAGGGCCGTTCGCAGGCGGTCATGCTCGCCTCGCGCCTCGGGGGCGAGGACCTCGGCGCGATCTACACCTCCGACCTCGTCCGCACCCAGCAGACGGCGGCGCCGCTCGCCGAGCTGCTCGGCCTGACGATGGTCGTGCTGCCGGGGCTGCGCGAGATCCAGGCGGGTGACTACGAGATGTCGACCGACTGGAAGCCCTACATCGACGCCGTCGTCCGCTGGCGCGACGACCCGGCGCACGCGATCCCGGGCGGGGACAGCGGGGTCGGTTTCATGACTCGCTACGAGGCGGCGATCCGGCGCATCGCCACGGACGGCCACGAGTCGGCCGTCGCGGTCAGCCACGGCGCCGCGATGCGCGTGTGGTGTGCCGCAACGCTGCACCTGCCGGCGGAGTTCTTCGACACACGACGTGTCGACAACACCCACGTCGTGACGATGGAGGGCGACCCCGACTCGGGCTGGCGCCTGCTCGCGTGGGGGGACGAGCCGGTCACCCATGGGTGAGGTCGCCGCATCCGAGCCGGCGCCGGTTCGCGGGTCGCATCGCGGGCTGTGGCGGTGGGCAGGGTGCGCGGCCGCCGTGGCTCTGGCGGCCTCGTCATGGGGATCGGGCGCGCGGCCGGAGCTCAACATCGGCATCCTCTGGCCGGGGATCGAGCCGTGGCGCGCGACCGGTGGGTCGCCTTTGCTGGCAACGGTATCCGTCTTGGCGATGGGCCTCCTCGTCGTCGCCTGGTGGCGGCTGCGGTGGGCGCCGGTGTCGCTCCGCTGGTGGTGGACCACCATCGCGCTGTGGTTCGTGCCGCTCGTCGCGTCCGTGCCGCTCTACAGCCGAGACCTGTACTCGTATGCCGCTCAAGGTGCCCTCTGGGCGGATGGGCTCAACCCGTACGAGCATGCGGTGCGCGAGCTCGACTCCGACTGGCGGGCGTCCACGGCACCGACCTGGCTGGACACGCCGACGCCGTACGGGCCTTTCTGGCTGCTCCTCGCGCGTGGCGTGGCCACCGTCTCCGGCGGCCACCTCTGGCTGGCCCTGCTGCTGCTGCGGCTGCTCGCCGTCGTGGGCGTTGTCGTCATCGCGTGGGCGGTGGCCGACATCGCCCGGCGCCTCGGCGCCTCGACCGGGAAGGCGACCTGGCTCGGTGTGGCGTGCCCGCTCGTCGGTGCCCACTTCGTCAGCGGCGCCCACAATGACGCGCTCATGGTGGCTGCGGTGCTGGCGGCGGTCGCGCTCGCCCTGCGCCGTCGCTTCGTCGTGGCGTGCCTCGTGATCGCCCTCGGCGCGATGGTCAAGGTCACCGCCGTCATCGCCCTGCCCTTCATCGCCCTGATGTGGGCGCGCGGCCTTCAGCCTCGGCGCGTGGGTGCCTCGTCCGAGGGCGTGGTGGCCTGGGGGCAGGTCGTGCGTGCGGGGCTGTTCAGTGTGCTGGTCGCCGGGGTGCCGATGGTTGCGGTCTCAGTGCTCACCGGCCTCGGGTTCGGCTGGGTCAACCCGGCCTCGACCCCGGGCAAGAACGAGCAGTGGACCTCGATCCCGACCTCGCTGGGCATCGCGGTCCAGGCGATCGGCCACCTGCTCGGTCAGGGCGACTGGCGCGACCCGGCAGTCAGTGCGGCGAGGGCGGCCGGCCTGGTCGTGCTCGCGCTGCTGCTCGTCCTCGTCTGGCTGGGCGCCGCCAAGGCTCTGGACCGAGTCGGCCTGGCTGACGAGGCCGCTGCACGGGAGGACCGGGCCCGGGTCGTCCGGGGGATCGGCTGGGCGATGCTGGCCGCGGTCGTGCTGGCGCCGGTGTTCCTGCCCTGGTACTACCTCTGGGTCCTGCCCGTCCTCGCCGTCTCGCTCGAGCCGCGCTTGGGCCGGGGTGCGGCGACGGCGCTCGCTGCAGTCGCCTCGGTCATCTGCTTCATGACCCTGCCCGAGGGCTACAGCCTCGCGCTGCGCACGACCGGAGTCGGCGTCCCGGTCGCGATCGTCGCGACGGTTCTGCTCGTCCGCGTGGGGGCACGGACCGGTCGGCGCCTCGACTGGCGGCACCTGCCGGACCTGTCGCGGCCGCTGCTCGCTCGCCGCTCGACCTGACCCGGCCCGGGCGACGTTGGGTGTGCATCGTCACGGATCGGCGACGCCTCGGTCCGAAGGCTGGCCGGGTGAACCGCGGTGCCAGACACTGTCCCGGTGACAGACTCCGGCTTCAGTGACGAGGCCAAACGCCGTCGACGGCGCACACCTCCGCCGGCCACGCAGCCTGCCTACCGTGCCCCGACCAGCCCCACCCCGGCATACCCGACACCGACCCCCACACCGGCCCCGACGCCGCGGCGTCACCGGCGTCGGCTCAGTGCCGGTTTCCTCTTCTTCCTCGTCGTCATCCTCGGGCTGCTCGCGTTCGCCGGCTGGGCCTGGGCCGGTCGGACCTATACGGCTGACCTGGACGCGTACGACGCACTCGGTGTGGCCATCACCGAGATGGACCGGAGCATCACGCCGCTCGAGCACAGCGAGGTGCCGCCCTGTCGCGACTCCGCCGAGGGGGTCATCACGCGCACCTACCCGCCGTCGACCGGACCCCAGGCCGCCGAGGTCATCGGCTACCTCGAGCAGAAGGGCTGGACCGAGACCCCGGCCGGCGCGCCGGACATCGCACACCTGACCAAGGTCGAGGCGGGGCACCTGCTGACCATCGACGTCGCCGCCCCCACCCGCACCCAGCTCGTCTCGTCGCTGACCGGACGCAGCCCCGCGTCCTCGCTCGCCTGCCTCGTCCGCTGAGCAGCTCAGAGACTCCGCCGCCCGACCTCCGTCGAGTGGGCGCTCCGTCCCACGTGCCACGCGGGTTGAGACGTAGGTCACGGAAGCGGTGGGCCACATGGTGGGAAATCCGCGGTCCCCGGCATACGGCAGTGCCACCCTTGACCCCATGCGTGCGGTCTCCCAGAGCAAGAAGCTGCAGAACGTCTGCTACGAGATCCGGGGACCGGTGCTCGCCGAGGCCAAGCGCCTCGAGGAGGAGGGCCACCGCATCCTCAAGCTCAACATCGGCAACCCCGCGCCGTTCGGTTTCGAGGCGCCCGAGGACATCCTCGTCGACGTCATCCAGGAGCTGCCGACCGCGCAGGGGTACAGCGACAGCAAGGGCATCCTGTCGGCCCGCCGCGCGATCGCCCAGCACTACGAGGTGCGCGACTTCCCGCACGTGAGCGTCGAGGACATCTACCTCGGCAACGGCGTCTCCGAGCTCATCGTCATGGCCATGCAGGGCCTGCTCGACAACGGCGACGAGGTGCTCATCCCGGCCCCCGACTACCCCCTCTGGACGGCGGCGGCCAGCCTCGCCGGCGGACGGCCGGTCCACTACATCTGCGACGAGCAGGCCGGCTGGGCGCCGGACCTCGACGACATCCGCAGCAAGGTCACCGACCGGACCAAGGCGATCGTCGTGATCAACCCGAACAACCCGACCGGCGCCGTCTACCCGCGCGAGGTCCTGGCCGAGATCGCCGAGATCGCCCGGCAGCACGAGCTCATCGTCATGGCCGACGAGATCTACGACAAGATCCTCTACGACGGCGCCACCCATACGTCGGTGGCCGCGCTCGCACCCGACCTGCTCTGCCTGACGTTCAACGGACTCTCCAAGGCGTACCGCGTCGCCGGGTTCCGCTCCGGCTGGCTCGCGATCACCGGCCCCAAGGAGCACGCACGCAACTACCTCGAGGGCCTGGACATCCTCGCCAACATGCGGCTGTGCGCGAACGTGCCCGCGCAGCATGCGATCCAGGTCGCGCTCGGCGGCCGCCAGTCGATCAACGACCTGATCCTTCCCGGTGGTCGCCTCCTCGAGCAGCGCAACGTCGCCTGGGAGCTGCTGAACCAGATCGACGGCGTCAGCTGCACCAAGCCGCAGGGTGCCCTCTACCTCTTCCCGCGACTCGACCCAGCGGTGCACCACATCGAGGACGACGAGCGGTTCGCCCTCGACCTGCTCCGCGAGCAGCACATGCTCGTCGTCCACGGCACCGGCTTCAACTGGGCCACGCCCGACCACTTCCGGCTCGTGTTCCTCCCGCGCGTCGAGGACCTCGAGGACGCCGTGGGCCGGCTCGAGAAGTTCCTCGGGACCTACGCCAGGTAGTCTCGCTCAGACCTGCGTCGAGGCCCACCACTTGACCAGCAGACCGAGCACGACGGCCCACAGGACGGTGAGCACCAGCGAGAGCCCGATCGCGAGCAGGGCAGGCCTGCGGCCACCCGGCTCCCGGCGCGCCAGGCTGAGCCCACCGAGCGCAAGACCGAGCAGCTGCGGCAGGAACGTGATGCCGAAGACCACACCGACCAACGACACGACGACCGCCGCACGGGCGAGCGGGGCGTCGGCCGCCAGGCTGGGAGCCGACCCGACGGCACTGCGGCGCAGAGCGCCGGCTCCATCCTCGTCGTCCTCCGGGGGACGATCCACGTCGGTCACGCGTTCAGGGTAACGATGGACACCAGCACCAGGGCGGGCGCGTCGCCCCGCGGAGCAGCCGCTCCGCGTCCGTATGCCGTCGGCTCTTCTCCAGTCGAGCCGTATGCCGTCCGGTGGGTAGGATCCCGAACGCTCGCCGTGCTCGGGGCTGGGGTCCTCGCCACCCTCGCGCTCACCGCCTGCAGCTCCGACCCGACCCTGTCCGACCTGCCGCCCGACGTCGCCCAGGCCCGGCCGACGATCAGCGCTGAGGAGGCCGGCTTCGTGCTCAAGGCCGAGAAGCTCGGCGCGAAGATCACCGGCGAGTCGGTCGACGACGACATCGAGACCGGCACCACGACCTGCTGGGCGCTCGCGAACGGCGGGCTCACGCTGCGCCAGATCGCGGTCGACGACCAGGGCGCGCCCCTCGGCAACACCGGCGACGCCCTGCGCACCAAGCAGCTGATGGCGGCCGGCGTCCAGGCCTTCTGCCCCGACCACGACGACGAGGTGTCCCAGCTCGGCCTGCCGTAGCCCAGGCCGACGGAATACCCCGAGCCCGGGTGGTCGTTGCGCTGGTGTGAGTCGACCCCGCGCCCAGCTGAACATTCTCGACCTCGTGCCCGTCGTCGAGGGCGGCACCGCCGGCGAGGCGATCGCCTCGACCGTCGACCTGGCCCGGCATGCCGAGAAGTGGGGCTACGGGCGGTACTGGATGGCCGAGCACCACAACATGCGCGGGGTCGCGTCGAGCGCCACGGCGGTGCTCATCGGCCATGTCGCGGACCACACCGAGACCATCCGCGTCGGGGCGGGCGGCATCATGCTCCCGAACCACGCGCCCTACGTGGTCGCGGAGCAGTTCGGCACCCTCGAGACCATGCACCCGGGCCGGATCGACCTCGGGCTGGGCCGTGCGCCGGGCACCGACCCGTTCACGACCCGAGCCCTGCGCCGCAACGAGGCCGCGGCGATGAACTTCGCGGGCGAGGTCCAGGAGCTGATCGGCTACCTCGGCGACCCCGACCCCGACCAGAAGGTGCGCGCATTCCCCGGAGAAGGCACCCGCGTGCCGATCTGGATCCTCGGTTCGAGCCACGGCGGCGCGCAGGTGGCTGCCGCTCTCGGCCTGCCGTACTCCTTCGCCTCGCACTTCGCCCCCGCCGCGCTGATGAGCGCTCTCGAGGTCTACCGGAGCCAGTTCCAGCCCTCGACCGAGCCCGGCGGACTGGACGCGCCGCGCATCATGGCCGGCGCGAACATCATGGTCGCCGAGACGGCCGAGGAGGCCGAGCGGCTGTTCACGAGCGTCCTGCGCCGCTTCCACGGCATCGTCACCGGCCGCCGAACCGGGCTTCCCGAGCCCGAGGGCGACATCGCGAGCCTGCTGGCGCAGTGGTCTCCGGCCGAGCGGCAGGCGGTGAGCGAGATGACCCGGGTCTCGCTCGTCGGGACGCCCGACCAGGTGTGCGAGGGCCTGTCCGGGTTCGTCGAGGCGACCGGCGTCGACGAGGTGATCGTCACCTGCGGGGCCTTCGACCACGAGGACCGGCTGCGCTCGTTCGAGCTCCTCGCGGACGCGTGGATCTGATCGCACCCGAACCTGACGCGATCCCGACTCTCTGAGAGGCTGCCTCCATGAGCACCGATGCCGACCTGCGCACGATCACCCTGACCCGCGACAGCCAGGGCCGCTACACGGCCCGCAACCGGCGCGGCGGTTCCATCTCGGTCAGCTCGGGGACCGACGAGCTGTCGCCGGTCGAGCTGCTGCTGGCGGGAATCGCGGCGTGCACCGCCGTCGACGTCGACACGGTGACGACCCGGCGCGCCGAGCCGGAGAGCTTCGAGGTCGAGGTCACTGCGGACAAGGTCAAGGACGAGAACGGCAACCACCTGCAGGACATCAACGTCACCTTCCGGGTGCGCTTTCCCGACGGCGATGCCGGTGACGCTGCCCGGGAGATGCTGCCCAAGCTGGTCAGGCGGTCGCACGACGAGTGGTGCACCGTGAGCCGCACCGTCGAGCTCGGCGCGAAGGTCACCGCGAAGGTCGAGTGACCTGGCGCCAGGCTGCTCGCCCGGGGTCAGTGGTAGACGACGACCTTGTCGCCGATCTTCACCTGGAAGTAGAGCGCCTTGATCTGGGCCAGGTCCGCGATGTTGACACAGCCGTGGCTGGCGCTCGTGTAGCCGAGACGCGCGAAGTTGGAGGAGTAGTGCACGGCCTGGCCGCCCGAGAAGAACATGGAGTACGGCATGGGCGTGAAGTAGAGGTTCGAGATGACGTACTCGTACTTCTTGAAGACCTTGAAGGTGCCCTCGCGCGTCTCGAGCCCCGGCCGGCCGAAGCGGGCCCACATCGACGTCTTCACCGCCCCGTCGACGACCCACGTAAGGGTTCGGGTCCCCTTGTCGACGCACATGACCCGGCCGGTTCGACAGCGGGTGTCGAGGGCCGCGATCGACGGGAGCGTTGGACGCAGGCCGGCCGCGAAGCGGTACTGGTCGAAGGTGCCCGGGGTGTAGGTGAGGCTGAGCAGCTTGCCCCACGTGCGTTTGTCGACGGCCCCTGACTGGGGCAGGTCGTAGGCCCGCTGGAACGCCAGCACCTTCTGGCCGAGCGTCCAGCCGTAGACGCCCGAGATGGCGTACGGCCACAGGCCTTTGGCACGCAGCCGCAGCTGGAGCTCCTTGACGTTGTTGGCCGCAGCGGACGTGCTCAGCACCGTCGGTGTCGCGGTGAGCGACACGAGCCGCGTCCAGGTGCGGGTGTCGAGGACCGCGGACTGAGGAAGGTTCTGGTCGAGCTGGAAGGTCCGCACCCGCTGAGTGAGCGTCCACCCGAAGTAGCCGGAGACGGCATACGTCCAGTAGGACGCCTTGACGAGGCGCAGCCGCACCATGAGGTCCTTCACGGCGTATCCGGACTCGCCCTCCTCGAGGCGGGTCGGGGTGGCGGTCAGGGCGACCAGCCGCGACCAGGTGCGCTCGTCGACGACGCCACTGTCCGGAAGGCCTTGGTCGCGCTGGAAGGCGAGCACGGTCTGCCCGAGGGTCCAGCCGTACACACCCGAGATCGCGTAGGGCCAGTAGGAGGCCTTGACGAGCTTGAGCCGCACCTGGAGGTCCTTGACCTTGGCCGCGGGCGCATTCGTGGGGATGACGACCGGCGAGGGCTGCTGCGTCGTGGAAGGCGTTGATGAAGGCGTCGACGGAGGCGTCGTGGGTGCCGTCGTCGTGGTCGCGGCAGTAGTGGTCGGAGCGGTAGTGGTCGGAGCGGTCGTGGCCGGCTCGCTCGTCGTGTCGGTCGGGGCTCCGGTGTCCGTCGTCGTCTCGCCGGCCGACGCAGGACTCTGGGACTGGCCCTGGGTCGCGGGCGGAGTCGGCGTGCCGGTGCTGTCGTCAGCCCGTGCGGCCGGAGCGGCGGCTACGAGGGCGAGTGTCACGAGCGTCACGAGCGTGGCTGCGGCCAGCTGCGCGGCGCGCGTCGAGTCAATACGGATGGTCTTCATGCTTCCCCCTGTGTCCCGACCCTCGGGCGGTCGTCGAGCTCCGGCGCGGCAGCGCGTCTCATTCTGGCAGGCCACGCCGACATCGGCGCGCCATCGCCTCACCCATGAGGACGCATCAGGCGCCGCAATGGTTGTCACACAGCGGCTCTCGGTTCGGATGACCTCAGCGAGGTCTAGTGGTCCGTCCCTTCCGAGCTGAGACCGAGACCGAGGTCGACCATCTTGACGAGGCGCGGGGCGAGCTCGGCAATGGCGTCCTTGGGCAGCCCGCGCAGCGGTCCGTCCAGGGCGAGCATGGCCATGCCGTGAACGGCGGACCATGCGAGCAGCTCGGCCCCCGGTCGTTCCCCCGTGGGCAGCACCCCGACGTCGACCATGTCATCCAGCGAGTCGGACAGCAGCTGGAACGGCGTCCGCCCGGACGCTCCGGCGGCGTCGGCCGAGGCGGAGCGACTGAGGTCGACGGGGACGGCGAACGCCGTGCGGAACAGCCCGGGCTCGCTCATCGCGAACCGCAGGTACCCCACGCCCACCGCGCGGAACCGCGCCCGCGCTTTGGCTCCGGGGTCGAGATCGCCTGGTACCGCGTCCATCGCCGCGCTGATGACATCCGCAGCCCGGCTCTGGGCACGCGACACGACCTCGCCGAGGAGGGCGTCGCGATCCGCGAAATGGCGGTATGCCGCATTGGCCGACACGCCGACGCGGCGCGTCGCCTCGCGCAGCACCACCGCGTCGGGCCCGCCCTCGCGTGCGAGGTCCATGCCCGCATCGAGCAGAGCCCGCCGAAGATCACCGTGGTGGTACGTGGCCCGGGGCGTCACGGCATACCGCTCCGGATCTGCGGCGGCGGACGAGCTCACGCTCCCATGATGCTCCCCCGGGATCCGCCACGTCCGCAGCCTCCGCCGCAGCACCTCGAACCGGCGGAAGCGGGGAGACCAGCGGTCAGAAGCCGAAGCGGCGTGCCGTCGCCCGCACGGCCTCGGCCGAAGAGCGCAGACCGGCGAGCTCGGCCTCGGTCATCGGAACCTCGACGCGCTCGCCGACGCCGCCGGAGTGCACGACCGCGGGGACCGAGAGGCAGACGTCGCCGATGCCGTAGTAGTCGTCGAGCAGGGACGAGACGGGCAGGATCCGGCGCTCGTCATAGACCACGGCCTCGACGATCCGGGTCGCGGCCAGGCCGATGGCGTAGTTCGTCGCACCCTTGCCCTCGATGACGCGGTAGGCGGACTCGACGACATCGCGGGCGATCCTGGCCCGTGCAGGCTCGTCGAGGGATGGCCGCCCCTGCGAGTCACGCCACTCCAGGAGAGGGACCGACCCGACCGAGGCCGTCGACCACAGCGGCAGCTCCGAGTCGCCGTGCTCGCCGACGACATACGCGTGGACACTCTGCGCGGCGACGCCGATGTGCTCCGCCAGCAGGAACCGGAGACGGGACGAGTCGAGCACCGTCCCCGACCCGAACAACCGCGCGGGGGGCAGCCCGGACACCTTCAGAGCGGCATACGTGACGACGTCGACCGGGTTGGTGACCATGACGTGGAGGGCCTCGGGCGCGACCTCGACGAGGCGCGGCAGCACCTGCTTGACGATGCCGATGGTCGACTCGGCGAGGTCGAGCCGGGACTGGCCGGGCTTCTGCTTCGCGCCGGCCGTGAAGACCACGACGTCGGAGTCCGCGAGCACCGAGATGTCGTCAGAGCCCTGGACCCGCGCCATCGGGACGAACTGTATGCCGTGGCTCAGGTCGAGCGCCTCGGCTCGCACCTTCGCTGCGTTGAGGTCGAACAGCGCCACGGTCTGGGCTGCGCCTCGCATCAGCGTGGCATACGCGAGGGTCGCCCCGACGGCACCAGCACCGACGATGCCGACCTTGGTCGTCCGGCGGCCGGTCCGCGCGCCGTCGCCACTGGTCGCGTGCGTGGTCGGGGAGGACGTGCTGCCGGTCACGGCATCGGGCTCAGGGTTGTCGGTCGTGTTCTCGGACATCGGCGCTCCCGGCGGTCGAGGGTCGGCGCTCCTAGGCTAGCCAGGGGCGGTGGCTGCACGCTGCGGAGTCTCGTGCGATGGTTCGGGGCGCCTGAGCGCCAAGGCAGCCCATGCGGTCACGGCCAGCGCGGCGAGCAGGTAGGCGTTGCCGACCACCTGCTCGAAGGGGCTCCACCCGTACTCGCGACCCTGGCCGTACGGCGGCCACAGGATCGGTCGGATGACGAACACGGCGGTCCACGCGGCCGCCACCCATCGACGGCGCTCCCAGAGCGCGAGCGCCATGGGCACCGCCCAGACCCAGTGATGGGACCAGGCGACCGGTGAGGCGAGCAGCATCGCCAGAGCGGTGATGCAGGTGGCGAGAACCCGGTCGCCGCGCCCCCACCAGGCCGCCCCCACAGCCAGGACTGCGGCCGAGACCGGCAGCGCGACAGCGAGCCACACAGCGATCGACGGCCGGTGGTCGAGGAGCCGGGTGAGCGCGCCGTAGACCGACTGGTTGTGGGCGAGCGCCGGTGGCCCGATGCGCCCGGCGTCGATCAGCCCGTGCGTCCAGTACGACACCGCATAGGAGGGCGCGACGGCGAACCCAAGCCCGACGGTGGCGGCGAACGTCAGCGTCGCACGGGTTGCCATCGCGCGGCGCCCCACGACGAGCAGCAGCACGACGAAGGCGAGGGGCGTCAGCTTGATGCCGGCCGCGATCCCGAGGAGGACGCCGGACCAGCGACGGTCGGGTCCGAGCAGGTCCACGAGGACGGCCAGCATGAGGAGGATGTTGACCTGGCCGAACGTGAGGTTCTGCCAGACCGGCTCGAGTGCCAGCGCTCCCGCGGTGAGCAGGGCGACGAGCCACCCCGGAGACGGCTGGGCGAGCGCACGGCGCACGACCACGATGACCGCGGCGAGCGCCGCGACCGATGCCCCTGTCCAGAGCCCGGCCGCGAGCCACGCCGGGACGGCACCGACCGGTGTCATGACGACCGCGGCGAACGGCGGGTAGGTGAAGCGCAGCCCGGTCACCGGGTCTCGCGACCCGAGCGGTGGCGCATCGCCGAGGAGCGCCCGCCCGCCGAACTGGTACACGAGCAGGTCGGTGAAGCCGCCGCGGCGGGCTCCCGCGGCGACGGCGACCACGACGAGGACCAGGACCGGGACGGGCCCGTTCAGCAGGCGGGAGCGTCCTTCCTGCGCGCGAGCCAGAGGCACGCCCATGCCCGCATCGTACGCAGCGTGGTGGTCGTCCGGATCAGGCGAAGAGCTCCCGCAGGCAGGCCGTGAACATGTCCGTATGGGCGGCCACGTCAGCCGCCGTCGTGTCGGGGCACATCAGGGCCATGTTGTGGAATGGAGTGAGCAGGATCCCGCGGTTCAGCGCGTAGAGATGCAGGTACTGCTGGAGCTCGAAGTCATCAGCATCATGAGCTTCCTGTCCGTTCTTGGACGGGGCGGCCGAGAAGTTGTACTCGGCTCGGGCGCCGAGGCGCGTCACGTGCCAGTCGGCGCCCACGGCGTCGATGCCCGACTGGACCCCATCCGCCCAGGCGCCGGCCAGCGGCACCATGTGTTCGAACGCGGCGGGCGTCATGACCCGCTCGAGGGTCGCCTTCATCGCGGCCATCGACAGGCCGTTGCCGGCGAGCGTGCCGCCGATACCACCCACGTCGATGTCCTCCAGCTCGACGGATCGCGCGATCCGGTCGGCGACATCCTGTGTGAAACCAAATGTGCCACAAGGGATTCCGCCGCCGATCGACTTGCCGATGACGAGCAGGTCGGGGGAGAGTCCGTGGGCTCCGGTGAAGCCCGAGGGCCCCGCGCAGATCGTGTGCGTCTCGTCGTTGATGAGCATTGCGCCGTATGCCGTCGCCAGCTCGCGGATGCCCTCGTTGTAGCCCTCGTCCGGCAGCACGATGCCGATGTTCGTCAGGGCGGGCTCGACGAGGATCGCCGCCACGTCGCCGTAGGCGAGCGCCTTCTCGAGCGCGTCCAGGTCGTTGAACTCGACGACGCGGGTCGTCTCGGCCGTGTCGACCGGGGCGCCGATGTTGTTGCGCCGGTTGACGGTCGAGCCGTCGTCGCCGAGCGTCGCGAAGGCCTCGTCGACCGACCCGTGGTAGCAGTAGTTGTGGACGACGACCTTGGACCGTCCGGTGAGGTGCCGGGCGTACCGGATGGCGTGCCGGTTCGCGTCGGTCGCGGTGAGCGTGAACTGCCAGTAGGGCAGTCCGAACCGCTCCGACAGGCCCGTGGACACGGCGATGGCGTCCTCGGTCGGCAGCATCGTCGTGATGCCGCGGGCGAGCTGGGCCGTCACCGCCTCGAGGGTCGGCGCCGGCGAGTGCCCCATCATCGCGCCGGTGTCGCCGAGGCAGAGGTCGACGTGGTCGATGCCGTCGACGCAGGTGAAGTGGGCGCCGCTGGCCTGCTCGACGAACACCGGGAAGTCTCCCGGCCACTTGACCATCCAGCTCATCGGGACCCCGCCGGGCATGTGGGCCTTCGCGCGCTCGGCCAAGGCCTGGGACCGGGGTCGGGCGGTGACGAAGGCGGCTCGCTCCCGCGCGTGCAGCTCGGCCAGTCGGGCACGGTCGACGTTGCTCATGGGCGCATCATGCCCTCCCCGTCCTCACGACGGAAGTGGTCGGCAGGGCGGCCCGCACCTACGGAATCCGCAGCTTGGGGCGCCGGAGTGCGCCACCGTGGACATACCACGGAAGGGGCTGGCCGCGCTGGTCGACACCTACGGAATCCGTAGGTGTTGGAACGGGATTCCAGTGAAAAGTGAGTTTCGCGTCTTCCCTCCGCGCTCATCCTGGCAGTGCATAATCCGGGCATGCCTGCGAGCGGTTACCGGGGCCTGAGCCTGTGGCACGACACCATCGACGACGACCTCGCGCCCCGCGCGTCGCTCGGTAGCGACCTCGAGGTCGACGTCGCGATCGTCGGCGCGGGCTACACGGGGCTCTGGACGGCATACCACCTGCTGCGGGTCGACCCGACGATCCGGGTGGCCCTCCTCGAGAAGGAGGTCGCCGGCTTCGGCGCTTCGGGCCGCAACGGCGGCTGGTGCTCGGCCCTCTTCCCGGCGTCACTCAAGCGGATGGCGAGCGAGCGCGGCCGCGATGCGGCGATCCGTATGCAGCTGCGGCTGCACGACACTGTCGCCGAGGTGGGCCGCATCGCGCAGGAGGAAGGCATCGACTGCCACTTCGACCAGGGTGGCTACCTGTCCGTCGCGCGCAACCCGGCGCAGCTCGAGCGCGTACGCGAGGAGGTCGCCGACTACCGGTCGTGGGGGTTCGGGGAGGCAGACCACCGTCTCCTCGACGCGCACGAGGTGGCCGAGTTCGCCCACGTGTCCGAGGTGCTCGGTGGGTCGTGGACCCCGCACTGCGCGGCGATCCATCCCGCCCGGCTGGTCCGAGGCCTTGCCCGCGTCGTCGAGGAGCGCGGTGCCGTCATCCACGAGCGCACGAGCGCGGTCGACATCCGGAGCCGGCGCATCGTCACGGCCCACGGCACGGTGCGCGCCGAGCATGTCGTGCTGGCCACCGAGGGATACACGCCGACCGTGGCCGGCCGTCGCCGCGCCATCGCCCCGGTCTACTCGCTGATGACCGCGACGGAGCCGCTGTCCGATGACATCTGGGCGCAGATCGGTCTCGAGCGCCGGACGACGTTCGCCGACAACCGCCATCTGACGATCTACGGCCAGCGCACCCGCGACGGTCGCATCGCGTTCGGCGGCCGTGGCGCCCCGTACCACTACGCCTCCAAGGTCTCGCCGGCCTTCGACCGCGACGACCGCGTCCACGCAGCGCTTCGCCGCATCCTCGTCGAGCTGTTTCCGGTCCTGGAGGACGTGAGCTTCACCCACGCCTGGGGAGGCAACCTCGGCGTCCCCCGCGACTGGTTCCCCTCGGTGCGCCACGACCGGCACACCGGTCTCGCGTTCGCGGGTGGCTATGTCGGCGACGGGGTGGCCACCTCGGCGCTCGCCGGCCGCACCCTTGCCGCGATGATCACCGGTGACGACCCGGAGGACCTCACGTCGCTGCCGTGGGCCGGCCGCACGTCCCGCGCCTGGGAGCCCGAGCCGTTCCGTTGGATCGGTGTCAACGCAGTGACCGCGCTGATGTCGTCGGCCGACTGGTCGGAGCGCCGCACCGGACGTCAGTCACGCGCCGCGTCCGCCTTCTGGAGCGCGATGGGCCACTAGCGCTCCAGCGAGGCGAAGACCCCATCCCGGAGGACGGGCACGACGTCGGATGCGTCGACCTCCGCAGCGACCGCGACGTCTTCGGGCCAGCCCTGCTCGACCAGCTCGCGGCCGCTCGCACACGCGAGCAGCGCCTCGCTGACGCCATCCTCCACGGCTGTCCACGCAGCTGCCGCGGCCACGGCCTCGGGGCTCAGCAGCAACGGGCCGCCGCGGTGCTCGAGCCGCGCGGCCAGCGCCGCGACGACCGCCCCGGCTCCCCACAGGTCCTCGACCGCGGGGCGGAGCGACCCGTCCGGCCAGCGCTCCCCCGCGGGCACGAGCACGACGGCCGGCTGCCGCCCCCGAGCCGCCTCGAGCCGCTCGACCAGCCACGCCGCTACAGCCCGGTGGTTGCGCAGCGAGGCGGCGACGACCTCAGCCCCTGCGTCCGCCAGCAACGCACTGATCGTGGAGCCGTTGGGCGACGGTAGGACCAGGTCGCTCACTGCGCTTGCCTCGCGAATCGAGCTGGGGGACAGGCTGATTCCGCCCTTCGTGCGCGCCCGGGACCGCGGTTGTGCGAGCACGGCTCGGCGCGAGTCGGCATAAGCCTGCGCGGTCTCGTCCTTCCACCGGTAGGGATGCACTCGCATCCCCGCGTCGACGCCCACAGACACGCAGGTCGTGAAGCTGAGGACGTCGACGACGACGGCTGCGACCGCCGCACCGGACCGGACGGCATACGCCGTCAGCCCCTCCGCGCCAGTCGGGCCCCACTCGACCCGCACGACATGATGATCCTGGCTGTGCCACGCGTGCATGTCGGCCAACCTATCGGCCGACGATCGCGCCGCCCTGGCCCTGCAGGTGGGCTCGACCGTCAGCCGCCGAAGTCCTGGGTCCAGTACGAGCCGGACGAGCCGGACGAGGCTCGGCCGACGCCGATCGCGGTGAACCGGCAGTCGAGGATGTTGTCCCGGTCGGCGCGGCTGCCCATCCAGATCGTCATCACCGCCTTGGCAGAGGAGGGACCGGCCGCGATGTTCTCCCCGACCGGCCCGCCGCGGTAGCCAGCTGCCCGGAGCCGAGAGACGAAGGACTCCCCGTTGGATCCGTCGTGCGACAGCTGGTCGTTCTCCGCCATGTCGGCGCTGTGGGCCTGGGCGGCCCGCTGCAGGGACGCGCTGATGACGAGCGGGCGGCATCCAGCCCGGGCCCGCTCGATGTTGACGAGGTTCACGACGTCGTTGACGAGCCCTCCGTTGCCGGCGCCACCCCTCTCCGGCGGCGACGGCCGGGGGGACGGCGCGGGCGCGGGCGCCTGTCGAGCCGACGCGCGAGGACTCGGCACGGCACGAGCGTCGGCAGCCGTCACGACGGCCAGCGGAGTCGTGGGTGTCGCGGTGGGCAGAGCGGTCGGCGTGTTCGTCGGCGCGGTCCGCGACGGCTCGGGCTCCTCACTCGACGGTGGTGTCGACGCGGTGGGCCCTGGTGTGTGCCCGGGCCAGCCCATGCCTCCGGACTTCACGAGGACGGCGACGCCGGCGGCGACGAGCAGTGCCGACGCGGTGAGCGTGGCCACCGCCGCACGGCGCGTCACGACCGCCGGGTCGGTGTGCCGTCCCATGTGCACCTTTCGTCAACGTTCGTGAGCGGTGCCCAACCATACGTCCGCGCGGAGCGCACGGGGTGTCTCAGTGGGTGGTGTTCGTCGGTGGTTCGTGCCCGGCGTGCTGGCCGTCCAGCTCCCGGACCAGCCCGGCCGGGGCGGTCCGCCGGTAGGAGGCATCGACGAGCTCGCCCACCTCGGCCCAGTCGACGCCGTCGCCCCCGTCGTCGTTGCGCAGGTTGAGTCCCAGCCAGCCATAGGGCCCGAGGTATGCCGGCTCGAACACCCGCCCGTCGTCGAGCAGCGCCGGGCGGTCGGCCGAGTCCGGGACGAACAGCAGCGCCTGCGCGTATGGCCACGGGTCGTGGTCGCCTCTGATGACGCCGCCGTAGACCGCGAAAACCTTCCTGGTGAAGAAGTTCGGGCGGCCGTGTGACACCTTCTCGTCGGCGCCGGGCAGGGCCAGGCAGATCTGTCTGAGCCGCACGAGGTACGGGTCCGCCGTGTCGAACATGCGCGGGTGCTCCACGCGCCAACCGTATGCCGCCCCCGACCCTCGCGGTCGCCTGAGCGCCCCCCGTGTTGTCCCCGCTTTCACGTCGAGTGGGCGCTCCGCCCCACCAGCCCCACGTCGAGTGGGCGCTGCGCCCCACCAGCCCCACGTCGAGTGGGCGCTGCGCCCCACCAGCCCCACGTCGAGTGGGCGCT
>NZ_JBSGGK010000017.1:0-65144 GCF_053603855.1 Monashia sp. NPDC004114 | reverse complement strand
CGCCCCACCAGCCCCACGTCGAGTGGGCGCTGCGCCCCACCAGCCCCACGTCGAGTGGGCGCTGCGCCCCACCAGCCCCACGTCGAGTGGGCGCTTCGCCCCGCCAGCCCCACGTCGAGTGGGCGCTTCGCCCCACCAGCCCCACGTCGAGTGGGCGCTGCGCCCCACCAGCCCCACGCGTCACGTGACCAGAGTGACGAGGCGGCCACTCGACCTGGAGCGGGGGGCGGGGGCGGTGCGCAGGTCGGTCAGCGGGCGCAGGCGCCGCCGCAGCCACCGGCTCCGCAGCCGCCGCCGCAGCCGCCGACGGCGACCGGCTCAGGTTGCTCATGGCGAGTGGCCCACGCGGTCGCAAGGGCCTGCTGGAAGACCCCGACCGGCTGGGCGCCGGAGAGGCCGTACTTACGGTCGAGGACGAAGAACGGCACCGACTCGATCCCCAGCATCTTCGCGGTCGCCTCGTCGCTGCGGACGTGGTTGCCGTAGTCGTCCGAGTCGAGCATCTCGCGCACCTCGGACTCGTCGAGCCCGATCTCGAGGGCGAGCGCGACGAGCGAGTCGCGGTCGCCGACGGCGAGGCCGTCGGTGAAGTAAGCGCGCATGAGCCGGTCGTGGGCGAGGTCGGCGAGTCCATGGTCGGCCGCGAGGTGCACGACGCGGTGCGCATCGAAGGTGTTGCCGTATCGCGCCTGCTCCCAGTTGAACTCGAGACCGAGCTCGATGGCGGCGGCCGCGATCGAGCGGTGCTGCTCGGCGGCCTGGTCCGGGCTGATGCCGTACTTCGAGGCCACGAGGTCGACGAGCGGCTGGCTGGACACCGCGGGGGCGCCACGGTCGAGCTCGAAGCTGTGCCACGTCACCTCGACCTCGTCACGGTGCTCGAACGTCGCGAGCGCCTGCTCGAGACGGCGCTTGCCGAGGTAGCAGAACGGGCACACGATGTCGGACCAGATGTCGATCTTCACGTCGCGAAACTACCTCGGGTCGGGCGTGTTTCTCGCATCGTCACTGCCGCTCAACCCCTGGCCGACGCGTTGCAGGATGACGCTGGCCACGTCGTCGGCACGGGTCTCGGGAAGCCAGTGTCCGGCATCGAGCTCGACGAAGAAGTAGTCCGCCGTCACATGCTCGCGGGTCAGCTCGGCCGCACGCCGCCCGAGGAACGGGTCGGACCGGCCCCAGACCAGCGCAGCGGGGACCCGGATGCGATGCGCCCTGATGTGGGACGAGCGCACCGCGCGATACCAGCTGGCCGGCCCGGTCAGTGCGTCCCGGTGAGCCAGGCGGGCGGCATACCTCGTGGTGTCCTCGGGGGGCAGCCCCGTGCGCGCCAGCGCCCGCTCGAACCGCGCAGCGAGCGCCCACTCGGACAGGCGCGGGACCTGCAGGGCGGCGATGTACCAGGAGCGCAGCCGCTGGTCGGTGCCCGTGCGCCAGGCGCGCGCGAGGGCAGCGGGGTGCGGGGTCGAGACCGCGGTGACGGTCGCGACGCGGTCGGGGTGGTTGCCTGCGACGAGCCACGCGATGGCGCCGCCCCAGTCGTGCCCGACCAGGTGGACCCGTGAAGCCCCCGTGGCATCGACGAGCGCGACGACGTCGGCGACCAGCTCCTCGAGCCGGTATGCCGTCCGGCCGGCCGGGCGCGCAGCGGGGGAGTACCCACGCTGGTCGGGGGCCAGGGTCCGTAGCCCGGCGCCGTTGAGCACCGCGGTCACGCGGCCCCAGCACGTGCGGTCGGTGGGGAAACCGTGCAGCAGCACGACGACCTCTCCGTCGAGCGGGCCCTCGTCGCTGACGTCGAACTCGAGGCCGTCACGGTGGAAGCGGTCGACTCGCTCGGGGGTGCCCACGCCCCCATCCTGCCGATCGCGGGCCCGGCTTGGTCAGGGGACTCAGGGGTGACTAAGGGCGAAACCTGAGGCGGTGTCCGGTTGCGTCCACTTACTGTGGCTACATGCCTCTCGCTCGCGATCTCGTGCGCCCCGGCCGGCAGCCGTGGTGGCACGTCTCGCGCGCCGGGCTGTTCTTCGGGGCCGTGTACTTCCTCATCTCGATGTCGCCGAGCCTGCTGCCGCGCACCTGGTACTACCAGGGCATCATCAGCGGTCTGTGCGCCGCGCTGGGCTACGCGATCGGCGTGCTCCTGTCGTGGGTGGTGCGCAAGGTCGCGCGGCTGATCGACCTGCGGGTCACGGTCAGTGGCGAGGCGCGCCACTGGCTGCTCGTTGCCGCCCCGCTGTTCGCCGCCGTCGCCGTGCTCGGCGTCACGGTCGCCAACGTCAGGTCACAGGCGCGCACCGCCGCAGTCGTGGACCTCGACCCGCTCCACCCGGTGGACTGGGCGATGGCGCTCGTGCTCGCCACCGCGATCCTCGTCCTGCTCATCGCGATCGCTCGCGGGCTTCGGGCGATGACCCATCGCCTCGCCGAGGCCGCGAACCAGGTGCTGCCCAAGACGATCGCCAGCGTGATCGCGGTCGTCGTGGTGGCCACCGCGACCGCGTGGATCAGCGACAACGTCGTCTTCCGGCGCGGCATGCAGGCGTTCGCCGCCATTGCGGCACAAGTGAACTCGAATCCGCCGCCTGGCCGCTCGGCTCCGACGTCGCCGTTGCGCTCGGGCGGGCCCGGGTCCTACGAGAGCTACGCCAGCCTCGGGTTCCAGGGTCAGATGTTCGTCACCAGCGCGCCGACCGCCGCGCAGATCACGGCGGCAACCGGGCTCGGCGCGATCGACCCGATCAGGGTGTATGCCGGCCGCACCCAGGACCGCACCGTGTCCCAGGTCGCCGACGCCGTCGTCAGGGAGCTCCAGCGCACCAACGCCTTCAACCGGAAGGTCCTCGCCGTCTTCACGACCACGGGCACCGGGTGGGTGGACGACTGGTCCGCCCAGTCGATCGAGTACCTCAGCAACGGCGACAGCGCGATCGCGGCCATGCAGTACTCCTACCTGCCGAGCGCGATGTCGATGATGACCGACCGCGAGACGCCTCGGGAGGCCGGCAAGGCGCTCTTCGACAAGGTGTATGCCGTGTGGTCGAAGCTCCCCGAGGGTGACCGTCCTCAGCTGGTCGTCGGGGGCGAGTCGCTCGGCTCGTACGGCGGTCAGGCGGCGTTTACGGACGCGAACGACATGCTGCGGCGCAGCCAGGGTGGCGTCTGGGTGGGCACGCCGAGCTTCACCGAGATCGCCGAGTCGCTGACGGCCGCGCGCAACGAGGGCTCGCCGGAGATCGTGCCGGTCGTCGACGGCGGGAAGCACATCCGGTTCGCGGCGAGCGGTGACGAGCTGACCCACGACTACTACGGGCGCGACTACGGCGCTTGGGAGTACCCGCGGTTCGTCTATGCGCAGCACCCTTCGGACCCGGTGGTCTGGTGGAACCCGGCCCTGCTCGGCGCGGAGCCCGACTGGCTGCGCGAGCCGCGCGGCCGCGACGTCAACCCGGACGTCACGTGGATCCCGTTCGTGACGTTCTGGCAGCTGACCACCGACATGGCGGTCGGGCACGACCCGCCCGACGGCTACGGCCACCGGTACGGCCCGGAGCTGGTGCCCGCCTGGGGATCCGTCCTCGGCAGGTCGCCGACCGACGACTACTCGAGAGTCATCGCGGGTGTCGAGAAGACGGTGAGCCGCGTCGAGTGAGCTTGCCCGCATCGAGCTGACCACTCGGCTGGGTTCGTGCAGCCGAGTGGTCCTTTCGACGGGCCCTCGAAACCGGCCTAGCGCGACCCCCAAAGCGAGGCGTGCGTAGGCAGGAGTCCCCGGCGACGCGGATCCGCTCAGCTGTCGGACTCGTACCACTTCAAGACCAGCGTCCAGTGGTTCAAGTCGTCCCGAGGAGTGCGCAGCGCCTACTGGGAGGACTATGAGTACGGGGTGGTCGGTCCGAACGGGACCTACCCGACTGGCACGACCTGTGAAGGAACTGAAAGCCGTCATTCTTCAGGTTCGGCCCAGCAAGCGACCCGACGCATTCGCTCAGGGCATCCCCGGGGATGCCGTCGAGTCTCCATGGCCGTTCCCCGTGCTGCCCCGCGTCGGGGACCGCGTCGACTTGGCGCCGGACGGGCATCTGTGGACAGTGACTGCTATCTATTGGTGCACCCACGGTCGTGAAGGTGATGCCGAACCCTTGGTTCGGATCTATACCGCACTAGAACCGCCTGCCGAGTCACAAGTGCCCTGAACCGGCGTTCGTCACCGACACCGGGACCGCCCCTGAGCCCAAGACACCAGAGGGCCGATGGGTCAGCTGGAGAAGAAGAGCCCTGAGAAGCCCTTCTTGCGGTACTTGTGCCCGCTCTGGTTACCCCAGGACGGCCCGCCGTACTGCGCAGGCGGCGGCTGCGCGGCGAACCGCCCCTCGAGCTGGCTCAGGTGCTCGAACTCGCCGAAGTCGAGGAAGATGCCGCGGCACTGGTCGCACTGCTCGACGTGCACCCCGTTGCGGTCGTAGGTGCGCATCGTGCCGCGGCACTTCGGGCAGACGTACCCGTGCTGCTGGTAGCCGGCGGCTCCGGTGGCGTCCTGGTGCGGGAAGGGCGGTGGTTGCTGGCTCATAAGACCCATCCTCACATCCGGGCGCACGCCTCCAACAGGGAGCCCGCTGGGTCAACGCTGTGAGTGGTCTGGATGGACACTGCGCGGACAGCCGCGACGAAGACGGCACATCGGGCAGCGAGATCGAGTCTGGGCCACGGATCGCCGGTGGCGGGAACGGCCGGCCCGCCCGCCCGCCGGTACGCGTCGAGAAACGTCCGCCACGCTGAGTCGTCGAGCAGCCCGGCCGCCCAGAAGCCGGCCGGCCGGGCGAGGTCCCATGCGGGGTCGCCGACGCCGAGGTCGTCGACGTCCAGGAGCCGCAGCCGCGGCCCGGAGGTGGCGAGCTGGCCGAGATGCCAGTCCCCGTGGACGACGGTGTGCGGCGTCGCCGGCGCCCCCCCGGTATGCCGGGTGGCCGTGGACCGGACCTCGTGCAGCAGGCGGGTGCCCAGGTCGGCCAGGTCTGTCGCGGTCCGATCGTCAATGCCGGACACTCGCCTGAGTGCCCGCTCGACTCGCGCCGGACCGCCGTGCGGCGGCAGCACCGGTGGTGACGACGCTCGGTGGAGGGAGGCGAGCAGGCGCCCCGCGTGCGCCCAGGGGATCTCCGCTGCATCCTCGGTGAGCACCTCCATCCTCGGCCAGGCCGTGGCCCAGCGCCCGTCGGGTGCCTGAAGGGCTGCCGTGAGCGGCTGCACGAAGAGCCCGGCCAGCGTCTCCGTCCGGACGGCCTCGAGCCGCGCGCGCAGCTCCCCGACGTCCGTGCGCGGGTGGTGCAGCTTGACGACGACCTCGTCGACAAGCGCGATGTCCGCGCCCGACGGAGTCTCCACCCAGCCCACCCCGGGTGCCGCCGCGACGCCGGCAACGACGGGGCCGGCATACCTGGGGGCAGACTCGCGAGCGGGGCCGACCCCGACGGCCGACCGCGCGAGCGCGACCGCCCAGGCGGCCTCCGTCGTCGTCGTCACCCAGCGATCCTCCCAGCGAAGGCCCAGCCGGCATCCGGGGGCCACGGTCCAGCACGCCCTGATATGACATGGGCATGGGTCAGATGATCGAGTTCCCCGAGCACGAGCTCACCGCCTACCGCGCCGACCCGCCCGCCGGGGCGGATGCCCCGCGTGGCGCCGTCATCGTCATCCAGGAGATCTGGGGACTCGTCGACCACGTCAAGGACGTCGCCGACCGGGTTGCGGCGCAGGGCTACATCGCGGTCGCGCCGGACCTGCTCGGGCACGTCGGGCTGACTCCCGAGGCCGGCGAGCGGCTCTTCACGCTCGTGTTCAACGGGACCGAGGCGGACCGCCTCGCGGCCCAGCCGGAGATGCGGGCCGCGACCACGCCGGCCCGGCAGCCCGAGTTCGCGGCGTGGGCGGTGCCCGCACTCCGCGCAACCGTCGACGCCCTCGTCGACGAGCCGGGCGTCGAGGGCCGCGTCGCGGTGATGGGGTACTGCTTCGGGGGGACCTACACCTACGCGCTCGCCGCCTCCGAGCCGCGGCTGAGGGCCGCGATCCCGTTCTACGGGCACTTTCCCGAGGACGCCGACCCCGCGACCATCGCGTGCCCGGTGCTCGCCTTCTACGGCGAAGCGGACCACGGCATCACCGACGGCGTGCCGGAGCTCGAGGCCCGCATGACCCAGGCCGGGGTCGACTTCCGCGCTCGCGTCTACCACGGCGTCGGCCACGCCTTCTTCAACGACACCGCACCGTCGAGGTACAACGCCGAGGTCGCCGCGGACGCGTGGGAGCGGGTCCTCGCGTTCCTGGACACCCAGCTCGGACACGGCTGAGGCCGGACGCCACCGCAGGCCGCGCAGCGGGTATGGCTCTGTCATGAGCGTGTCCGACCAGTCGGTCCAGCTCGTCCTGGGCCCGATGCTGAGGTACGTCGGCGAGACCGACGCCACGATCTGGGTCGAGACACCCGCCGCCGCGGTCGTCACGGTCGTCGCCGGCGGGCGGCAGTGGCGCGCGCCGACCTTCGCCGTCAAGGGGCATCACTACGCCCTCGTCGTGGTCGACGGGCTCGAGCCCGGGGACGAGCTCGAGTATGCCGTCCGGCTCGGTGACGTTCCCGTGTGGCCGCCGCCGGACAGTCCCTTCCCTCCGCCACGGATCCGGACCATGGACCGGCGCCGGCCGACGAGGCTGCTCTTCGGCTCGTGCCGCACCAGCGCCTCGCACGACCGCTCGGGCAACCAGACCCACGGTGTCGACGCGCTGCGCACGCTGGCGCTCGCCCTGACCCGGGGCGAGGAGCAGTGGCCGGACCTGTTGGCCTTCCTCGGCGACCAGGTCTATGCCGACGAGACGTCGGACGAGATGAGGGAGTTCATCGCACGCAGGCGCAGCCTCGACGAGCCGCCGGGCGAGGAGATCAAGGACTACGAGGAGTACGCCTACCTCTACTGGCTGGGATGGACCGAGGAGGCCAACCGGTGGCTTCTCGCGACCGTGTCGAGCTGCATGATCTTCGACGACCACGACATCCGCGACGACTGGAACACCTCGTGGACGTGGCACGAGGAGATCAACAAGACGCCCTGGTGGCACGAGCGGCTGATGGGCGGCCTCTCGTCCTACTGGGTGTACCAGCACATCGGCAACCTCTCGCCGGCCGAGCTGGCCGACGACGAGGTCTACGCCCGGTATCTCGACGCGGCGGACGGCGACGAGGAGGTCGACCTCACCGACGCGGTGTTCGACCTCGCCCGCCGCACCGACCGCCACCCTGAGGTCTACCGCTGGAGCTACCGGCGCGACCTCGGCGACACCCGCCTCGTCGTGGTCGACTCGCGCGCGGCCCGCGTCCTGGAGCCGAAGCACCGCTCGATGCTCGACCCTGACGAGATGGCCTGGCTCGACGAGCAGCTGACTGGTGACGTCACGCACCTGCTCGTCGGCACGTCGCTCCCCTTCATGCTCCCGCCGGGCCTGCACGACTTCGAGGCCATCGACGAGGTCCTCGCGACCGGGGCGCACGGCCGGCTCGTCTCGCGAGGGGCCGAAAAGGTCCGCCAGTCGGTCGATCTCGAGCACTGGGCTGCGTTCAACGACGGCTTCGTCGAGGTCTTCGACATGGTGATGTCGGTGGCCAGGGGTGAGCGCGGCCAGGCGCCGGCCACGATCGTGTTCCTGTCCGGTGACGTCCACAACTCGTACGTCACGGAGGTCATCGACGCGAAGGCCCGATACGGCGCCCGGTCACGCATCATCCAGGCCGTCTGCTCTCCGATCCGCAACCCGATGCCTATCGGGATCCGGGTCATGATGTCGGCCTTCGCCCGGTCACTGGTGCGGCCGATGCGGTTCGTCACCAGGCACTCCAAGCGCGTGCCCGAACCGGCCTACCCCTGGCGGGTCACCGACGGCCCGTGGTTCGACAACAGCCTCGCCGAGCTGTCCGTGCAGGGACGCGACCTGTCGATGGTGTGGCGAGGCGGAGAGATCAAGGACGGCGACGACGCACACCCGGTCCTGACCACGATCGCGAGCGTGCGCCTCCCCACCGGACATTGAGGCCACGCAACGCGGCTCGTCGCTGCATCATGGCCAGCATGAACGTCGCCGACACCCCACGACAGCCTGACGAGGTGCAGCGCCGGGTCGGCATCGCCCGCCGCGCCGTCCAGGCGTACCAGGCCAACGACAAGGTGGTCGCCGCCCTCATCGGCGGCTCGGTCGCCCGCGGACGGGCCGATGCGCTATCCGACATCGAGCTCGACGTCTACTGGTCCTCGCCGCCGACCGTCGAGGACCGTGAGGCCGCCATCGAGGGCGCCGGCTGGGCGCGGGTCTACGCCGAGACGGACGACGTCGAGTGGGCGGACGGGCTGTCGGTCGACGGGGTGAAGATCGACGTCAGCGGCTTCGTCACCTCGACCATCGACGACTACATCGACCGCGCGCTGGAGGGGGACACCGACGCGGAGCTGCAGGTGCGCGTCACGGCCCTGCGGGACGGCATACCCCTCCACGGCGAAGCCGTCATCGACGCGTGGCGGCGGCGGTGTGCCGCATACCCGGAGGCCCTCGCGGTCGCGCTCGTGCTCCAGGGACTCGACATGCGATCTCGCGAGCGCCTCGAGATGCTCGCCGACCGCGACGACGTGTTCCTGCTGCACCGCGACATCGTCGACGACGTGCAAGGCGTCCTCGACGCGCTCTTCGGGATCAACCGCGTCTGGATGCCGCACCCGTTCCACAAGTGGCTCGACTGGGAGGCCACGCTGCTTCCGCATCGCCCCGACCGGCTCGTCGAGCGCATCAGGTCGCTGCTCGTGGCGCCGCCGCACGAGGCGGTCGCGACCCTCGTCGGTCTCGTCGAGGACACCTATGCGCTTGCCGCCCAGCATGTTCCGGGCGCCGACGTGACCGGGCTCCGGGAGGCGTTCGAGCTGCGCCGGGTCGTCGACGCCTGACGCCCGCGCCGAGCTGCCGGGGAGGCTCAGCTGACGGTGACCAGGAGGACGCGGTCGTCGCCCTGGTTCGGCTGGGCCCGGCCGTCCCGGTTGCTCGTCGTGACGAGCAGGGTGTGATCGTCGAGCGCGAGCACACTTCGGAGCCGGCCGTAACGGCTGACGAGGAAGTCCTGCGGGCTCGCCACGACCTTCGTGCCGTCGAGCGGGATGCGCCAAAGGCGCTGGCCGCGAAGGGCCGCCATCCACACCGAGCCGTCGGCGACCGCGATCCCGCTCGGCGAGTCCTCGGGAGGGCCCCACTGCGCGACCGGGCCGGTGATCCCCTGCTGCGTGGTGAAGCCCTCCGTCTCGGGCCAGCCGTAGTTGTGCCCCGGCAGGATGAGGTTGAGCTCGTCCTCGCTGTGGTCGCCGAACTCCGATGCCCACAGCCGCCCGCCTGCGTCCCACGCGATGCCCTGCACGTTGCGGTGGCCGTAGGACCAGACGAGAGTCCCGAACGGGTTGCCGGGAGCAGGCTTGCCGGCGGTAGTCATCCGGAGGATCTTCCCGCCGAGCGACGAGCGGTCTTGCGCCAGAGGCGGATCGCCGGTCTCGCCGGTCGTGGCGTAGAGGTACCCGTCGGGACCGAACGCGAGACGTCCCCCGTTGTGCCGTATGCCGTGTGGGATGCCGGTGACGATGGCTCGCGGAGTACCGAGCTGGCCTCCGGCGGGCTTCGACGGGTCGTACGTGATGGCGGCGACGCGATTGTCGCTCGACGTGGAGAAGTACACGAAGATCGTTCTGTCCGAAGCGAACTGAGGGCTCACCGCAATGCCGAGAAGGCCGCCCTCGCCGCCCCTGGTGACGTCGGTCAGCACGCCGGGGACGGTGCCGACCGTGGTGAGCCGGCCAGTCGTGACGTCGAGCCGGCTCACGGTGAGGGAGTCTCGCGAGGTGATCAGGACCCCGCCGTCGCGCAGCCGCGCGAGGCCCCACGGGACGTCGATGCCCGTCGCCACGGTGCGCACGACTCGCACCGAGCCGGAGGCGGACCCGGGGCTCGACGCCGGCACGCTGGATCCGGACGCCTGCCGTGTCGTCGTGGACGGAGCCTGCGTCGTGGTGTCAGTGGCCGTGGCGGTGGTCGCGGGCGTGGACGACGTGGTCGGCGCGGTAGGACCAGTCGTCGAGCACGCGGCGATGACCGAGAGGGCCACCAGGGCCGCGCCCGCGCACGCGACCCGGCCGCGGTGGCTGCTGCGTCCGGCTCGGACTTGCGACACGAGGCACCTCCGGGGTCTCGTCTCGCACGGTACCCACCGCGGCTGTGCCCGCACCACGCTCACATAGGCGCGTCGCGCCGCTGTGACGGCTGAGACGAAGCGCTCACTCGACCAGGACTTCCCGCTCTCGTCGAGTGGGCGCTCCGTCCCACCAGCCCCCGTCGAGTGGGCACTCCGTCTCTCCCGGGCGCCCGGCATACGCTCGCGTGGAACCCGGTGGTGGTTTCATGTCGAGAAGAGGTGACCGGCTCCGCTCCACAGGTGAGGACCGCGACCGGCGCGGCTCACGACACAGGAGAGCACCATGGCGAAGTACCTGCTTCTCAAGCACTACCGCGGAGGCCCCGACGCGCACCGCCCCGTCCCGCCGATGGACCAGTGGGCGCCCGAGGACGTGGAGGCGCACATGGCGTTCCTGCGGCACGTGAGCGAGCTGCTCGAGGAGAACGGCGAGTTCGTCGATGCCCAGGCCCTCACCCAGACGCAGACCTGGGTCCGCTACGGCGGCCCGGACGCGGCACCGGTCACGACGGACGGACCGCACCCGGAGACCAGCGACCTCGTCGCCGGGTGGTACATGATCGACGTTGACTCGCGCGAGCGCGCGCTCGAGCTCGCGGCCTACGTGTCGTCGGAGCCTGGTCCTGGCGGGGAGCCGCTGTACGAGTGGATCGACGTGCGGGAGGTCATGTCCGGGGCTCCGGCGGACGACCTCACCTCGTGACGGACGACCCGGCAGGACAGCTGGACGAGGGCGCCCTGCGCGCCCTCGTCCCGCGGGTGCTCGCCGGGCTGGTCCGCCGGGGCGAGGACTTCGACGCCGCCGAGGACGCGCTCCAGGAGGCGCTGATCGAGGCGCTGCGGGTGTGGCCCGAGCACCCGCCGCGCGAGCCGCGAGCCTGGCTGACGACGGTGGCCGCACGGCGGCTCGTCGACGCGCGTCGCAGTGAGGCCGCGCGCTACCGGCGCGAGGAGGCGGCATATGCCGAGCCGCAGCCCATCGCGACCGAGGACGGCGACGACACGCTGATGCTGCTCTTCTGCTGCTGTCACCCGGGCCTCGCTCCCGCCTCTCAGGTTGCCCTCACCCTGCGCGCGGTCGGCGGCCTCACCACGCGCGAGATCGCGGACGCCTTCTACGTGCCGGAGGCGACCATGGCGCAGCGGATCAGCCGGGCCAAGCGGACTCTGAGGGGACGTCGGCTCGACCAGCCCGGAGACCTTGCCGTCGTGCTGCGCGTCCTCTACCTCGTCTACACCGCAGGCCATGCGGGTCGCGTGGACCTCGCCGGCGAGGCGATCCGGCTCGCGCGCCAGCTCACGCTCGCGACCGACGAGCCGGAGGCCCGCGGACTGCTCGCGCTCATGCTGCTCAACCACGCGAGGCTCCCCGCTCGACTCGACGCGCAGGGCCGCATCGTCACGCTCGACCGGCAGGACCGGGGCCTCTGGGACACGCGGGAGATCGCGGAGGGCGTCCGCGTGCTGCAGTCCGCTCTCGCGCTGCAGAGCGACGCGCGGCCACCGGGTCGCTACCAGGTGCAGGCGGCCATCGCGGCCCTGCACGACGACGCAGCAGTGGCGCAGGAGACCGACTGGCCACAGATCCTCGGGTGGTACGACGACCTCGTCGGCCTCACCGACGACCCCGTGCGCCAGGACCCGGCGGCGGTCCTCGGACGCGCGGTCGCGGTGGGCCACGTGCTGGGCGCACCCGCCGGGCTGCGCGAGACGGACCGGCTGCGTGAGGTGCTCGGCGACCGGCACCGTTGGTATGCCGTCCGCGGCTACCTCTACGAGCTCGGCGGTGACCTTCCCGCTGCCGCAACGGCATACGCCGACGCCGCCCGCCTGGCGACGGACGTCGCCGAGCACGAGCACCTGGTCCGCCAGGCCGCGCGGGCTCGGCAGCGGTAGACGCCTCGAGTGAGCCGCTCGACGGGTGGAAGCCGGTCGAGCGGTCAGCTCGACGTGCTCGGGATCACTCGGCGAGTCGGGGAACAAAGTCGCGACGACCAAAGTTGAGCCGAGGGAACGCAAGAATTGCGAGCGCGGTTTTGACAGGCACCCGCCGGTCGGAGCAGATTGGGCACGAGCCTCCTGCACCGCGTGCGAGCGGTTCGCGCGAGACCCCAGACCAACACGCTCTTCACACGAGTCCACACCAGCAAGGAGTTACCCATGGCACGTGCGGTCGGAATCGACCTCGGTACGACCAACTCGGCCGTCGCCGTCCTCGAGGGCGGCGAGCCGACGATCATCACGAACGCTGAGGGCGGCCGCACCACCCCGTCCGTCGTCGCGTTCGCCAAGAACGGCGAGGTGCTCGTCGGCGAGGTCGCCAAGCGCCAGGCCGTCACCAACGTCGACCGCACGATCCGGTCGGTCAAGCGCCACATGGGCACCGACTGGAAGTCCCCGGAGATCGACGGCAAGCGCTACACCGCGCAGGAGATCAGCGCCCGCATCCTCCAGAAGCTGAAGCGCGACGCCGAGTCCTACCTCGGTGAGACCGTCACCGACGCCGTGATCACGGTGCCCGCGTACTTCGAGGACCACCAGCGCCAGGCCACCAAGGAGGCCGGCGAGATCGCGGGCCTCAACGTCCTGCGCATCGTCAACGAGCCGACTGCGGCGGCACTCGCCTACGGCCTCGACAAGGGCAAGGAGGACGAGCTCATCCTCGTCTTCGACCTCGGTGGCGGCACGTTCGACGTCTCGCTCCTCGAGGTGGGCAAGGACGCCGAGGACGGCTTCGCGACGATCCAGGTCCGGGCCACCAACGGCGACAACCACCTCGGTGGTGACGACTGGGACGACGTCATCGTCCAGCACCTCATCACCCAGGTGAAGAACAAGACGGGCCAGGACCTGTCCAAGGACAAGATCGCCATGCAGCGTCTTCGTGACGAGGCCGAGCGGGCCAAGAAGGAGCTGTCGACCGCGACCTCCACGAACATCTCGGCGCAGTACATCTCGATGACGCCCGAGGGTCCGATCCACCTCGACGAGACGCTGTCTCGCGCCCAGTTCGAGCAGATGACCAAGCAGCTCCTCGAGCGGACGAAGGCCCCGTTCCACCGGGTCATCGAGGACGCGGGCATCAAGCTCGCGGACATCGACCACGTCGTGCTCGTCGGTGGCTCGACCCGTATGCCGGCCGTGACCAACCTGGTCAAGGAGCTGAGCGGCAAGGAGCCCAACAAGGGCGTCAACCCCGACGAGGTCGTGGCTGTCGGCGCGAGCCTGCAGGCCGGTGTCCTCAAGGGTGAGCGCAAGGACGTGCTGCTCATCGACGTCACGCCGCTCTCGCTGGGCATCGAGACCAAGGGTGGCCTGTTCACCAAGCTCATCGACCGCAACACGGCCATCCCGACGAAGCGGTCGGAGATCTTCAGCACCGCCGACGACAACCAGCCGTCGGTCCTCATCCAGGTCTTCCAGGGTGAGCGCGAGATCGCCCAGCACAACAAGTCGCTCGGCACCTTCGAGCTGACCGGCATCGCGCCGGCCCCGCGCGGAGTGCCGAAGATCGAGGTCACGTTCGACATCGACGCCAACGGCATCGTCAACGTCTCTGCCAAGGACCAGGGCACTGGCAAGGAGCAGAAGATGACGATCACCGGCGGCTCGGCCCTGTCCAAGGACGAGATCGACCGCATGGTCAAGGACGCCGAGGCTCACGCCGAGGAGGACCGTAAGCGTCGCGACGAAGCCGAGGTGCACAACCAGGCCGAGCAGCTCGCGTTCTCGACCGAGAGCTTCCTCAAGGAGTCGGGCGACAAGATCCCGGCCGATGTCAGGACGCCCGTCGAGGAGTCGCTCGCCGACCTCAGGTCCGCCATCGCGAAGGACTCCGAGGCGACGGTCGAGGACATCAAGGCCAAGATCGAGGACCTCAACACGAAGTCGCAGGCGATGGGCCAGGCGCTGTATGCCGCCGAGCAGGCGTCAGCGAGCGCCGCTGGCTCGACGAGCTCGACGGGAGCGGAGGACGGCTCGCCGACCGGTGCGTCGTCAGGCGCAGCGGCCGACGAGGACGTCGTCGACGCCGAGGTCGTCGACGAGGACGAGGCCAAGGACGCCAAGTGACCGACGTCCCGAACACCGGCGCGGCCGGCGTGCCTGAGGGCTCCGAGCCCGAGGGCACGCCGCCCGGCGCGGCCGGCGGTCTGGCCGACGGGTCCCGTCGCCACCACTCGTACTACGAGGGAGGCGCGGGCGCGTCGTCCGAGCCCGGCGGTGACGACGAGTACGACCACGGCCCCGACGAGTCCGAAGGCGAGGCCCTCGCCCAGGAGGACGCCCTGGCCATGACCTACCTGGCAGACCTGCAGCGGCTGCAGGCCGAGTACGTCAACTACAAGAAGCGCGTCGACCGCGACCGCGACCTGATCCGCACCACCGCCGTGGGCAGCGTCGTCGAGGCGCTCCTGCCGGTCCTCGACGACATCTACATGGCCCGCCAGGCCGGTGACCTCGCCGACGGGCCGTTCGCCGCGATCTCGGACAAGCTCGAGTCGACCCTCGGCAGGTACGGCGTCGAGCGGCTCGGTGAGGCCGGTCAGGAGTTCGACCCGAACATCCACGAGGCGCTCATGCACGTGGAGGCCGACCTTCCGGAGGGCGCGACGGGTACGACTGTTGTGCAGGTGCTCCAGCCGGGCTACCGGATCGGCGAGCGTCTCGTCCGTGCAGCCCGGGTGTCGGTTGCCGACCCCGGCTGAGCGGCTTCCTGCTGGGGCACGCCCCGCCCGAGCTGTCGTGCGGGGCGGCCCCAGCGGCATACATCATGATGTGAGGACCACGACGATCACGACGATGCGGCCACGCGAGGACAAGGAGGCGCGCCATGGCTAGCCAGGACTGGTTCGAGAAGGACTTCTACTCGACCCTCGGCGTGTCCCAGGACGCCGACGCGGCGACGATCAAGAAGACGTACCGCAAGCTGGCGCGCGACCTGCATCCCGACCACAACGTCGGCGACGCGAAGGCCGAGGAGCGGTTCAAGGAGGTCGGGGAGGCGTATGCCGTCCTGTCCGACCCCGAGCAGCGCCGCGAGTACGACGCGATCCGCGCGATGTCGCACGGCGGCGCCCGCTTCACTGCGGGCGGCCCGGGCGGCGGGCCGGGCTTCGAGGACATCTTCTCGGCGTTCGGCGGCGCTCCCGGTGGGCAGCGAGTGCGCTTCAGCACCGGAGGCGCTGGCCAGCCGAACCTCGAGGACATCCTCGGGCAGATGTTCGGCGGCGGCGCCCCGGGCTATGGCGACTTCGGGGCCGCGGCGGGCCCGCGCCCGGGCGCCGACGTGAGCGCCTCGACCCGGATCGGCTTCCGCGACGCGGTCGAGGGCGCGACCGTGGCGCTGAGCTCGCCCGATCTCGGGCGGATCAACGCGCGAATTCCGGCTGGGGTCAAGGACGGACAGAAGATCCGGCTGCGCGGCAAGGGCCGGCCCGGTGACCCCGGCGCTCCGGCCGGCGACCTCATCCTGGCGGTCTCGGTCGACACCCACCCGGTCTTCGGCCGCGACGGCGACAACCTCACGGTCGACCTGCCCGTCACTTTCGCGGAGGCGGCGCTCGGTGCGACCGTGCCGGTGCCGACGCTCGATGGCGGCTCGGTCAAGGTCAAGATCGCCGCAGGCACCCCCAGCGGCCGCGTGCTGCGGGTCAAGGGCCGCGGCGTCAGACGAGGGGACCACACCGGCGACCTGCTCGCGAAGGTCCAGGTCGTCGTGCCCCAACGGCTCACCGACGAGGCCCGCGAGGCGATCGAGAAGATGGCCGCCGCCGAGGACGGTCACGACCCCCGGGCGGAGCTGTTCCAGCGCGCCCGCGGCTGACGGCATACGGCCCCCATCACGCACGACAGACGGAAGGCAGGTGACGACGATGGCGCGTAGGAACCCACGACCCGCTGGGCACGACGACGACGCCCCGGTGTTCGTCATCTCCGTCGCGGCCGAGCTGGCCGGGATGCACGCGCAGACGCTGCGCCAGTACGACCGGCTCGGCCTCGTCTCGCCGTCGCGCACGCGCGGCGGCGGCCGTCGCTACAGCACCCGTGACGTGGCGCTGCTGCGCGAGGTGCAGCGGATGTCCCAGGAAGGCGTCTCGCTCGCTGGCATCCACCGCATCCTCGAGCTCGAGAACCACGTCGAGGCCCTGCGCAGTCGCGTCGACGAGCTCACGGCCGAGCTCGAGGCCACCCGTGCCGCGCTCGCCCAGCCCCCGCGGGTCTTCGCGGTCGGGCTGCGCGGCGACGTCGTGCCGATGCGGCCCGGGCAGCGCCCGCCGCGGTCGCCCGCCTCGCAGGCTCTCGTCGTCTGGCGGCAAGAGGACCGCTGACCCGCCGGGTTCGCTTGTGGACCAAGGGGTCCAGCCGGGGCAGCGCGCGCCCGCGGTCTGTGCAAGGATGGCCGCGCCTCAAGCAACGGGGCCGTCAGTCCGGCCTGCCCGACTCGGGTGGCCAGACCCCGGAAAGTCCCGCGTGACACCTGATCACGAGAGCCCCTCGCCTCTCGCCTCTGCTCCAGGGGCTCACTTCGCCCCACACACCGAGATGGGGCGGCTCGTCGCCGCTCATGACTGGTCGGCCACCCCGCTCGGGCCGATCGACGCGTGGCCACAGACCCTCGCCACCGCCGTCGGCATCTGCCTGTCGTCCCGGTTCCCCATGCTGGTCTCCTGGGGCCCGGACCTGCGCATGATCTACAACGACGCCTACCTCGTGCTCCTGGGTCAGGCGAAGCACGCTGACGCTCTCGGCCAGCCGGTCGCGCACGTGTGGCCCGAGGTGTGGGATGTCATCGCGCCGATGTTCTCGGGAGTCATGTCCGGTGCGCCCGCGACGTGGTCCGAGGACCAGTGCCTCGTGGTCGACCGGCGCGGCTTCCTCGAGGAGGCCTTCTTCACCTGGACGTATGGCCCGATCCACGGCCCGGACGGCACGGTCGAGGGCGTGCTCAACGTGGCCGTCGAGACCACCGACACGGTGGTGGCCGACCGCCGAGCGCGCTGCGCTGCCGAGCTCGTCGCGGCACTCGCAGGCGCCGAGGACGCCTCCGGCGTGCGCGCCGCCGTGCAACGGACCATGGGTGCCGGCCTGGCCGACCACCTGTCGGTCGACCTCGTGCTCGCCGGTGACCAGCTTGGCGATCGAAGCACCCGTGACCTGCGGTCGGTCGCGGTGCGCGAGCCGGGCAGCACCGAGGCCGTCGGCAGTCTCGACGTCGAGCCCAACCCGCTGCGGCCGTGGGATGCGAGCCTGGAGCGACACGTGGAGACCTGCGCGACGCACGTGGCGACCGCGCTCGGCGGGCTGCAACGGCTCGAGCAGGAACGCCGACGGGCCAGCGCCCTGGCCGACCTCGACGCCGCGAGGTCGACCTTCTTCGCGAACGTGAGCCACGAGCTGCGCACACCCCTGACGCTCGTCGCAGGCCCGGCCCACGACGCTCTCGAGGACGTCCGGACCCCGTTGCCGGACGTCCATCGCGAGCGGCTGTCCCTCATCGAGCGCAACAGCGGCCGGCTCATCTCCCTCGTCGACCGGCTCCTGGACCTGACCAGGCTCGAGGCGGGTGTCGTGCAGCCGCACCCCTCCGAGGCCGACGTCTCGGCCGTGACCCGAGGCCTCGCCGACGGGTTCCGCCCGGCGGTCGCCCGCGCCGGTCTGGCGCTCTCGGTGTCTTGCGCCGACCTGCCGTCCGCGGCCTACCTCGACGTCGAGATGTACGAGCGGATCGTGCTCAACCTGCTCTCGAACGCGGTGAAGTTCACGGTCGACGGATCGATCTCGGTCGTGCTCCGCCCCGTCGGCGACGGCTTCGAGGTCAGTGTGTCCGACACCGGCGTCGGCATCGCGGCCGAGGACGTGGACCGGATCTTCCAGCGCTTCCAGCAGCTCGCGCCGGCGACGGGGCGTTCGCGCGGCGGCGCCGGCATAGGGCTGTCCCTCACCCGCGAGCTCGTCGAGCTCATGGGTGGCCGGATCGCGGTTCGGTCCGAGCGCGGCGTCGGCAGCACCTTCTCGGTCGAGCTGCCGGTGACGATGCCGACCCCGCCCACGGACGGGAGCCACGGGCAGTCGATCACGCGCCGACCGCTCGAGTCGTTCATCGACGAGGTCACCCTCCAGACGGTGGCGGCCGATCCTGCCGCCGAGACGGCTGCCGGCTCGGGGGCCGGCTCGGGGGCCGGCGCCAAGCCACGCCTGCTCATCGTCGAGGACCATCCTGACCTGCGGAGATACCTCGTCGACGCCCTCGGGGACGACTACGACGTCACCGCGGCGGCCGATGGCCTGCAGGGGCTGGCCCTGGCCCGCACTCGCCGCCCCGACGTCGTCCTTGCCGACGTGATGATGCCTCGCCTCGACGGCAACGCCCTGGTCCATGAGCTGCGCGCGGACCCGGCGACGGCCGAGGTGCCCGTCGTGCTGCTGTCCGCCCGCGCCGGTGCAGAGGCACGGGTGAGCGGCTTCCAGAGCGGCGCCGACGACTACCTCATCAAGCCGTTCGTCCTGTCCGAGCTGCGAGCCCGCCTCGGCGCGGTCCTGCGCCGGCCGGCCCAGCATGACCAGGAGGCGCGCGAGCGCCGCGACCGGGCCGCGTCCCTGGCCTTCGAGCTCGAGGCGGCCGCCGAGCTCGAGCAGGTCGTCGTCGCCGCGGTCGCCGGGTTCAGCGTCCTGTTCGACGGAGCCGCCGCCGTGCGGGTCACGGCAGGCGAGGCCGACCTGCTCTTCACGCTCGATGGGGTCGCGGACCCCGAGAGCCTGCCCAGCGGCATACGGGACCTGTTGTCTCCTTCCTCCCAGCCCGTCCAGCCCGCACAGCCCGCCCGGGTGCGGGCGCCCGTGGTCGCGGGCGAGCCCGACCCGGTCCGCACCGGGCTTCTGCTCACCCCGTCGAGCGCGTCGTCGACCTGTCGGGTCTGGGTGCAGTTCCGCGCGGTCCGTCTCGTGAGCGTGGACGAGGCGATCGTCGGCGACCTGCTCGCACGGAGCTTCGCCCACGCGGTCGACCGTGTGCTCGCCCGGCGGGACGCGGACGCCAGGGAGCGGCAGCTGCAGCAGGCGATCGAGAGCCACCGGTCCATCGGCCACGCCGTCGGCGTGCTCATCGAGCGGCACAAGGTGACGGCCGTCCAGGGCTTCGAGATGCTCCGGCAGGCATCGCTGCACCGGAACATCAAGCTGCGCGAGCTCGCGAGGCGCGTGGTCGAGACCGGCGAGGAGCCGATGCACGCCTGACCCACACCCGCGCGCCTTGCGCGCTCGCTCGACGTCAGCCGACCCGGTGCCGTCCCGAGCGCTGCGCCAGCGCCGCCCCGGAATGGGTGGCGGCGAGGCGCTTCATCCCCTTGGCGGGCCGGATCGGGACCGGCCACTTCGGCAGCGCGGCGTCGCCGTCGCGCACGCCCCGCATCCTCCTCCTGACCAGCGGCACCACCTCCGACCGGACGAAGAGCAGCTCGTCGCCGATGGCCGTCCGCCAGGGACGGCGCTCGCGGGGGCCGAGCTCCTTCACCCGCACGGTGTGCGGGATCCCGAGGGAGGCGAGCACGAAGGCCGCCATCCGCTTGTGCCCTTGGCGCGACATGTGGATCTTGTCGAAGGCCCAGAGCCGGGGGTCGTCGTACTCCCGCATCAGGGTGTGGTCGAGCAGCACCGCACCGTGCTCCTCGGCCAGCCGACGCACGGCGTCGTTGAACACCAGGATCCGGCGGCGCAGCGGTTCGAGCAGGAAGGTCGTCCTCGTGTCGAAGGTGGTGAAGACGAGGACCTGGGCACCGCTGTCGACCAGTCTGACGAGCGCCGCCTCGTACCGTTGCACGAGCCCGTCCATGTCGGTGCGCAGGGACAGGATGTCGTTGCCGCCCGCGTAGAACGAGATGAGCGTGGGCTCCATCGCCAGAGCCGGCTCGAGCTGATCGTCGACCACCTCGTCAAGCAGCTTGCTGCGGATCGCGAGGTTGGCATACTCCCACCGCTTGTCGTCGCGACCCAGCTGCTTGGCGACCCGGTCTGCCCACCCGCGAAACCCATTGGGGTAGAGGAGGTTCGGGTCACCGACTCCCTCTGAGAAGGAGTCGCCGACCACTACGAAACGCCCCGCCACCGGGTCACTGTCTCCCGAGGGCCCACCTCTGACGCAAGGGTGGTGCGGCGATCGTCGACGAGTGTTCGCCGAACCGTCGGCTGGCCGTCATGTCGACGCTGGCCTCCTTGCGCGAGTCCGACCGTATGGTGCCGGTCGTGAGCAGGTTCGTCGCGCTGGGCGACTCCCTCACCGAGGGGGTCGGCGACCCGCACCCGAGCTGCCCCAACGGCTTTCGCGGCTGGGCCGACATCGTCGCAGCGCGACTCGCGGTCCCTGAACCGAGGACCGAGTACGCGAACCTCGCACTCCGGGCGAAGCGCACCGTCGACGTCGCCGCGGAGCAGGTGGAACCGGCGATCGCGATGCGCCCCGACGTCGTCACCATCTGGGCAGGCGGCAACGACCTGCTCCGTCCGGTACTGCGTCGCGACGAGGTTCTCGACCCGCTCGAGGACGCCGTATGCCGTGTGGCCGGGACCGCTGGTCACGTCGTGCTGCTCACCGGTTGGGCGCCCATCGTCTCCCTGGTGCTTCGCCCCGTCCGTGCACGGGTTTCCATTTTCGACAACGGGATTCGCGAGATTGCCCGGCGTCACGGCGCGACCCTGCTCGATCTTGCGTCGCTGGCGGACTGGCAACATCCGGCCCTCTGGTCGGCCGACCGGGTGCACCCCTCGCCCGAAGGCCACGCACGCATCGCGGACGCGGTAGGGCAGCTCCTCGGACTGGCGCCGTCGGCGGGGGTGGCCGCGCCCGGCCCGCACGGCGCTGCCCGTCGGCTCCGGGACGGCATACCGGCTCAGCGTGCCGGCTACACCCAGTGGTGGCACGACGAGCGGGCATGGTGGTTCGACCATGCGGCACCACATGTGCGCAGGTGGGTCGCGCGGACGTCCTCACGTGAGCAGGTCCAGCCCAAGTGGGCGGTGCCCGTGCGGCCGGCGACCGCGTTCGGGTGGCGTGAGGGCGCCGAAGCGGTTCACGAGCCGGCCGACGTTGCCTAGTCTGGCTGGGTGGACCACAGGGAGGGTGGCGGCAACCCGGCCGAGCGAGAGCACCTGCTGGTGTTTCCCGACCGGGACGTCGCAGAGGAGATCGCGGACGACCTGGACTCCGAGGGCTTCGCGGAAGTGCATGTGGTGCGCGAAGCCCTTGCAGGAGAAGACGACTCGGACGACCACGAGTGGGCGGTGTACGTGCGTACCCCTGACGACGAGGCGTATGCCGCCCGCTTCGAGGCGCTGGCCGAGGAGAACGACGGGTGGTACGACCCCGACCCGAACGCGTGACGATCCCAGCGCTCCGCTCCCAAAGTTGAGCGGAATAGACTCAACTGTTGCTCGGTTGTCGCCAACGATCTTCATTCCCGACCAGGAGGACGCATGGACCTTCAGCTGACCAACAAGGCGCAGGAGGCGTTCGCGCAGGCCGCGACGACCGCCGCCGGCAAGCACCACCCGAACATCGAGCCGGCACACCTGCTTCTCGCGTTGGCAGCCCAGTCCGGCACCACCACCCCCGCGCTGCTCCAGGCGGCGGGCTCGAGCGTGGCGCTGGCCACCGAGACAGCCGAGAAGGCGATGGCCGCGCTGCCCCAGGTCACCGGGGGAGCCCAGCAGCCCCAGCTCTCGCGCACCGCCCTCGCCGCGATCCAGCAGGCGCAGCAGTACATGACGGCCATGGGCGACTCCTACGTCTCGACCGACCACCTGCTGCTCGCGCTCGCGCGCACGGGGCAGTTCGGCCTCGACGCCGACGCGATCGAGAAGGCCATCCCACAGCTGCGCGGTGGCCGCCCTGTCACGTCTGACAACCCTGAGGGGACCTACGAGGCCCTCGCCAAGTACGGCACCGACCTCACCGCCCGTGCCCGTGAGGGCAAGCTCGACCCCGTGATCGGGCGTGACGCCGAGATCCGGCGCGTCGTCCAGGTGCTCTCGCGACGCACCAAGAACAACCCTGTCCTCATCGGCGAGCCAGGAGTCGGCAAGACCGCGGTCGTCGAGGGCCTCGCGCAGCGCATCGTCGAGGGCGACGTGCCCGAGAGCCTGCGCGACAAGACGCTCTACTCGCTCGACCTCGGTGCGATGCTCGCGGGGGCGAAGTACCGCGGCGAGTTCGAGGAGCGGCTCAAGGCCGTGCTCGACGAGATCACCGGCTCGGACGGGCAGATCATCACCTTCATCGACGAGCTGCACACGGTCGTCGGCGCGGGCGCCGGTGGCGAGGGCGCGATGGACGCGGGCAACATGCTCAAGCCGATGCTCGCCCGCGGTGAGCTGCGGCTCGTCGGGGCGACCACGCTCGACGAGTACCGCCAGCACATCGAGAAGGACGCCGCCCTCGAGCGGCGGTTCCAGCAGGTCTTCGTCGGCGAGCCCTCGGTCGAGGACACCATCGCCATCCTGCGCGGGCTGAAGGAGCGCTACGAGGCTCATCACAAGGTGACCATCGCCGACTCGGCGCTCGTGGCGGCTGCGTCTCTGTCGGACCGGTACATCAGCGGACGACAGCTGCCGGACAAGGCGATCGACCTCATCGACGAGGCAGCGTCCCGGCTGCGCATGGAGATCGACTCGAGCCCCGTCGAGATCGACGAGCTCCGCCGCACCGTCGACCGGCTCAAGATGGAGGAGTTCGCGCTCGAGCAGGAGACCGACGACGCCTCGCGGGACCGGCTCGAGCGGCTGCGCAAGGACCTCGCCGACAAGTCCGAGGAGCTCGCCGCGCTGACCGCTCGCTGGGAGGCCGAGACGGCCGGGCTCAACGCGGTCGGCGACCTCAAGGCGCGCATCGACGACCTCCGGACCCAGGCCGACCGGCTGCAGCGCGAGGGCGACCTCGGCGCCGCCTCGAAGATCCTCTACGGCGACATCCCGGCTCTCGAGAAGGACCTCGAGCTCGCCCAGGAGCGCGAGGCCCGGGCCGTCCATGACGAGGAGCCGATGGTCAAGGAAGAGGTCGGCGCCGACGACATCGCCGAGGTCATCTCGGCCTGGACCGGGATCCCGGCCGGCCGGCTGCTCGAGGGCGAGACCGAGAAGCTGCTGCACATGGAGCAGCACATCGGCGCCCGGCTCATCGGGCAGGCCGAGGCCGTCCGCGCGGTGTCGGACGCCGTCCGCCGCACGAGGGCCGGCGTGTCCGACCCGAACCGCCCGACCGGGTCGTTCCTGTTCCTCGGCCCGACCGGCGTCGGCAAGACCGAGCTCGCCAAGAGCCTGGCCGACTTCCTCTTCGACGACGAGCGCGCGATGGTCCGCATCGACATGTCGGAGTACTCCGAGCGCCACGCCGTCGCCCGCCTCATCGGCGCGCCCCCGGGCTACGTCGGCTACGAGGAGGGCGGCCAGCTGACCGAGGCAGTGCGACGCCGGCCCTACTCCGTCGTGCTGCTCGACGAGGTCGAGAAGGCGCATCCCGAGACGTTCGACATCCTGCTGCAGGTGCTCGACGACGGCCGGCTGACCGACGGGCAGGGTCGCACCGTCGACTTCCGCAACGTCATCCTCGTCATGACCAGCAACCTCGGGTCCCAGTTCCTCGTCGACCCGACGCTTGGCCCGGACGAGAAGCGCGAGGAGGTCATGGCGGTCGTCCGCACGGCGTTCAAGCCCGAGTTCCTCAACCGGCTCGACGAGATCGTCGTGTTCGACGCGCTGAGCCAGGACGACCTCGCCCACATCGTCGACCTGCAGGTGCGCTCGTTCGCAACGCGGCTGTCGGACCGCCGGATCACGCTCGATGTCTCCGACGCGGCGCGGCAGTGGCTGGCGAGCAGGGGCTACGACCCGGCATACGGTGCGCGGCCCCTGCGGCGGCTCGTCCAGCGCGAGATCGGTGACCGCCTTGCCCGGGCGCTGCTCGCGGGTGACGTCCGCGACGGCTCGACCGTGAAGGTCGACGTCGACGACACCGGCGAGGCCCTCACGCTCAGCTGACGCCGCGCTGACACCGCACCGTATGCCGCCCCCCGCGCCCCGGGTCCGGCATCGTCGAGTGGCCGCTTCGTCTCGGTAAGTCGGGGGCTGGTGTGAGCGGGCGACCACTCGACGGTAATCCGACCGGAGGCTGGGTAGGTTCCAGAGGGCTTGGCCTGGTCGAGTGGCCGCTTCGTCTCGGTATGTCGGGGGCTGGTGTGAGCGGGCGACCACTCGACAGGGGTTGGATGCGTCAGCTGGTGATGTCTTTGCCGGCGAAGCGTGACCAGGCGAGGAGCCAGAACACGACGGCATACCCGAGGTCGACCCACAGACCACGGGCCACGTTGTCCCAGAACGGCGGGTCGCGCATGATGTCGGCGAACGCGCCCCACTGGTCGACGATGAGCCACGGATGGAGCCAGGAGATCTGCGGCACAGAGTCCGCGATCCACGACAGGATCGTGAAGATCATCAGCGCGACCGTCGCGGCCAGGGGCTGCTCGGTGAGGGTCGAGATGAACAGCCCGACCGCGCCGAGGGCGGCGAGGCCCGCGGCTACGTACAGGCTGACCAGCACGACCCGCCACACCGCGGCCCCGAACGACAGCTCGGTGCCGGACAGCGTCGGCATGTCGCCGGTGCCGAAGAGCGCGATCCCGATGATCGCCCCGGCGACCGTCACCACGGCCACGCCCCAGAGCGCGCCGATGACGAGCGCGGCGTACTTGACCGCGAGCAGGCGCGTGCGCCCGACCGGGACGGTGAGCAGGTAGCGCAGCGTCCCGAGGTTCGCCTCGCCCGCCACCGAGTCGCCCGAGAGCATCGCGATGGCCAGAGGCAGGAACAGTCCGATCTCGACGCCGAGCGCCGCGAGCGGGACGAAGAGCCCGTTCGAGGTGATCGACGAGAGGAAGTCGGGGCCACGTCCTTCGCGGGGCGTGGAGATCCGCACGGCGATGGCCATGAGGATCGGCACCGCCGCGAGGACGAGCAGCCCCATCTGGTTGCGACGGCGGCCGGCGATGAGCCGCAGCTCCGACCGAAGGAGCCGGGTCGAGAACCACCGGGCGCGCGGGCGAGGTGCTGCGGCCACCGGCTCGACCGGTGCGACGCTCTCAACCGCTGACATCGAAACCCTCCCCGGTGAGCGCGACGAACAGGTCCTCCAGGCTCGGGCTCGTCACGGTGAACTCCTTGACGCCGACGCCGCCCTCGACGAGCGCGGACACGATCTTCTCGGGTGCGACGCCGTCGGGCGTCCCCCTGACGCCGCCCGGCACGGCTTCCACCGCGATCAGCCCGAGCTCGCCGAGAATGCGCGCCGCCTCGCCCGGCTGGTCGGTGAGGACCCGCGCGACGGGCGCGGCCCCGCCCCTGACCTCGGTCGACGACCCCTGGGCGACGAGGCGTCCATCGCTCATGACGCCGAGGTGGGTGCACATCTGCTCGACCTCCGACAGCAGGTGGCTCGACACGAAGACGGTCGCACCCTCGGACGCGAGCGAGGCGACGAGGTGACGAACCTCGCGAGTCCCTTGTGGGTCAAGGCCGTTCGTCGGCTCGTCGAGGACGAGCAGCTCGCGGGGGACCAGCAACGCAGCCGCGATGGCCAGGCGCTGACGCATCCCGAGCGAGTAGGCCCGGTAGCGCTTGCCGGCCGCGGCGAGCAGCCCGACCCGGTCGAGGGCCGCATCGACCCGCTTGGCCGTCGTGTGCGGGTCGGCGGTCAGGTCGGCGGCGTCGAGACGCCGCAGGTTGGCCCGGCCGGACAGGTACGGGTGGAAGGCAGGACCCTCGACGAGCGACCCGACCTGCGGCAGGACGGCCTGCGCCGATCCCGGGATCGGTTGTCCCAGAAGGGTGCTCGTGCCCTCCGTCGGCCGCACCAGGCCGAGGAGCATCCGGATCGTGGTCGTCTTGCCGGATCCGTTGGGCCCGAGGAAGCCGTAGACCGACCCCCTCGGGACCACCAGGTCGACGCTGTCGACGGCCGCCTTGTCCCGGAAGCGTTTCGTCAGTCCGTGCGTCGTGATCGCGAGATCACGGGCGGGGGCCGACGTGGCTCGGGCCTCGGTCACTTCGCCGCCAGTGCGGCATACAGCTGGTCGGGTGCCACCGCGCCCACTGCCACGCGTCCGTCGTCGGTGATGACCGCCGAGAAGAGCGTGCCTTCGAGGACATGGCCGCTGCCCCAGGTGCCCGACGTCGTCGGGAGCGCCTTGAGTATGCCGTTCAGCTGCTTCGTGAGGTCACCCGCCGGTCCCGAGGAGCCCGAGCCCGCCGCGCCCGACGTGCCCGAGGCGCCGGTCGCAGTCGAGAGCGGCGCCACGACGACGGTGCTCCAGCCGGACCCGACCACCTTGACCTGCGAGGCGGCCTTGACCGCATCGGCAGAGGACAGGCCCTTCAGCGGAGCGGCGTTCGTGGCCCCGGCCGACTTCTTGAGGCTGTCCGACTGGGTGACGGTCGTGCCGGCCGGAGGAGTGAACTCGAACTGTCGCGCCTCGGGCTTCGAGAAGTCGACCGAGGTGAAGCCGACCTCGAAGGCGGGGTTGGACAGCTTGGTCGAGAAGACCTGGACCCGGAGCGGAACGTGCTTCTCGGCGTCGATGGCGATACGGACCGACGCGACCCGGGTCGTCTTCGACTTCGGGGTGAGCACGAGCTCGTAGGCCGAGCGGCCGGCGACCGACGCCGTGCCCGAGGTCGTCACGCTCGTGTCGTTGCCCATGGCGGCCATCGCAGCTGCCGCGGCGGAGTCCGGGGTGGAGGGAAGCCCGGTGGCCATCCCGCCCGGGAGCCCCTTGGGCTTGCCGGTCGACGTGCCGTCGGGAGCGTTGTCCTTGGCGCCGAGCGTGTGGTGCACGGCGGTCTTGTCGGCGCTGGACCACAGCCACAGGTCGCTGCCGTTGCGGATGACATCGGACTCGCCGCTCGTCCCGACGAGAGCGAGCCGCTGCCGGGTCGGACCGTCGAGCCAGATGCGCCACGTGTGCGTGCCGGACACGAGCGAGCTGAGGGAGCTGCTCGCCGCGCCGGATCCGCCCGGTCCACCCGAGCCGCCTCCTGTGAGGCTCGGGAGCTGGGGCAGCCCGAGATCGGACGTCTGCACGACCGTCCCGGACAGGCTCGACACGTCGGCCGACCGGACGTCGGCGACGAGCTGCATGGGGGTGCGCGGGGGGAGGCCGGCGTCGGCGGTCGCGTTCTGGTTGATGGCGAGCGCGGTGGCGCCGATGACCCCGACGGCTGCGACGGGTAGGCCCCAGCGCGCTGCTGGGTGTTCGGTGAAGATGCTCATACGCACATCGTGCTCCGGGTCGCCTGAGAGACCACTGAGACCGGTGAGGCGACGCGGCGCTGCCGATCTGGCCGCACCGTGACATCGTGACGGTGTGCGGGTGCTCTTGGTCGAGGACGAGGCGCGGATGGCGGCGGCGCTGGTGCGCGGCCTCGCGGCCGAGGGCTTCGTGGTCGACCACGTGGCGGACGGGCTCTCCGGTCTCGAGGCGGCACGGTTCGGCGCCTACGACGTCGTCGTGCTCGACATCATGCTTCCGCGGATGTCGGGATACACGGTGGTGAAGACGCTTCGCGCCGAGGAGAACTGGGTCCCAGTCCTGCTTCTGACGGCCAAGGACGGCGAGTACGACGAGGCCGACGGGCTCGACTACGGCGCCGACGACTACCTCACCAAGCCTTTCTCGTTCGTGGTCCTCGTCGCCCGGCTGCGTGCGCTGCTGCGACGTGACCCGGCGCCACGCCCGGTCGTCCTGCGGGCGGCCGGGGTCGAGCTCGACCCGGCCACGCATCGGGTCGAGGTCGAGGGTGCCGAGGTGCCGCTCGCGCCGCGCGAGTTCCTCCTGCTCGAGCACCTCATGCGCGCCGCCACCGCCGTCGTGCCGAAGGAGGATCTCCTGGAGAAGGTGTGGGGCGACCTCGACGACGCGAACGTCGTCGAGGTCTACATCGGCTACCTTCGCCGCAAGCTCGGCCGGTCGCGCATCGAGACCGTGCGCGGCGTCGGCTACCGGATGGCACGATGACCGCGACCCGTCGCGGCACACGCCTCTCGGGCCGGCTCGCGAGGCTCAGCCTCCGCGCGCGGCTGTTGCTCGTCGGTCTGGTCGGCGTCGCCGGCGCGCTCCTCATCGGAGGGGTGCTCATGTATGCCGTTCTCACCGGATCGCTCAGCCGCTCGGTCGAGGGGGCGGCCCGGTCCAGCGCGGAGCAGGTGGCGCTGCTCGTCGGCGCCGGTCGGGTGCCCGACCCCGTGCCTGTGTCAGGAGCCCAGGTGCTCCAGGTCCTCGACTCGCAGGGCCGGGTCGTCAGCGGGTCCGTCACCGCGGACCGGCTCACGCCCCTGGTCACACCGGAGGAGCTGCGACAGGCGCTGGCGGGGGAGTCGGTCGTGGTGCCGGGGAGCCGGTCCGGGCTGGCGGGGCGTCTTCAGGTCGCCGCGGTGGACGCGCGGCCCGAGGGCGGCAACGGGACGGCATACAGCGTCGTCGCGGCGGCCCCGACCGCCGACATCGAGCAGAGCGCGCGGACCCTGCGCTGGCTGCTGCTCGCGATCTTCCCGCTGCTGCTCGCCGCCCTCGCGCTCATCGCCTGGCGCGTGATCGGCGCGGCACTCGCGCCGGTGGAGGCGCTGCGCCGGGGGGCCGAGCGCATCGACGAGTCGTCGTCGGACACGGAGCGGCTCCCGGTGCCCCCGACCGACGACGAGGTGAGCGCCCTCGCCGCGACCCTCAACGCCATGCTCGACCGGATCGCCACAGCCCGCCGCAAGCAGCGGGCCTTCGTCGCGGACGCCGCCCACGAGCTGCGCAGCCCGCTCGCGAGCATGCGCACCCAGCTCGAGGTCGCCCAGCGGCTCGGCGAGGGAGGAGACGTGCCCGCGGACGTCCTGCCCGACGTCGAACGTCTCTCCGCCGTCGTCAACGACCTGCTGCTGCTCGCTCGCGCCGACGACGCCGCCACCGCGACGGGTCGCCGCGATGTCACGGTCGACGTCGCGGCGCTGCTCGTCCAGGTGCACGGACGCTACGCGGCGGCCCGGGTGCCGGTGCGGGTTGCGCCCGGCCTCGCTAGCCGGAGCGTCAACGCGCGCGTGGACGAGGACGACCTCGTGCGGGCCCTGGTCAACCTCGTCGACAACGGCGTGCGCCACGCCCGGACCGCCGTCGTGCTGGACGCCACGGCCGTCGGACATCGGGTCGAGGCGAGCGTCACCGACGACGGCAGCGGCATACCCGTGGCCGACCGCGAGCGCGTCTTCGACCGGTTCACGCGCCTGGACGAGGGCCGGGACCGCGACAGCGGGGGCACCGGGCTCGGCCTTCCGATCACGCGAGCGCTGGTGCGACGGTGGGGTGGAGACGTGCGCCTCGAGGAGGCGGGGCCGGGCGTCCGGGCCGTGGTCTCGCTCCCCGCAGCCGAGCGAGAGGGCCCGGCCCGCACTTAGTGGCGGGTGAATACCTCTGCGTCCCAGCCGAACTCGAGCGCAGCGTCGACGTTCTCCGCGCGGTCGTCCGTGAACCACACCTCGTGTCTTGGGATCTCGCGGCCCAGGTCGGCCTCGACGGCCTTGTGGGCGGCGGCATACGCCAGTGGATCCGGCTTGGCGACGCCGAAGTCGGCGCTGTTGAGCAAACCGTCGAACAGGTGCGTGACGCCGAGCAGCTCGAGCTCCTCGGGGACGTAGTCGGTGCCGTTGGTGAAGACGTAGGTCCGGCGGCCACCGGCGCGCAGCGCGCTGAGTCGCTCGACGGTCTCATCGACGACGGTGCCGCGATGCGCCCGCCACGCCTGCATGTGCTCACGCACCCGGCCGGGCTCGGGCACGATCTCCTCCAGCGCGCCGCAGATCGCGGCGAACCACGCCTCGAACGTCTGCTGTCCCGTGATCGTCGGGAGCAGCAGATCCGGTCGGAACGCGGTCGCCGCGACCTGGCCACTCGGCAGCCCGAGCGCTTCCTCGATCACCGGGTTGGCGTCACCCGGGGCGAAGTCGCGGACGACTCCGTCGAGGTCGAAGACGTATGCGGTGTGCTCCCTCACACGGTCTGGTGCGGTGCGTCGTGGGGGCGGCCACGCGTCTCGGCGGGCCGGGCCGGGGGCTCATCGGCTGACATCGCTGACGTCCCCGAGTCGGCCGGAGCCTCCTTGGTCCAGGCCGTGCGCTGGTCCTCGGCGTCGTAGTCTCCCGGGCTGGCCGCGTCGGTGTCGATCGCACCTCCAGAGCCGCTCTCCTGGCTGCGCGCCACATCGGCGTCTCGACCGCGAGCCGGATCAGCGTCCGCCGCGCCGGTCCCGGCCGGTGCCATCAGACCGGTGTCCGCTGTGCCCTCGGTGCCCACGGTGCCCGCGGCGGCCGTGCGCCGGTAGCCCTGGTCGCCGAACGCGCCCGCGCCGGCAGCCCCAGCACCGGCAGCCCCTGCGCCGGCAGCCCCCATGCCGGGTGCGCTCTCGCGGTGGCTCAGCTCGGCCTCGCGCTGGTTCAGGCCCTCGTGGCGGGCGGCAAGCTCGGCCTCCCGCCGACGCAGATCCTCGTCACGGAGCCCCGCCTCCTCGAAGCGGCGGTCGTGCTCGAGACGGTCGGACGCCGAACGCTCCTCGAGCTGGGCGACACGGGAGTCCTCACGCTCCAGCCGGCGCGCACGAGCGCGGCGGCGTGCCGACGCGGTGAGCAGCGCCCATCCGAGCGCGAACAACAGCATGGCGAGCACGCCGTAGCCGACGAGCTCGAGAGGGGTCGCCTCGCGGGAGAACCCGAACGCGGTCACCGTGGTGGTGGCCGTGAGTGCGTGGGTGCCCACGTAGGCGTAGACGCCGGCTCCGATCCCAGCCAGCAGGAGGATCACACCGAGCAGGGCCATAGGAAATGCTCCTTTGTCATGGGCGGGAGGGGCCCGCCACGGAATCCTTCGACAGTAGCCATACCCGTTGTCGCGATGTGCTCTCCGCGCAGCCGACCTGAGACCGGGCTCCGTTAGCCTGACGCCCATGCGCATCACCGGAAAGCTCGCGGCGGCCACCCTCTCGGCGGCCTGTGCCCTGTCCCTTGCCGCCTGCTCCGGCGACTCGCAGGCCCCAAGTCCGACCCAGTCCGTGCTCTCCCCTGCGCAGCAGCTTGCCGCGGCGAAGGCGAAGGTCGACAGCTCGCCGTCGGTTCACCTCAAGCTCGGCAGCGCGAACGTGCCGGACGGTGCGTCTGGTGTCGTCTCGGCCGACGGCTGGGGCAAGCACCCACCCGCCTTCAAGGGCACCTTCAAGGTCATGCTCAAGGGGATCCAGGCCGACGCGGAGATCACCTCGCTCGACGGCGAGGTCTACGCACAGCTCCCGCTCATCCCCGGCACGAACAAGATCGATCCCAAGACGTTCGGGCTGCCCGACCCCGCGGTTCTCTTCTCGACTGACAAGGGCTTGACGACGCTGCTGACCGCCACGACGTCCCCGGTCGCGGGCGACAAGGTGCGGGTCGGCAGCGAGGTGCTCTCGACGATCAAGGGCACCCTGCCCGGCAAGGCGGTCACCGACCTGTTCCTCATCGGCGACCCCAACGGCACGTTCGACGTGACATACGGACTGACCGACTCGGGCGAGCTGCGGCAGGTCACGCTGACCGGGCCGTTCTTCGGGCCGGGGACCACGGCGACATACACGCTCACGCTCGACCAGTACGGCCAGCCCGTGACGATCACCAAGCCCTGACGCCCCCGTGACCACCCCAGACGGCGGCCGTCACCGGTTCGGCCTGCTTGCCGCGGCGTCTGCGGCTGTCGCCCTCGCCGCAGCCGACACCTACGTGGTGGTCCTCGCGCTGACCGACATGATGGCCGGCGTCGGGATCGGCATCGACGCGCTCCAGCGTGCAACCCCGATCATCTCGGGGTTCCTGCTGGGCTACATCGCGGTGCTGCCGCTCATCGGGCGCCTCTCCGACCTGCTGGACCGGCGGCGCATCCTGCTCGGCTGCCTCGTCGTGTTCGTCGTCGGCTCGGCGATCACGGCGCTCGCGGTGGAGATGCCGGTCCTCGTGACCGGCCGCGTGCTCCAGGGGGTCGGCGGCGGCGGCCTCGTTCCGGCGACCCTGGCCCTGGTCGCCGACCTGTGGCCCGCGGACCGGCGCGGCACGCCGCTCGGCGTCGTGGGCGCCGTCCAGGAGCTCGGCTCCGTGCTCGGGCCGGTGATCGGGGCGCTCATCCTCACGTGGTCCGGCTGGCGGGCGATCTTCTGGTTCAACGTGGCCGCAGCCCTCGTCCTGTATGCCGTCATTCGCGTCCTCGGCGCCCCAGCGCCCCCCACGTCGAGTGGCCACCCCACCCCACCAGCCCCGGCCCAGACCACGTCGAGTGGCCACCCCACCCCACCAGCCCCGGCCCAGACCACATCGAGTGGCCACCCCACCCCACCAGCCCCAGCCGCCGGAGCCACGCGGGTGACGAGGCGGCCACTCGACGTGGGGGTGGTGTGGTCGGTGGCTGTCATCGGTGTCGCGGCCCTCGGGCTCGCCCTGGCGGCTCCCGACTCACTGGTCACCGATGTCACGCTCGGTGCACCCTTCGTCCCCTTCGCGGGTGAGTCCCGGGTGATGACCCCGATCGCGATGGTCGGGCTCGGGCTGCTGCTGCTCCTCGCAGTGGTGACCGCCCCTCGATGGTGGGCGGTCCTGCGTCGGGCCGACCTTTTCGGCGCGACGCTCGTCGCCGTCGCACTGGGGAGCCTCGTCCTCACGTTTGCGTCCTCCGACCCGGAGAAGGAGGTCGTCGGTCCGCTCGGCTACAGCCTGCTCCCGGTCGGGGCCGCGGCGCTCGTGGCCTTGGTGTGGTGGCACCGTCGGGCCACCGACCCGCTCATCCCACGCGGCGTCGTCGGTGCTCGCGGCGTCCGGGCCTTCGTGGTCAGCCTGCTCGTCGGGGCAGCCCTGGTCGCCATCGTCGTCGACGTGCCACTGCTGGCCAGGCTCACCGACACCTACGACGAGACCGGCGCGGCGCTCGTCCTCGTCCGCTTCCTGCTGGCCGTCCCGGTCGGCGCACTGCTCGGGGGCTGGTCGCTGCGGTTCGCCGGCGACGGCCCGGTTGCCGGGGTCGGGCTGCTGCTCGCGGCCGCCGGGACCTTCGTCATGTCCCGCTGGACGCTCGAGTCGGTCGTCGACGTGGTCCCGACGACAGTCGTGCTCGTCGTGGTGGGCCTGGGGGTCGGGCTGGCGCTGGCACCGGTTAACAACGCGGCGCTGGCCGACTCACCACACGATGCGCACGGGGTGGCCAGCGCGCTCGTCGTGGTCGCTCGGATGGTCGGGATGGTCGTCGGGCTCGCCCTGCTGACGTCGATCGGGCTCAACCGCTACTTCGACACCGTTCGCCGCCTACCGAACCCGCTCGACACGGACGCGCTCATCGGGGCTGGTGTCGTCCAGGTCCAGACGGTCTTCCTCGGCGGGTCGGTCGCCGCCCTCGCCGGGGCGCTGGTCGCCTTCACGCTCGGGTCACGCCGTAACGTCGAGGCGCCGACCGCCGACGAACCCCGGTTCGTCGGGCTCTGACCCCGGCCGGACAGGGTCAGGCCGTCGCTGCAGACCGGGCGAGCGAGCGCAGCGCCTCGGCGATCTCGTCGGTCGCCTCGTACGTCAGCATGTGCCCAGCGGCGGGCAGCTCGGTGTACGACGCATGCGGCAGCGCGAGCCACAGAGCCCGCGCCCGCTCGGACGGCGTCAGCGTGTCCCGGCGGCCCGCGACGATCGCCACCGGCACCTCCGCCAGCGCAGGCAGCGCCTCGCGCAGGTCGATGTCCTGCAGGGCCGAGTAGAACGCCCCGAACGTCGTCAGGCGCGTGCTCGCGACCTGGCGCATCGTCGCGTCGACGTCGTCGTCGTCGGCTTCCTCACCGAAGAGCAGCGCGCGCTGGGACTTCACCTTCACGGCACGCCCGTGCGGCAGCGGCATACCTTTGGCGAGCAGTCGCATGAGGGCAGCCTCGCTGCGGCTCGGCTCCAGCTCGAGCCCGTGGTATGCCGTCGACACGAGGAGCGCGCCACGCACCCGCGCGGTGAACTCGCTCGCGAACTGGGCCGCATACGACAGGACCGTCATGCCGCCCATCGAGTGGCCGCCGAGCACCACGGGCGACGGCTCCGGCACGACTCCGCGCACGACAGCACGCAGGTCGCGGCCGAGGTGGGCGACGGAGACCGACTGAATCTCCTTGCGGGCCAATCCCATTGCCGAGCGGCCGTGACCGCGCTGGTCCCACAGGACGATGCGAACGTCCGCGTCGGCCAGCGCCGTCACGACGGGTCGCCAGCTCTCGTGGGTCAGGGTCCAGTCGTGTGCCAGCACGAGTGTCGGCGCCTCGGGCGGTGCATCGCGCCGCGCGTAGACGTGCACGGACAGCACCGCGCCGTCCGGCGTGACGATGCTGCGACGGTTCTGTTCCATCAGTCCGCGACCTCGAAGACGACCGGGGCATGGTCGGACGCGCCCTTGCCCTTGCGCTCCTCGCGGTCGATCACCGCGCCGACGACCCGGTCGGCCAGCGCGGGCGAGCACAGCGCGAAGTCGATGCGCATGCCCTGCCGCTTTTGGAAGCGCAGCTGCTTGTAGTCCCAGTAGGTGAAGGTGCCCGGCTCCGAGGTGTGCGGTCGCACGACATCGACGTAACCGGCGTCGACGACGCCCTGGAAGGCGGACCGCTCACCGGGCGACGTGTGCGTCTTGTCTTCGTAGTACTCGACGCTCCACACGTCGGCATCGGTCGGAGCGATGTTCCAGTCTCCGAGCAGCGCGATCTGGGCGTCCGGGTCGGCCGCGAGCCAGGCCCGGCCTGCCGTCGCGAGGGCGCCGAGCCAGTCGATCTTGTACCCCAGGTGCGGGTCGTCGAGAGCACGGCCGTTGGGGACGTACAGCGACCAGATCCGCACGCCGCCACACACGGCCCCGATGGCGCGGGCCTCGGACGCCACCGGGTCGCCCCAACCGGGCATCCCCTCGAAACCGACGCGCACGTCCTCGAGTCCGATGCGTGAGGCGATGGCCACGCCGTTCCACTGGCTCATCCCATGGTGCGCCACGTCGTACCCCAGCGCCTTGAACCGGTCGAAGGGGAACTGGTCCTCGCGGGCCTTCGTCTCCTGGATCGCCATGACGTCGACCTGGGCACGGCTGAGCCACGCCTCCACCCGGTCGATGCGCGACCGGATCGAGTTGACGTTCCACGTGGCAATCCGCACAGAGGGTCACCCTAATCCGCGCTGCGGCCCAGTGGCGCCTCGGGTGTGCGCCTAAGGTGTGCGCCATGACCCGCGATGCTGCATCCCGGCCCACCGCGCTCGTCACGGGAGCGAGCTCAGGTATCGGCCACGAGTTCGCCGTCCAGCTCGCCGCCCGACGCCACGACCTGGTCATCGTGGCCCGCGACCTGCCGCGCCTGGACGCGGTGGCCGTCGAGCTGCGCTCCAGCTTCGGGGTCGATGTCGAGGTGCTGCCGGCCGACCTGTCGGACCGGACGGCGCTCGGCCGTGTCGCCGATCGCCTCGCGGACCCCTCTCGGCCCGTCGACCTGCTCGTCAACAACGCCGGCTATGGCGTCAAACGGAGCTTCCTGCGCAACGACCTCGAGGTCGAGGAGCGTATGTTCGACGTGCTCACACGGGCCGTGATGGTGCTCTCGCACGCCGCGGCCCCGGGCATGGTCGAGCGCCGGCACGGGGCGATCGTCAACGTCTCCTCCGTCGCCGGATTCCTCGCCTCAGGCTCCTACTCCGCGGCCAAGGCCTACGTCACGGTCTTCACCGAGTCCCTGGCCGGCGAGCTGCGCGGAACCGGCGTCACGGCGACAGCGCTCTGCCCGGGCTTCACCGTGACCGAGTTCCAGCAGCGCGCCGGGATCTCCAGCCCCGGCCCGAAGCTGCTGTGGCTCGACGCGAAGCAGCTGGTCAGCGACTGTCTGGACGACGTCGCCCGGGGCCGGGTCGTCTCGGTGCCGAGCGCGCAGTACAAGGCGGTCGTCGGTCTCGTGCGGCTGCTGCCGCGCTCTCTCGTGCGCAGCCAGCTCCGGATGGGCAGGCTGCCTTGGAGCCGACGCTCTGCGTCGGACCGACGCAACGACTGACCTGCCACGGGCGGGGCGTCGCCGGGCAATACCATCGAGGCGTGACCCAGACGCCAGAGACCGCCAGCCGCACCGCCAGCCAGACCGCCAGCCAGACCGACGTCGCCGCGGCGCGCGCCCGGCTGCTCGAGATCATCAAGGCCAAGGCGATCGTCCACGGCCGGGTCACGCTGTCGTCCGGCAAGGAGGCCGACTACTACGTCGACCTGCGCCGGATCTCTCTCGACGGCGAGGCGGCACCCCTCGTCGGGATCGTCATGCGCGACCTGACCAAGGACCTGTCGTATGCCGCCGTCGGTGGCCTGACGCTCGGTGCCGACCCCGTGGCGACCTCGATGCTGCACGCCGCGGCAGCGGCCGGCGATCGCCTCGACGCGTTCGTCGTGCGCAAGGCCGGCAAGGCGCACGGGCTGCAGCAGCGCATCGAAGGCCCGTCGATCTCGGGCCGCCAGGTGCTGGTCGTCGAGGACACGACGACCACGGGTGCGTCGCCGCTGGCGGCGGTCGAGGCTGCCCGTGAGGACGGTGCCGAGGTGGTGGCGGTCGCGACGATCGCCGACCGGGCGACCGGCGCGGGCGAGCGGATCAAGGCGGAGACCGGCGTCGACTACCGGTTCGCGTACTCGCTCGAGGAGCTCGGACTCGCCTGACCCCGCATGAGTGCGCCCTCAGAGCGCTGAGTCGGCGACCTGGACGGGGTACCCGCGCCGGAGCGCCTCGACCGTCGACGGCGGCGTCACCAGAGTGACCTTGCCGGCTCGCGGACGCGGCAGCCGTCGCCCGTACGTGTTGTCTGCCTGCCACAGCGTCAGGTGCTCGTCGGCGACGACCGCCGGGCCGTCGTCGACCAGGACGAACGCACCCGTGGGCAGCGCTGACCAGGTGGTCTCGTGCAGCCGCCGGCCGCGCGCGGCCGGGTCCCACCGCTCGTCGTGGAGCAGACGGTCGAGGTCGCCGGCCAGCAGCCGTGGAGCGCCCTTCGCCTCGGAGACGAGGCCGCGGAACTCGGTGTATGCCGGGCGGCGGCACTCGGCGCAGGGTCGGTGTCCCGCCGAGAGGGCAACCGCCTCGTCGAGGAAGAACAACGGTGTGTAGTGGCCGGGCTCCCACTGGGCAACCCGGCGGTCCCAGAACGTCAGGGAGCACGTGATCCAGGCCTTCGTCTGGTGGTTGCGCACCACGTCACGGGTGCCGGCACCCTCGTGCAGCCGGCCGCGGTTGCCCATCCAGGCACCCCGGCCCGGCGCAACCACGACCTCGCCGAGCGGGCTGACCCGGTTGCGGGCGGGCATCACTCGAGCACCTCCAGGACCACGTCGGCCGTCTCTCCCTCGTCGAGCCCCTCGGCCGTGCGGACCGCCTTCTTCACCGGCAGCACGTAGGCACCCCGCGTCGACTCGGGGAACACGGACGTCGCCCACGTCGTCCTGCCGATGGTGGCCCGCACCCGGACCGAGCCGAAGCCACGGGGCGGGCGCGGGCGCTCGCGGATCAGCGCCGACGCGTCGTCGGACACGGTCACGAAGAACCAGCCGGACTGCGCCTCCCAGCGCCACAGCTCGGCCGAGAACCGGCACCTGAGCACGTCCGTCTCCATGCCCGCCACCCTAGGACGGACCCACGACAACGCCGTCGCTGACCGGTCTAGGATCGAGAACACTGACCACCTGATGCTGGGGGAGAACCCATGATCGTCGTCTGGATCCTGCTCGGCCTGCTCGTGCTCCTCGTCATCTTCGGCGTCGTCTCCTACAACGGGCTGATCAGCCTCCGCAACAAGGTCGAGGAGGGGTGGCGCCAGATCGATGTCGAGCTGAAGCGCCGGCACGACCTGATCCCCAACCTCGTCGAGACCGTGAAGGGGTATGCCGCGCACGAGCGGGGCACGCTCGAGGAGGTCATGCGAGCCCGGTCCGCGGCGATGGCCGGCGGCCAGTCGCCCGCCCAGGCGGCGCAGAGCGAAGGGATGCTGAGCCAGGCGCTCGGGCGGCTCATCGCCGTCGCAGAGGCGTACCCGGACCTCAAGGCGAACCAGAACTTCCTCGCGCTCCAGCAGGAGCTGACGAGCACCGAGGACCGGATCGCGTCCTCGCGTCGCTACTACAACGCCCTCGTCCGCGACCTCAACACCAAGGTCGAGACCATCCCGTCCAACATCGTCGCGAACATCGCGAGCGTCCGCCGGGCGGAGTACTTCGAGACCCCCGCGTCCGAGGCTGCCGTGCCGAGCATCTCGTTCGGGGACCAGGCACCCGGCACGTTCGGCTCCACGCCGGGCGCACCCGCCGTCGGCGGGTCGACCCAGCCCGGAGCGATCGGTGGACCGTCGACCCAGCCCGGGGCTCCGCTGCCGCAGGCCCAGGCACCGGTCGACCCAACTGCCCCCAACCCGACGGTGGACCGGACGACGCCCAACGAGTGAGCGTGCGCGTCGCCGAAACGACGTCTCCTCTGGTCCTCGAGATTCGCCTGAGCGGTCGCAGGGCGCCGATAGCGGCACTCGTGGCTCTGCTGTGCGTGATGCCGCTCCTGGGCGGCAGTGCCGCCCAGGTTCCGGGAACCGACGTCGTGCTGGTCTCGAGCGCCCCAGCCGTCGTTGCTGAGGCTGCGGCAGCGGTCGGCCGGGCCGGTGACGGTCTCACCGACGGTGCTCTGGCCGGTCTCGGCGGGGGGTCACCCGCCCCCTCGGCCTTCGCCGACGCAGCCGGCGGCGGGTTCATGTTTCCCGCCATCCAGCTCACCCCGCTCGCGGCCCGAGCCATAGCGGTGCAGGTCCTCGCCCCGTACGCCCTGGCGGACCCGGTCACCGGCAGGCCGGTGTTCGTGCACCCCGTGCCTGGCGCTGAGACCTCGCCGTTCGGCCCGCGCGTGCACCCGGTGCTGGGGCGGCCGATGTTCCACACCGGTATCGACCTCGCCGCCGTCTGCGGCACCCCCATCCGGGCCGCGGCCGCGGGCACGGTCATCTACGCCGAGGTGTCCAACTCCTGGGGCCTGCGCACGATCATCGAGCACACGCCCACGCTCAGGACGGCATACGGCCACCAGTCGCGCTTCTTCGTCAAGGAGGGCGACGTCGTCAAGCAGGGCCAGGTGATCGGCCTTGTCGGCACGACGGGCTGGTCCACCGGCTGCCACCTGCACTTCGACGTCATCCTCAACGACCGCTACGTCGACCCGGCGCCCTACCTCGGCTTCCCGCCATCAGACGCCAAGTCGGTCCCGTATGCCGTGGTCCCGCACGTCGTGCTCGACCGTCGCGGGCACCTGATCCACACCGTCGAGGACGGCGACGTCCCGCTGCCCGATGCGACGATCGTCGCGCCTGGCGCGGCGACACCGACGAGCCGGCCGCCGGCCGGCGTGCCGGGCATGGATCCGAGCGTGCCGACAGCGCGCCCGACCGTGCCGACCCGGCCGACCGGCCCGACCTCGAGGCCGCCCGCGACGAACCCGTGGACGACCACCCCGCCGACGAGCGAGCTGCCCACCACGCCGGCCCCTCCTGTCACGTCAGTGCCACCGACGACGGCTGACCCGACGACGCCCGACCCGACGATGCCCGACCCGACCACGCCAGAACCCACGACATCGTCCGAGCCGCCCCCGCCAGGACCACCCAGCCCGACCGAGCCGGCGCCGACGACGAGCGTGTCGCCGGCGCCCGCGGACCCGTCGGCGAGTCAGCCCTGAGCGCTGACGGCCGCGTGAAGTCCTATCCCTTGACGTAGGAGCGCTTCTCGCTCACCTTGCCGTCCCGCAGGCGTACCAGGTCGATGCCGCGCACGTGTCCTGTCGAGCCGTCGTCTGCGGTCCACTCATAGCGCCATCGCAGGACGCCGCGGTCACCGTCGACGAAGGACTCCTCCTCGATGAACCTGGGCTCTCGCGTGTGCGTGAACAGCTCCTCCCACACCGCCCGCACCGCGGCCGCACCTTCGTGGCGGACGCCATCGGGGGCCGGGCCGGTGGACTCGAAGACGCAGTCGCCGGTCATGTGAGCCATGATCGCGGCGACGTCGCCGCGTGCGAACGCCGCGTTGAAGGAGGCGAACCCGGCGTGGTTGGGGCCCCAGCGCGCGTCCCGGCCGAAGCGAGCCAGCAGGTCTGACTGCGGGTCGCCGGACAGAGCGCCCCGAGCCGCGATCGCGCCACCGCCGCGGTAGGCATCCTCCACCCGCTCGAACCACGTGCCCACCCCGTCGACGAGGCCGGGGTCCAGCTCGCGGGCGTTCCCGGTGGCGACGGCCAGGTCCCAGCCGTGCACCAGGTGGTCGGCGGTGAGCTGGCTGACGTACTCGTCCATCGACTCCTCGCCGTAGGACAGCTGCACCGTGCCGTGGCTCGGCAAGGTCTCCTCGACAGCTGCGGTCGCCTCGTCCGCGGCCTCGCGCCCGGCTCCGCGCGGGTCGTCCCCGAGCACGTCCCCGTCGAACCGGTCACCCACCTGCGCGATCGTCTCGCCTCGCATCAGAGGCGAGGTCCAGCGGTCCTCGCCGACGACGTGGTTGACCAGGTCCCGCACCGACCACTCCGTGCACGGGGTAGGCAGGTCCCACTGGTCGTCGGTGACGGCCGCCACACGCTCGGACCACCACTGCACGCTGCGTCGGTAGAGCGCGCCGACGTCGTCCGTGCCGACCGTGCCGGCCGTCTCGCTCGTCTCGCCTGAGTCCATGCCTCGCCCTCCGTTCCGTGTCGCCCTGACGATCGATTCTGCGACGGCGCCCGCACGCGCGCGGGCGTTCACGCGAACCCGGGGCTGACGGCATACGCCGGCGGCATCCAGCGGCATGGCAAAGGCCCGGTTCGGTGCGAACCGGGCCCAAGCCGTGCGTACGTCGAGCGTCCTCAGGGACGCCGGTCGGCGCCGGTCGCGCTCTCGGCGATGTCGCCGGCCGCCTCGCCGAGCTCGGCCGCGATCGCCTTGGCCTGCCGGCGGTGCTTGAGGTACTCGACCAGCATCGGGACCACCGACACGAGCACGATCAGCACGATCGCGATCTCGAGCTTGTCGGCGATGCCGGGGAACGACTTGCCGAGGAAGTAGCCGAGCATCGTCAGGCTGGTGACCCATGCCACGGCACCGACGGCGCTCCACGTGAAGAAGCGGCGGCGGTCCATCCGGCTCACGCCCGCCACGACCGTGATGAAGGTGCGCACGATCGGCACGAACCGGCCGATGACCAGGGCCTTGTTGCCGTGCTTGTCGAAGAACGCCGTCGTCTCGTCGAAGTACTTCTTCTTGAGGAAGCGGCCGTCGCGGTTGTAGAGCGGTGTCCCGAGAGCGCGTCCGATCTCGTATCCGACGACGTTGCCGAGGAAGGCCGCAGCACACAGCGCGAGGATCGCGACGCCGAGGTTGAGGTGCACCTGGCCGGTCGCGATGAACAGGCCGACGGCGAACAGGAGCGAGTCGCCCGGCAGGATCGGGAACAGCAGCCCGCACTCGATGAACACGATGGCGAGCGCGATCCAGAAGAAAGCGTCGCCGTACTGGTCGAGCAGGTAGGCAGGGTCCATCCACTTCGGCCCGAGGGCGGGGACGGCGGCTGCTGCGAGTGCGTGCATGGGTGACAGGGTATGCGGTCGGGCTCGGTATCCCTGAATCGTCCGCTGGGTGCTTCCTGCCGGATCCGGTGTCGCTCCGGCAACACGTCTGCATCGTTTGGGTATCGAAGCGGCTCACGGACTTCCGCCTCGCGGGCCCTGACGCAACCATGACTGTGGGAGCGAAGGGGGAGGCAAGGCACGGCGCCCCGGCTCTCGGGGCCGCGACATCCGCGCGCACGGCCGTGCCGCCTCCTCCTGCACACCGCCACTGTCGTCATCGGGGGGCCGCTCCTCGTCCCCGCTCGTAGACTCTGCCTGCGTGAGCGACGAACCGTCCCGGCCGAAGCACGCCACGCAGGTCGGAGTGGGGCCCTGGCAGGGGACCTGGCCCGAGGGTGAGCAGTGGGACACGGACCTGCTGCGCGACGGTGACCGGCGCAACGTCGTCGACGGCTACCGCTACTGGCGACACGAGGCGATCGTCGCGGACCTTGACCTCAGGAGACACGACTTCCATGTCGCAGTGGAGAACTGGGGCCACGACTTCAACATCGGATCGGTGATCCGCACCGCAAACGCCATGGGCGCCAAGGCGTTTCACATCGTCGGCAAGAGGCGTTGGAACCGGCGGGGTGCGATGGTGACCGACCGGTACCAGCACGAGCACCACCACCCGGACGCGGCAGCGCTGGCGGAGTGGGCGCGCGGCGAGGGCCTCGTCCTGCTCGGCGTCGACAACCTGCCGGGCTCGGTGCCGATCGAGACGTACGACCTGCCCCGCCGGTGCGTCCTCGTCTTCGGCCAGGAAGGACCTGGGCTGTCCGAGCCGATGCGCGGTGAGTGCGCGGCGGTGCTGCACATCGAGCAGTTCGGGTCGACCCGGTCGATCAACGCCGGTGCGGCGGCCGCCATCGCGATGCACGCCTGGGTCCGGCGACACGTCTTCGACCAGCCGGTCTGACGGCTCGGCGGCGGACCGTCGTGGCTCAGCCCTGGGGGTCGCGGCCGCGCCATCGGAGCGGCTCCTCGGCGTACTCCTCGACCACGTGCGCGGCGACGCCGAACGAGCGAGCCACCTGGAAGACGACCTCTCCAGCCACGGCGGGGAGCCCGAGCGCGTGCAGCACCGCGGCGCTCGCGAGGTCGATGTTCGGCAGCGACCCGGTGCGCTCGGCCACGACCGCGGCGAGCCCCTCCACCCGTCGGCGCAGCCGGGTCGTCCCTTTCCGCCGCCACAGCGCGTCGAGCACGATCTCGGCCCTCGGGTCGCCTGCGGGGTACATGAAGTGCCCGAAGCCCGGCACGCTGCCGTAGGCCTGCAGGGACCTCGCGACGAGCGGCGTCGGGTCGGCCCCGTCGGCCAGGAGCGCGTGCGCAGCGACCGGTGCGGCCCCGTGCAGCGGCCCGGCCATCGCGGCATACGCGGCGCCGAGGCAGTCGTAGAGCCCCGCGCGGGTCGACGCGGCGACGCGAGCGGCGAGGGTCGAGGCCGTGAGGCCGTGGTCGAGCAGGGCTACGAGCAGCACGCGCACGGCATCTACGTCGGCGACCCGGTCGACGCGGCCGCCGAGAGCCGCGAGGGTCAGCGCGGCAAGGTCGGCGGGGTCGTATGCCAGATGGCGGGCAGTGCTGCCAGCCACGAGCCGGACGGCTGCCGGGATCGCCGTCATGGCCGTGGCGCGCACGCGATCGGCGTCCGTGTCGCCGGCGAACGCGTCGGCGGCCGCGAGCAGCTGGATCGCGACCGGCATTCGTCGTTCGAGCGGCACCGTGGAGAGGTCGACCGCATCGATGTCCGAGACGGGGGCGCTTCGTCCGTATGCCGTCCGGTCGGCCGGCGCAGGCACCTGAACCGACGTGCCTAGCGAGAGCGACTGTGCCGCAAGGACACCCACGACCAGGGCGGCGGCCTGCTCGACCGAGCCAAGAGCGATGACGTCGCTCAGCGGCACACCCCGGTAGAGCAGGTCGCCGTCCCTCTCACTGCTCACGGCGGTCGCGATGCTGCGGAACCGGAGCACCGGCTGGGACCCCGACGGGCGCGTCGCCGAGGCCATCGCGTCGACCTGCGCGCGGTCGAAGAGGCTCTCCTGCTGCCCAGGCCGACGCTGGCTCCGGATCAGGCCGCGACTGACGTAGGCGTAGAGCGTGGCGCGCTTCACGCCGAGGCGCTGCGCGGCCTCGGTCGTCGTGATCCATCCGGGATGCGGATCCGTCATGGTCGTCTCCTGGTCGTGGCCTGGGCCGGTGTTCACCCGGTCGAGGTTGATGGGATCAACGTTGAGCCGATCAACATTGACGCTGTTGATCAACATCGCTCACAGTGACGAGTGAACCCGAGAGGAGCAGGACATGTCCAGCAACCAGGTCCCCCAGACCGACGACGGCTTCGTCACCGTGCCGCGCGGACTCGCCAAGGTCATCGTCACCGACACCGAGCTCGGCGACGTCCGCGGTGAGGAAGGCTTCTACCACTACCGAGAGTTCTCGGCCGTCGACGTGGCCGAGCATGCGTCGTTCGAGCAGGCGTGGCACCTGCTCGTGCACGGCCGCTTCGCCGCGGACGACGAGCTGGCCGCGTTCACCGCGCAGATCGGGCGGCTTCGCGTCATGCCACCCGTCCTGGCCGAGCTGCTCCCCGCGATCTGCGCGACCAGCCGTGACCCGCTGCAGGTGCTTCGCACCGCACTGTCCGCGTGGGGTGGCATCGCGGGTCTGCGGCCGCTCTACGACTCCGACGAGGACGAGAAACGGGCGGCAGCCCTTGCCGCCGTGGCCGTCACGCCGACGATCCTCGCCGCGTCGCACCGCATCCACCGCGGTCTAACGCCGATCCCGGCCGACCCGACCCTCGGGCATGCGGCCGACTACCTGAGGATGGTGTCCGGCCAGGTGCCTGCCGCGCGGGACATGCGGGCCGTCGAGCAGTACCTCGTCTCGACGATGGACCACGGCTTCAACGCGTCCACCTTCACCGCGCGAGTCATCGCATCGACGGGTGCCGACCTGGCGGCCTGCCTCGTCGGGGCCATCGGCTCCTTCTCCGGGCCCAAGCACGGCGGCGCGCCGAGCCGGGCGCTGGAGTCGCTCGACGAGATCGGCGGCCTGGACCGGGCCGATGCCTGGGTCCGCGACAGGATCACCTCCGGCGACCGGATCATGGGCTTCGGACATGCCGTGTACCGCACGCGCGACCCGAGGTCGGAGATGCTCAAGGCCATCGCCCAGGGTTACGACGACCCGCTCGTCGACTTCGCCGTCGGTGTCGAGGACGCGATCGAGCGCAGTCTGGCCGAGCTCAAGCCGGGCCGTGAGCTGCACGCCAATGTCGAGTTCTATGCCGGTGTCGTGATGAAGCTGGCCGGCCTCGACCCGAGCATGTTCACACCGACCTTCTGCGTGGCGCGGGTCGTCGGCTGGGTGGCGAACATCCTCGAGCAGAGCCGCGACCCCAAGATCATCCGCCCCGCCGCGCGCTACATCGGCCCGCCGCCGCCTGCGCCACTCCCACTCCCGATCACCCTCGCCCACCAGCCTGTCTGATCGGCTGGGGATGGGTACGTACCCGTTGCCATGTGTGGGCGGACATCGATAGGTTAATCGATGTCGATAACGTTATCTACATCGATCGATCTTCTCCTCCCTCTCAACTCGTGCAAAGGAGCACGCTATGAGACGCACCCGAGCCGCCATCGTCGGCGGGATCGCCGCGCTCGCGCTCGCCGGCGGGGTCGCCATCCCCGCGCTCGCGAACCGCCCGGCCCCCGACATCGCCACCCAGAGCCTGCGGGACCTCGCGGACCAGCACGACCTCGCGGTCGGCACGGCGATCGACATCAACGCGCTGTCGGACCCGCAGTACCACCAGATCGCCTCCACCCAGTTCTCCACCGTGACGGCCGAGAACGTCATGAAGTGGGAGACCATCGAACCCGTTCGGGGGCAGTACAACTGGGGGCCTGCGGACCAGTTCATGGCCTTTGCCGCCGCCAACGGCCAGAAGGTCCGCGGCCACGTCCTCGTCTGGCAGAACCAGCTGCCGGCGTGGCTGACCCAAGGCGTCGCGGACGGGACGATCTCGAACACCGAGCTCCGGTCGATCCTCGAGAACCACATCAAGACCGTCGTCGACCACTTCAAGGGCAAGATCTGGCAGTGGGACGTCGTCAACGAGGCGGTCACCGACCCGTGGGACAGCCAGAACGGGCACATCGGCTACAAGGGCTTCTGGTACCAGCACCTCGGCGAGAGCTTCATCGCCGACTCCTTCCGCTGGGCCCGTCAGGCGGACCCGAAGGCGCTGCTCTTCTACAACGACTACAACATCGACGCCTTCGGCGACCTCGGCCCGCTCGACAAGACCGAGTTCGTCTATGAGATGGTCAGAGACCTTCGCGCCCAAGGGGTTCCGGTCGACGGTGTCGGCTCGCAGGCCCACCTGTCGACGCGCTACGGCAACTACTCGCCGCTGCAGATCGCCGATGCTCTGAACCGGTTCGCCGGTCTGGGCATCGCCACCGCGATGACCGAGGTCGACGTGCGGAACCTGCTCCCGGAGACCCAGACCGGCGACACGATGAACCCGCTGCTGCAGGCGCAGGCGTACAACTACAGCGCCCTGCTCCAGGGCTGTCTGCAGAGCCGGCACTGCCTGTCCTTCACCGTCTGGGGCTTCGACGACAACCACAACTGGACCAACACCTGGGACTTCGGCAGCGGAACGGGCCGAGAGGCGCTCGCCGCGATCTATGACACGAACTACCAGCCGAAGCCGGCATACCGGGCGCTCCAGGCCGACCTCGCATGGGGCGCGCCACCGATCGTCCAGAGCCGCATCCAGCAGCAGCCGATGAACTGAGCCTTGCCGCGGCATACCTCCTGACAGCAGACCTCGCCACGGCGCAGGTGTGGTGGCCCCACGGGCCGAACCCAACCACACCTGCGCCGTGGCGCAGTCTGGTGCGTGCAGCCGCGCCCACACATCCCGTTGACCGCGTCGGGCCACCGCGCGGACGATGGTCGCACTGCCGGCGACGATGCCGGGAGGATCCGGAAGGAGCACGGCATGGCTGCACACACCTACGGCATCTCCGAGATCGTCGGCACGTCGGAGACCTCGATCGACGACGCGATCCAGGGGGCCATCGCGCGAGCCCACAAGACGATGCGCAACCTCGACTGGTTCGAGGTCGTCCAGGTCCGTGGCCACCTCGAGGACGGAGCCGTGGCGCACTACCAGGTGACGATCAAGGTCGGCTTCCGGATCGAGGACTGAGCAGTATGCCGTCGGGCCGGGTCTCCCCGGCCCGTTCGACGCGCTGCCCGGGGTCAGTCCCCACGCCACCGGTCGGTCATGCCGCCCGCCTAGGCATGCCGGTGGGGTCCGGTTCCCCCTCGAGGGGGAGTCCGTAGGCGCGGGCCGACGGGGCTAGATTCGCCTCCATGGGTGTGAGCTCCGCTGTCCTTGCCGTCACGACGATGCACGCCCGGCTCGACCGGCTGAGGTCGGCCGCTGAGCGTGCCGGCGCGGCCGCCGTCGTCGTGTCGCCCGGGTCCGACCTGCGCTACCTCGTCGGGGTGGGCGGCTCGTCGTTCGAGCGACTGACGGCGCTGGTCGTGCCGGCCGACGCAGCCGTGGCGCCCGTCTTCGTGTCTCCGAAGCTGGAGTATGCCGGCCTGGGCCACGTCCCGTTCGCCGACCTGGGCGTCGAGGTCCGCACGTGGGTCGACGGGGAGGACCCGTATGCGCTCGCCCTGGGCGGGATGCCGCCGGGCCCCGTCGCCGTGTCCGACATGACTCCCGCGCTGCACGTGCTCCGGCTTCGCGACGCCGGTGCGACCCACCAGCGCCTCGCCGGTCCGATTCTGGCGCAGCTGCGGATGCGCAAGGACGCGACCGAGCTCGCCGAGCTGCGCCTCGCCGGAGAGGCGATCGACCGGGTGCACGCCCGCGTCGGGGAATGGCTTCGCCCGGGTCGGACCGAGCAGGAGGTCGCAGCCGACATCGCGGCCGCGATCGTCGAGGAAGGCCACGCCGCAGCGGACTTCGTCATCGTCGGCTCCGGCCCGAACGCCGCCAGCCCCCACCATTCCGTGAGCGACCGGGTCGTGGAGGCGGGTGACGTCGTGGTGGTCGACATCGGCGGTCCGGTGCCTTCCGGGTACAACTCCGACAGCACGAGGACGTATGCCGTGGGGTCACCTCGCGAGGCCGACGTGGCCACGGCATACGCGGCGCTGCGGGCTGCACAGCAGGCGGCGGTCGACGCGGTGCGTCCAGGGGTCTCGTGCCAGGACGTCGACCGCGCTGCCCGTCAGGTGCTCGTCGACGCCGGCCTCGGTGAGGCCTTCATCCACCGCACCGGGCACGGCATCGGGCTCGACGTGCACGAGGAGCCGTACAGCGTCGAAGGCAACGACCTGCCGCTCGAACCGGGGATGACGTTCAGCATCGAGCCGGGCGTCTATCTCACCGGCCGGTGGGGTGCCCGCATCGAGGACATCGTCGCCGTGACCACGGACGGCGTGGTGCGTCTCAACCAACGCCCCACGGACCTCGCCATCCTCTGACCTGGGCTGACCCCCGTGGACCGAGCGCTCCCTAGAGCGCCCCGCCCCACACCCGGCGGTCAGGAGTCGAAGCCGACGCCCATCCGGTCGAGGGCCCGGAGCCACAGGCCGCGCCTGCCGGTGCGGTCCTCGGCGGCAAGCGCGGCCCTGGTCGCTCGCACAGCGGCATACCGGATCGGCTCCGGCGGGAACGGGACCGGCTTGCGCCGGACCATGCCGAGACGGGTCCGCTCCGTATCCCGTCCGTCGACGAGGTCGAGCGCGACCGCCGCCCCGAACCGGGTCGACGCGACGCCGAGCCCGGTGTACCCGACGGCGTACGCCATCCGCCCACCGAGCGCCGTCCCGAAGACCGGGGTGAACCGCGACGTGGTGTCGATGACGCCCGCCCAGCGATGGGTGAACCGGATGCCCTCGAGCTGCGGGAAGATGTCGAGGAAGTGGTCGGCGAGCAGGCCGTGCGAGGCGTCCGACTGCTCCAGCGCGGGATCGATGCGGCCGGGGAAGTGGTAGTTCGCGTCGTAACCGCCGAAGAGGACCCGGTCGTCGAGCGTCCTTCTGTAGTAATGGAACTGGTTGCCCGCGTCGGTGAGTCCCTCGCGTCCGCGCCAGCCGGTCGCTGACAGCTGGGCAGGGCTCAGTGGCTCGGTCATGAGCACGTGGTCGTAGACCGGCAGCACCCAGGCGCTGAACCTCTTGAGCACCCCCTGCGACGCGTTGGTGCCGATGACGACCCGGCGCGCATGGATGCTGCCCGACTCGAGCCGGACCCGCACGCCGAGACCTTCGGTCTCGAATCCCGTTGCGCGCGTGTGCTCGTGGAGGCGCACCCCGAGCGCCTCCGCCGCCTTGGCCAGCCCCCAGACGAGGCGCGCAGGGTCGACGAGCGCTACCTCCGGGTCGAACATGCCGGCCAGGTAGCGCGGCGAGTCCACGCGCGCCCGCGACTGGGCCGCATCGAGCAGCTCGACGGGTATGCCGTGGGCCTGGTGGAGCGCGACGGCCTCCTTCACGGCCTCGACCTGGTGCCCGGACAGGGCGAGCGTCAGCTCCCCGGGCCGGTGGTAGTCGGCGTCGATTCCGTATGCCGTGATCGCCCGCTCGATGCCCGCGAAGTTCTCTGCGCCGAGCCTCTCGAGCGTCCCGATCTCGTCGGGCCAGCACGCCACCCCCTGCGCGAGGCCGTGCGTGAGTGACGGCGACACGAAGCCGCCGTTGCGGCCTGAGGCGCCGTCACCGAGCCGGTCGGCCTCGACCACGACGACGTCACGCGACGGGTCGGCCTCCTTGGCCTGGATCGCAGCCCACAGCCCGGTGAAGCCGCCGCCGACGACGAGCAGGTCGGTGCGCGGCGGGGCGCCGGTGAGCGGCGCGCGTGGCTCCGGCCGCTCGGGCCGGTCGGTCCAGAAGGGGAGCGGGCGGGCATCGGCGAGGGCCGCGGCGGCCCGCTGGCTCAGTGCGCTCATGCAGGGGCTCCCCGGCGAGCTGAGGGTCGGTACGTGGAAAGAGGCATGACGTGACGGATTCGACCATGCTTGGCTGGACCCTGTGAACCCCAGTTCGTTCCAGAGCGATTCCTCGTCCGCCACGACCCTGGGCCCGGCCGAGCTGCTGCGTGTCTTCCATGACCAGACCCGCGCTCCGGTCCTCCTCGGCACCGCCGCGCGACCGATCGAGCTCGACGGCCCGGTTCGGCGGCAGTACGACCTGGACCCGGCGGGGCACTACGCCATGATCGAGAGCCCGGACGGGCTGGGACCCGACCCTGCGGCATACGACGCGGTCATCGCCCGGCAGCGGGACTTCTTCGCGGCACGCGGCCAGCGCGTCGAGTGGAAGACGTACGACTACGACGAGCCGGCCGACCTGGGCGCGCGGCTGCTCGCTGCCGGTTTCGTCAAGGAGGACGACGAGGCGCTGATCCTCGGGGAGGCGGCTCCGCTCGCGGCCCAGGAGATCACGCTCCCGCCGGGGGTCGTCGTGCGGGCGGCGGACTCGTTCGAGGACTTCGTGCGGATGCGGGAGATGTCGGAGACGGTGTGGGGCGACGACCACTCGTGGGTCACCGAGTCGCTGTATCCCGACTGGGTCGCCCGCCCCGGCACGATGGACGTCGTCGTGGTCGAGGAGTCGCGGGAAGGCCCGGTGCTCTGTGCGGCGAGGGGGGAGTACGACTCGAGCGGTTTCGTCGGTCTGTGGGGCGGCTCGACGTTGCCGGAGTGGCGCGGCAAGGGCCTCTACCGGGCGACCCTGCTGCACCGCGCCCGGCTCGGCCTGGAGCGGGGCAAGGAGTACGTCCGGGTCGACGCCTCGCCCGACTCCGAGCCGATCCTGCGCCGGCTCGGGCTGCACCGGGTCGCGACGACGGTCCCGTACGTCTTCGACCCGAGGTGAGCGCCCGCTCACCGCACCGTGGGCACCCCTGCCCGCCCACCGGCATACGTGGCAGGATTCACGGCGGACCCTGAACCGTTCCGCGGCAGGTCCCGCACGCCGTTCGTCAACCCAAGCAGGAGTAAGTCAATGCCCATCGCCACCCCCGAGGTGTATGCCGACATGCTCGACCGCGCGAAGGCCGGCTCCTTCGCGTACCCCGCCATCAACGTCTCGAGCTCCCAGACGCTCAACGCGGCCCTCAAGGGCTTCGCCGACGCGGGGTCCGACGGCATCATCCAGGTGTCGACGGGCGGCGCCGAGTACCTTTCGGGCCCGAGCGTCAAGAACATGGTCGCCGGGTCGCTCGCGTTCTCCGCGTTCGCGCACGAGGTCGCCAAGAACTACCCCGTCAACATCGCGCTGCACACCGACCACTGCCCCAAGGACAAGCTCGACGGCTTCGTCCGCCCGCTGCTCGCCGCCTCGGCCGAGCGGGTCAAGGCCGGCGGCACGCCCTGGTTCCAGTCGCACATGTGGGACGGCTCGGCCGTGCCGCTCGACGAGAACCTCGACATCGCGCGTGAGCTGCTGGCCCTCGCCAAGGCCGCCGATGTCGTCCTCGAGATCGAGGTCGGGGTCGTCGGCGGCGAGGAGGACGGCGTCGCCCACGAGATCAACGACAAGCTCTACTCCACGCCCGAGGACGCCATCGCCACCATCAAGGCGCTCGGCGCCGGCGAGAACGGCCGCTACCTCACCGCGCTGACGTTCGGCAACGTGCACGGCGTCTACAAGCCGGGCAACGTCAAGCTCCGCCCCGAGGTCCTGCTCGACGCGCAGCGTGCGGCGGCCAAGGAGCTCGGCCTCTCCGACGACGCCCGCCCGTTCGACCTCGTCTTCCACGGCGGCTCGGGCTCCCTGCCCGAGGAGATCTCGGCCGCGGTCGACTACGGCGTCGTCAAGATGAACGTCGACACGGACACGCAGTACGCCTACACCCGCCCGGTCGCCGACTGGATGCTGTCCAACTACGCCGGCGTGCTCAAGGTCGACGGCGAGGTCGGCAACAAGAAGCAGTACGACCCGCGCGCCTGGGGCAAGGCAGCCGAGGCCGGCATGTCCGCGCGCATCGTCGAGGCCTGCACGGCGCTTCGCTCGGCCGGCACCCACGCGTGAGCGACAACCTGCTCGGCATCCCCGAGACGCGCCTCGCGCCCGACCCTGCTGCCGCGCGCCTCGCGGCAGGCGAGGACCCGGTCGCGGTCGCGGCAGCCGTGCCGACGTCGTCGCTGGCGTGGGCGACTCTCGCGGAGGCGGCGCTCGCCGACGGCGGCCGGGACGTCGAGGCGTATGCCTACGCCCGCACCGGGTACCACCGCGCGCTGGACCAGCTGCGCAAGTCCGGCTGGCGCGGCCAGGGCCCGGTGCCGTGGTCGCACGAGCCGAACCGCGGCTTCCTGCGGGCGCTGGCCGCACTGTCGCGGGCGGCCCGGGCGATCGGTGAGTCCGACGAGGAGGCTCGGTGCGCCCAGTTCCTGCGCGACTCGTCGGCCGAGGGGGCGCGCGAGCTGGGTTTCTGACACCCAGACGCCCAGCCTGAGCGCTGAACGGATGGCGCACGGGGCACGCGCGCCGAACCGATAACCTTGCCGGTGGCTCATCAGCACACGGAAAGGGAGCCTGATGCCGGCAATCGTGCTCGTCGGGGCGCAGTGGGGCGACGAAGGAAAGGGCAAGGCGACCGACCTGCTCGGCAGCAGCGTCGACTACGTCGTCAAGTTCAACGGCGGTAACAACGCCGGCCACACGGTCGTCATCGAGCAGGACGGCAAGCGGGAGAAGTACGCCCTGCACCTGCTCCCGTCGGGCATCCTCAGCCCGAACTGCACGCCCGTCATCGGCAACGGCGTCGTCATCGACCTCGCCGTGCTGTTCGAAGAGCTCGAAGGCCTCGAGGCCCGGGGGGTCGACACAAGCAAGCTCGTCGTCAGCGCCAATGCCCACGTGATCCCGAGCTACAACCGCACCCTCGACAAGGTGACGGAGCGCTTCCTCGGCAGCCGCCGCATCGGCACCACCGGCCGCGGCATCGGTCCCACCTACGCCGACAAGATGAGCCGGGTCGGCATCCGGGTCCAGGACCTCTACGACGAGGGCATCCTGCGCCAGAAGGTGGAGGCGGCTCTCGCCTTCAAGAACCAGGTGCTCGCCAAGATCTACAACACGCGCGCGGCCGTCGTCGACGACGTCGTGGCGGACCTCCTGTCGTATGCCGCCCGGCTGGCTCCCATGGTCGCCGACACGGCGCTCGACCTGAGCCAGGCGCTGGACCGGGGCGACACGGTGCTCTTCGAGGCCGGTCAGGCGACCCTGCTCGACGTCGACCACGGGACCTACCCGTATGTCACGTCGAGCAACGCCACCTCGGGCGGAGCGTGCACAGGCTCGGGCGTCCCACCGACCCGCATCGACTCGGTCATCGCCATCCTCAAGGCGTACACCACCCGGGTCGGGGAGGGTCCGTTCCCGACGGAGCTGCACGACGACATGGGCGAGTTCCTGCGCAAGACCGGCGCCGAGTACGGCGTGACGACCGGGCGCCCGCGTCGCTGCGGCTGGCTCGATGTCGTCATCGGCCGCTACGCCCACCGCATCAACGGCGTCACCGACTTCGTCATCACCAAGCTCGACGTCCTCACCGGCCTCGACAAGGTGCCGATCTGCGTCGCCTACGACGTGGGCGGCGTGCGGCACGACGAGATGCCCGTCAACCAGACCGACTTCCACCACGCGACCCCGATCTACGAGGAGCTTCCCGGCTGGTGGGAGGACATCACCCACTGCCGGTCCTTCGACGAGCTGCCCGCCAACGCCCAGGCCTACGTGCTGCGGGTCGAGGAGCTGATCGGGGCCCGCGTGTCGGCGATCGGCGTCGGCCCCGGACGTGACGAGATCATCGAGCGCTACCCGCTCAAGCCCGCCGTCGCGCGCTGAGCACCCCTGACGACAAAGGAATTCCATGACTGACACGGTCGCCCCCGTCGACTGGGTGTCGCGCCTCGCCGACGAGGTCATCGCCGAGGCCGAGCACCGCAACCCGGGCGAGAAGATCGTCTGCGCCTCGGGCATCAGTCCGTCCGGCCCGATCCACCTCGGCAACTTCCGCGAGCTGATCACGCCGCACCTCGTCGCCGACGAGATCAGGCGCCGCGGCGTCGACTGCGAGCACATCCTGTCCTGGGACGACTACGACCGGTTCCGCCGGGTCCCGAAGACCCTCGACGGCGTCGACGAGACGTGGGAGCAGTACATCGGTATGCCGCTGACGGCCGTCCCGCCGCCCGCGGGGTCCCCGCACGCCAACTGGGCCGAGCACTTCAAGGCGCCGCTCATCGAGGCGATGGCGGCGACGGGCATCGAGGTGCGCCAGATCAGCCAGACGGAGCAGTATCGCGCGGGCGCCTACCGCGACCAGGTGCTGCTCGCGATGCGCGAGCGCACGGCGATCGACAAGGTGCTGGACCAGTACCGCACCCTCGAGGCGGCCGAGGCGGCCCGCCAGAAGGAGAGCGGCAGAAGCAAGGGCAAGGGGCCGAAGCTCACCGAGGAGCAGGCGGCGGCGGCCACCGAGGCCGAGCGCGGCTCCGGCGCCGCGACCGAGGACGACGGCAGCGAGGGCAAGGCCGGCTACTACCCCTACAAGCCGTTCTGCACGGTCTGCGGCACCGACTTCACGACGGTCACGGCCTACGACGACGACACCCACGAGCTGACGTACGTGTGCACCAAGTGTGGCCACGTCGAGACGGTCGACCTCGACACGTTCACGAGCGGCAAGCTCGTGTGGAAGGTCGACTGGCCGATGCGCTGGGCGTACGAGCACGTCATGTTCGAGCCGTCGGGCGTCGACCACCAGAGCCCGGGGTCGAGCTTCGTCGTCGGCAAGGACATGGCCCCGATCTTCGGCTGGGAGCGCCCCATCGGGCCGATGTACGCGTTCGTCGGCATCGCCGGCATGGCGAAGATGAGCTCGAGCAAGGGTGGCGTCCCCATCCCGACCGACGCGCTCGAGGTCATGGAGCCGCCGGTGCTGCGCTGGCTCTACGCGCGTCGCCGGCCGAACCAGAGCTTCGACGTCGCGTTCGGGCCCGAGCTGCAACGGCTCTACGACGAGTGGGATGCCTTGAACCGTAAGGTCGCCGACGGCTCAGCCCAGCCCGGTGACCTCGCCGCGCACCTGCGGGCCTCGTCGACGGCGTCCGGGGTCCTGCCCACGACTCCTCGCCCGATGCCGTTCCGCACGATCGCGTCCGTCATCGACGTCACCCAGGGCGACGAGGCCCAGGCTGTCCGCATCCTGTCCGACCTCGACCCCGACAACCCCGTGGGGTCGACCGACGACCTGCGCCCCCGCCTCGACTGTGCGGAGCGTTGGATGCTCGGCTACGTCCCCGAGCAGGACCGCACGGTCGTGCGGTCCCAGCCGGACGCGGCGCTCCTGGAGGGCCTCGACGACCAGCAGCGGGAGTCGCTGCGCCTGCTCGTCGAGGGCCTCGACGACCACTGGTCGCTCGACGGGCTGACCCACCTCGTGTATGCCGTGCCGAAGATCCAGCGCGGCCTCGACCCGGAGGCGAAGGTCAAGGACCCGGAGCTCTCCGCGGCGCAGCGCGCGTTCTTCGCGCTCGTGTACCAGCTGCTCGTCGGCAAGGACACGGGCCCGCGCCTGCCCACGCTGCTGCTGGCCGTCGGCAAGGCGAAGGTCGAGCAGCTCGTCGGCCTGGCCGCGCCCTGACCCCCGAGGGGCGCCCGGTCGACGTATGCCGACGGCGCCGCTCGTTCCCCGAGCCCGGTCGAGTGGTCATCGAGATGACCACTCGACCGGTGCCTCATGCCTGCGACGTCGGGATCAGTTGACGCTGACGGCGGACCAGGCGGCGGCCGTAGCGGCATACTGCGTGCTGCCCGCGCCGTAGAGGTCGGCGGCGGCGGAGAGCATGCCGGCACGGGCGCCCGAGTAGTTCGTCGACGATGTCCAGTACGTCGTCAGGGCGCGGTACCAGATCGCCGCTGCGGCATTGTGCCCGATCCCGACCACGGTCGAGCCGTTGCACGTCGGGCTGTTGTACGACACGCCGTTGATGGTCTTGGCGCCGCTGCCTTCCGAGAGCAGGTAGAAGGCGTGGTTGCCGACACCTGACGAGTAGTGCACGTTGAGCGAGCCGACCCGCCGGCTCCAGCAGTCAGCGGAAGCGCCGTCCTTGCTCGGCCTGTCCATCCAGCGCAATGGCCCCGCGCCGTTGAGCGCGAAGCGCTCGCCGATGAGGTAGTCGCCGGGGTCGCCGGTCGTGTTGGCGGTCCACTCGACCATCGTGCCCATCACGTCCGACGTCGACTCGTTGAGCCCGCCGGACTCCTTGTTGTAGACCAGGCCGGCCGTCGCCGAGGTCACGCCGTGCGTCATCTCGTGGCCTGCGACATCGAGTGAGACGAGCGGGCCGTAGCTGACACCGTCGCCGTCGCCGTATCGCATGCAGAAGCACGTGTCGCTCCACGACGCGTTGACCCAGTTGGTGCCCACGTGGACGAGGCTGCGGGCTCCCTTGCCGTCATTCTTGATCCCGTTACGACCGAAGGTGTTCTTGTAGAAGTCCCAGGTCGCGGCGACGCCGAAGTCGGCGTCCACGGCTGCCGTCTGGCGGTTGCTGTTCGAGCCGGTGCCCCAGACGTTGTCGGCGTCCGTGAAGAGGGTGCCGGTCGTCGACGTGGTCGACCCGTTGTTGCCGTCCTCGGTCCGGGCGCCGCCGCGCGTGCCGTCGATCATCTGCCACTGGCCGCCGGACGCCGTCGTCTGCACGGTCACGGTGCCGAGGTAGAGGCTGTTGCCGGTCCCGGCATCGTTGATCTCGGTGGCCCAGTGGTCGACGACCGCGCCGGTCCTGGCATCGACGAACACGACCTCGCCTGCCGGCTCGTGGTGGGCGCCGACACCGTTCACCTGCGTCTTCCAGACCAGCCGAGCCGGTCCGTAGGCATAGACGGCGAGTGACGGGGTCGAGGTCTGCACGGTGAAGTCGACGCTGTGGGCCGCCGTGGCGGCCGCAGCCGACGGCGTGACCGTCGCCCGTGTGGAGGCGACGCGGACGCCGGTCGCTGCAGCGTTGACGCCCTTCCACGCGCCGGTGCCGGACAGGTGGACCACGAGGTCGCCACCGACCACCGGCAGCCCCTTGAAAGTGCGGTCGAACCGGACATGCGTGGCACCGTCGGGGTCTGTGGCGACACTCTTGGCCGTGAGCGCCTGGTCGGCGTCGAGGCCGAATGCCGGACCGTGGGCTCGCGCAGCAGCAGCGGCCCGAGCAGCACCGTTGCCGGCGGGTCCGGCCGCGGCCTGGGCGGTGGTGGTCGCCACGGTCCCCAGCGTGGCGGCGAGCGCCGCCGCAGACACGACGGCGGCGGTGAGGAAGGTCTTCTTCAACGGATCTCCTGGTTGTCGGAGCGGGCCGAGCGCGGTCGGTCGACCGTGAGGTCACCTTCATGCCTGCGCGTCTCTCGCGCCACTGGTGTCACAGGAGTTTGCCGGCGCTAGACAAAGAATTGGCCAGCGATCTAGGAAGCTCACAACAAACTCCCAGGTAAGCAGGCTCGCGCCGCAGCTTTCCAAGGCCGGACATATCGAAACGACCACTCTCCGTGGCGATCCCGGTGGGGACCCCAGTGATCACGGGGGGCAGTGCCGCGGAAGGGAAGGACATAAGTCGGGCGAGGGGCGAGATGCAGGGGGGAGGCATCTCGTCCCTCGCCCGGTGCGAGTCCACATTGGGGGGCGGGACTGCGCCGAACGCCGAAGGGTCTCAGGGGGGAGGAGACCGGCGGGGAGGGTAGGTTCGCGCTCCTTCGACGTACGTCAATCATCCCTCCACTTCGGGTTTCCGTCGACTATTGCCTCATTCCTTGAACAACTCTTTACCAAGCTGGAGCGGCCGGTTCCGCGCATCCTGCGACCGAGTCGGCTGCTGGCGCGACAAAGCGCCGAGCGTGCGCCCGACAGCGCACTTTTCGGCGCCCTGGCCGGGCAAAATCAGGAAAGCACCGTCATCCGATGGGCGGCCCGGGTGAGTCCCACGTAGAGCACCCGGACGCCGCCGGGCGAGTCGCGGGTGATCTCGTCGGGGTCGACGACGACGGTTGCGTCGTACTCCAGACCCTTGGTCGACATCGGGTCGACCACGGCCACCCGGCCGTCACCGAGCTCGGCCACGGGAGCGAGCAGGACGGCATACGCCGACGGGGTCACCACCGCGATGGCGCCCTCGACCTCGCCGAGGAGGTCGGTCACGGCAGCCGTCACCGATGCGAGCGGGTCGGGTCCGAGCGGCGCCTCGACCGGCTGGACACCGGTCTCGCGGACCGCCTGGGGGATATCGGCGTCGGGCACCTCCCGACGAACGACGTCGGCGGCATAGTCGAAGATCTCGCGCGCGTTGCGGTAGTTGGTGTCCATGTGGAACTGCTGGCGGGCCTGCGAGCCGAACGCCTCCTCGCGCGCCGCCGTGGCCTCGACGGCATCCGGCCAGGAGGCCTGGGCGGCGTCGCCGACGACCGTCCACGACGCGTGCCGACCCCGCCGTCCGATCATCCGCCACTGCATGGGCGAAAGGTCCTGGGCCTCGTCGACGAGGACGTGGGCGTACTCCTCGAAGCGGCCGATCCGGCCGGCCAGGAGGCGTTCGCGCGGGTCGCTCGACACGACCGACGACGAACCGGAACGGTCCGGACCCGAGACCGGCTGCACCTCGGTGACGCCGTACTGGCTGAGGTCGTCGAGCTCCTCGATCTCGTAGAAGCCGCGCTCCTCCTTGGGCTGGTCCTGGACTGCGCCGACCCGCGCGGAGATGTCGTCGATGAGGGCGACGTCAGAGACCGACCACCGGCCGGTCTCGAGCGCCAGCTGGAAGGAGGCCGCGAGGCGCTGGGCCTCGGCCTCGGTCAGCGCGCCGCGCGCGTGCCGGCGCACCAGCGCGGGGTCGGCGAGCCACAGGAGCACCTCCCGAGGGTCGACCTGCGGCCACCAGGCCTGCATGAACGCCTCGACGTCGAGGTGGTCCTCCCACTTGTCGATGAACTCGGCCTTGGCGTCGCGCTCACCCGTCACTCCGAGCGAGGCCCAGGCGGCCTCTCCGAGGGCCGCCTGAGCGGCGGCGGTCGCGGTGTTGCGCTGGTGCTGGCGCAGGACCTGCGAGCGCACCCGGTCGAGGTCGCGCGCCTCGAGCCGCACGGGACGCCCCGCGACCATGGCGCGGAACTCGGTCGGTGCGTCCGGCACCCGACCACGGGCCGCGGCGCCGAGCATCGGGCGGATCCGGGTCGAGCCCTTCACCCGCGCCACCTCAGGGCTGTCGAGGCGCTCTGCGTGCACGACGTCGATGACGTCGCCGAGGGCACGCAGGACGACGCTCTCCTCGCCGAGCGACGGGAGCACGCGCTCGATGTATGCGGTGTACGCCCCCGAGGGGCCGACGACGAGGATGCCGCCCGCCTCGAAGCGACGCCGGTCGGAGTAGAGCAGGTATGCCGCGCGGTGCAGCGCCACGACCGTCTTGCCTGTGCCCGGGCCGCCGGTGATCTCCGTAATGCCGCGCGCGCTGGCGCGGATCGCCTCGTCCTGGTGCGCCTGGATCGTGGCGACGATGTCGCGCATCCGGGCGCCGCGGGTGCGGGTGAGGGCCGCCATGAGAGCGCCGTCGCCCACCACGACGAGGTCGTCGGGAGCCTCGGGCACCATGAGGTCGTCCTCGACACCGATGACGGTGGTGCCACGGCTGCGCAGCACGCGACGGCGCAGGACGCCCATCGGCTGAGCCGGTGTGGCGCGGTAGAAGGGCGAGGCCGCCGGTGCCCGCCAGTCGATGACGAGCGGCTCGTAGTCGTCGTCGCGCACGCCGAGGCGGCCGATGTAGCGCACTTCGCGCTCGGGGGTCTGTCCGTTGCTGCCCTGGTGCTCGATGTCGAGCCGGCCGAACACCAGTCCTTCGTACTGGGTGTCGAGAGCCGTGCGCCGTTTGGCCGCGTGGAACATCAGCGCGTCGCGCTCGAACAGGCCCGCCCCCTCGGCGTCGCCGACCTCCACGAGCCGGCCGAACTGGCTGCGCGCCAGGCCCTCGGCCTGCACGACGTCAGCGCGCCGACCGGCCTTCTCGAGCTCCTCGTGGACGCGGTCGACATGGGCCTGCTCGACCGCGATCTCGTGGGCGAGGTCGTCGGGGATGCTCTTGGTCGACACCGGTGATGCGTCGCGCGAACCGGGCGCGCTGCTCCGCTGGGACGATGCGTTCGAAGTGCTCACTGACATCCATGGGCTCGAGGGACGCCACGGGTGGGATCCAGGTGACCCACCGCGTGGCGCGGGAACCATCAAGTCTACTGTCATGACATGTCAACCACGGCCTGCGTCCCACCGACGGGCGTGCCGCTCGTCGGCCGCTGGGTCCGCCTCGACGTGATGACCCCCGCTGACGCCTCCGGCCTGTTCGAGGTCTACGCCGACCCGCGCTGCTACGAGCACGGCTTCGCGATGATGCGGCCCCACCGGACCGTCGCCGACACCGAGGCGCTCGTCGCCGCCTCGATCGCGGCTCACGAGGCCGGCCGGACGGCATACACGATCCGCCTCGTCGGCGACTCGCCCCTCGGCAGCGCGGGCACTGTGGTGGGGTCGAGCTCTCTGGGTGACGTCGACACCGAGCGCGAGCACGTGCACCTCGGCTGGACGATGTACGGCTCCCGGTGGTGGGGCACCCAGGTCAACCCGGAGGCCAAGTTCCTGCTTCTCGCCCACGCCTTCGAGACCTGCGGCTTCGGGCGGGTCAAGATCCAGACCGACGTCATCAACGGCCGGTCGCGGGCGGCGATCCTCAAGCTCGGCGCGGTCTTCGAGGGGGTCACGCGCCGCGACGTCCGCCGCCCCGACGGGACCTGGCGCGACACCGCGGTCCACTCGATACTCGTGGACGAGTGGCCGCAGGTGCGAGCAGGCCTGCTCGCGCGGCTCGCGGGGTAGCCCGGCATCCAGATGCAGCGACCGTGGCCCGCACCGTGCCAATAGGCTGGGCGCCGTGAAGGTCCTCGTCCTCGGCTCCGGCGCTCGCGAACACGCACTCGTCAAGGCCGTCGCGGCCGATCCCGAGGTCGACGCGGTCGTCGCCGCGCCCGGCAACCCGGGCATCGACGCCACCGCCCTCTGCGTGCCGGTCGACATCCTCGACGGCGGCGCGGTCGCGGCGCTCGCGCGCGAGCACGAGGTCGACCTCGTCGTCGTCGGCCCTGAGGCACCTCTGGTCGCAGGCGTCGCCGACGTATGCCGGGAGGCCGGCTTCGCTGTCTTCGGCCCGTCCGCGGAGGCGGCTCGGCTCGAGGGCAGCAAGTCGTTCGCCAAGGAGGTCATGGCGGCCGCCGACGTGCCCACTGCGCTGGCACACGTCTGCACTTCGGTCGACGAGGTCGAGTCGGCACTCGATGCACTCGGCGCGCCGCATGTCGTCAAGGACGACGGGCTGGCCGCCGGCAAGGGCGTCCTCGTGACCGACTCGCGCGATGCCGCTCTCGAGCATGCCCGCGTCTGTCTGGCCAAGCCGGGTGGCCGGGTCGTCGTCGAGGAGTTCCTCGACGGGCCCGAGGTGTCGGTGTTCTGCGTGTCCGACGGCACGACCGTGCTCGCGCTCCCGCCGGCGCAGGACTTCAAGCGCGTCGGCGACGACGACGCTGGTCCGAACACCGGCGGCATGGGGGCCTACTCGCCGCTGGACTGGGCGCCTGCCGGCCTGGCCGAGGAGATCGTCGAGCGCGTGGCCCGGCCGACCATCGAGGAGATGTACAAGCGCGGCACGCCCTTCGTCGGCGTGCTCTACGTCGGCCTGGCGCTGACGTCCCGTGGGCCGCGCGTGATCGAGTTCAACGCCCGGTTCGGCGACCCTGACGGGCAGGCGTCTATCGCGCGCCTCCAGTCACCCTTCGCGCAGCTGCTCCTCGCCGCCGCGACCGGAGCCCTGGCCGACTTCGGCCGGCTGCGCTGGTCCGACGACCATGCGGTGGTCGTCGTGATCGCGTCCGAGGGCTACCCCGCTGCACCGCGCACCGGCGACCCGATCACCGGGATCGACGCCGCGACGGAGGTGCCGGGTGTCGCCGTGCTCCACGCAGGCACCGGGCGCGACGAGCACGGCGCGCTCGTCTCCGCGGGCGGGCGCGTCCTCGACGTCGTCGCGGTGGCGCCCTCGCTCGCCCGGGCCCGCGAGGCGGCATACCAAGCGGTGTCGGTCATCGACCTGTCCGGCTCGCACCATCGCACGGACATCGCCCTTCGGGCCGAACGCGACGAGATCACGGTAGGTGGCTGACATGCTTGATCTGCCCGGCTACGACCACGTCTACTCCGGCAAGGTCCGCGAGCTCTACGCGCCGGTCGACGCGGACGGCAGGCGGGCCGACGACCGGCTGCTTCTCGTTGCCTCCGACCGGATCTCGGCCTACGACTGGGTGCTCGACACCCCGATCCCCGACAAGGGCGAGGTGCTCACCCGGCTGTCGCTGTGGTGGTTCGACCAGCTCAAGGACCTCGTGCCGAACCACCTGCTGTCGACTGACGTGCCGGAGGCAGTGCGGGGCAAGGCCGTGGTCGTGCGCCGGCTCGAGATGCTCAGGGTCGAGGCGATCGCCCGGGCCTACCTCACCGGCGGCGGGCTCGAGGAGTACCGCGCGAAAGGGTCGGTCAGCGGCGTCGTCCTGCCGGAGGGGCTGGTGGACGGCTCGCGGCTGCCGGAGCCGGTCTTCACCCCCACCACGAAGGCGCCGATGGGCCAGCACGACCTGCCGATGACGCCGGCGGAGGTCGAGGCCGAGCTCGGTCTGGACGTCGCCGCCGAGGTCGCCGCGCTGACCTGCGCGATCCTGGCCCGTGGCAACGAGATCGCCGCCGAGCGTGGCATCCTCATCGCCGACACCAAGGTCGAGTTCGGGCGCCTCCCGGGTGGCGCCACCCTCATGCTCGCGGACGAGGTGCTGACGCCCGACTCCTCGCGCTTCTGGCCGGCGGCGGCCTGGCAGCCCGGACGAACGCAGCCCTCCTACGACAAGCAGTTCGTGCGCGACTGGCTCACCTCACCCGAGTCCGGCTGGTCCAAGGCCAGCGGTGAGGCGCCGCCCACGCTGCCGGAGCGCGTAGTGGAGCAGACGCGCGCGAAGTACGTCGAAGCCTACGAGCTGCTCACCGGAGAGAGCTTCTGAGCCTGCGGGGTCGCCGGCTCAGCTCGCGAGCTCGATGGTGAAGTACGGATTGCGCACCAGGTCGAAGACTGTCGCATCCGGTCGGGTGCTCCTCCCCTTGGAGCGTGGTCGGCCCTCGAGCCCTGGTAGCACCGGGGGCGCCAGGCTTCGGTAGGTGTGGCCGGTGGGAGTCACGATCTGCACCGTGTGCGGGCGGTCCGTGCCCCCGCTCGGTCCGGGGTCGATGACTGCAGCCGTCCAGCCGGGCTCTTCCTTCACGAGGTTGCACCGGACGCACAGGCCCTGGCCGTTGGTCGCCGTCGTCGTCGGCCCACCTTGCGCGTATGGCTGGACGTGGTCGATGTGCGCCACAGGGGCGTCGCACCACGGAGTCCGGCACTGGCCGTCTCTGGCGACGACGAACCGCCGCAGGCCGGCCGGAAAGAGGCGGCGGGAACTGTCCATGGCCACCAGCGAGCCGGTGCCCGGATGCGTGAAGAGACGCCTGAACCAGATCGCCGCCGCTCGCGCGCCAAAGGACGCGGCCTCGGAGCCGGCTGCCGCACTCGGACTGGCTGCGCCCGGACCGGACGCGACGCCCGCGATGGGCCGGACGCCCGGGCGGACTGCCGTATCTGGGTCGGATGCGTCGCTGGGACTTGAGGGGCCGCTGGGACTCGATGGGCGGCTGGGACTCGATGGGCCGCTGGGAGTGGCTCTGACGTTTGCACGTGACGCAGGGCCTCGGGGTGGCCCGACCGGAGCGAGGTCACGGGTGAGCAGGTCTCGGGCCCAGCCGGCGGGGACGGGGCCGTAGCCGGGGATGTGCGCGGGCGTATCTGCCCCCTCGATGAGGGCGCGATCGGTGATGACGACCTGCACCTCGACAGGTACGTCGCCTGCCTGGGTCTGGCCCGTCACTCGTTCGACCAGGGTGTCAGCCATGAGCTGGCCCTTGCCTCGCTCGTCCCCGGCTGCCTTCGCGCTGAGCGCCGCCTGCGACAAGGCGGCATGCACTGCGACCGCCTGCGCGACGGGCAGGACCGCTGAGACAAGCGCCATCGTGTCGGGGATCGGACGGATCGTGACTCGCCTCTCACTCTCGGCCGTGCGGGCCCGTTCGACTGCTCCCTGCGCATCGAGCCGGTCGGCGGAGGCCCGGACGCGTCGCTCCAGCTCGCGGTCACCCCATGAGCCGACGCCCGCGAAGGGGTCCGTGAGGTCAAGGTGGGCTCCCACGACCTCGGAGTCGACCAGCGTGCGCACCTCGGGAGCCAGATGGCTGGTGCCACGCACGACCAGCTCCGCGCGCCGCTCGTTGATCGCGCCGACCGTCAGTGCGGCCAGAGTGTGCGGGAGATCCTGGACGAGCGCCACTGAGAGGTTCGCGAGCCGGACACCACGGGCCGGCGACTCGTGCCGGGCCAGCGCCACCTGGGCGGCGACGCCGGTGCGGGTCAGAGTCTGCCGAACCGCTCGGGACCGCCGGCCGCCGGGCCCCTCCCGACCCGACTGAGCGAGCGAGGAGGACCCGGGTTGCGTGGGCACCAGCTCGAGCGCGCGGGCGTGGTCGCGCGCCGCAACCCAGCCGTCGAAGTCGCCGGCGTCGGAGCAGGCCTGCGCCTCCGCCCGCAGCAGCTTCGCCTTGGCGGCCTGCGTGTCGACGAACCGTGCGGTCAACCGGGCCTGCGCCGCCGCGCACGCTGCCTTGGCCCGCTCGAGCAGGTCGAGTTGCGAGATCAGCTCTTCGTCGGTCGCGCGGTCGAGGTCGAGCCCGCCGAGGGCATCCGCGAGCTCGGCCGGGATGCGAGTTGACGGGCCGCAGGACATCGCCGGCGAGCTGGGCTCATCGCCCGCACCGCCCGGTCGTCGCCGTGCCATCCCGTCGAACATGCGTGCTACTCCTCACCTTGCCGTGGGTAGCGTGATGGTGATGCCGCCGCAGCACAGGTAGATGCTGGCGGCGAGGGCGTCGGGGTGGTGGTAGCCG
>NZ_JBSGGK010000016.1:0-132779 GCF_053603855.1 Monashia sp. NPDC004114 | reverse complement strand
GTCAAGGGCGTGGTCGACCTCGACGAGGCCGGCTACGTGCTGGTCGACGGCCGCTCCACCCGCACCAACGTGCCCGGCGTGTTCGCCGCCGGCGACCTGGTCGACCACACCTACCGGCAGGCCATCACCGCCGCCGGCACCGGCTGCGCCGCCGCGCTGGACGCCGAGCACTACCTCGCCGCCCTGGCCGACACCACCACCCCCGAGGCCGCCGCCGAAGAAGCCCGCCTCATCGACGCGGTCAGTTGACGAGGCTTATTATAGTAAGGAATTCTGTCGGCATGGCGGAGTCGCTCCTCGACGAGCGGCTCTTGAGTACCGAGATCCACACCTGTGGCCGTGACGACGATGGGGTGATGCCATGAAGCTCGGTGCGATCTCGTTCATGACGGACGCGTCGATCTCTGCCGTGGAGATCGCCCAGGCCCTCGAGGCCCATGGGTTCGAGTCCTTCTGGGCGGGGGACCACTCCCACATCCCCGTCGTGCCTGGTGGCGGCCCGCCGATCGACACCCGCACGGGAAGGCCCGTCCCCGACGAGTATGCGCGGCTGCTCGACCCGTTCGTGGCCCTCACGGCGGCGGCGGTGACGACCTCGCGGCTGCGGCTCGGGACCGGGATCTACCTGGTCAACGAACGAGATCCCATCCACACCGCGAAGTCGGTCGCCTCGCTCGACCATGTCTCCGCCGGGCGCTTCCTCTTCGGCGTCGGCGGGGGTTGGAACGCGCTGGAGATGGCCAACCACGGAGTGGACATCTCCGACCGCTGGCCGGCCCTGCGCGAACGCATCCTCGCGATGCGGGAGGTCTGGGAGAACGACGTCGCCGCGTTCAGCGGGGACCACGTGTCGTTCGGGCCGATGCTCAGCCGTCCAAAGCCCGAGCGGCGGATCCCCGTCCTCATCGGCGGAAACTGGCGCAACATCGCGCGAGTCGTCGAGTACGGCGACGCGTGGTGTCCGGGCACCCCGGACCTCGCCGAGGACGACCTGCGCCGCGTCACCGGCATGCTCTGGGACCAGGCAGCCACCGCGGGGCGAACCGACGTCACGTTGACCGCGTTCCATGTGACCTCGGTGGTGGACCTCCAGCCGGGTGATCCCCGATGTCTCACTCCGGACCGTTTCGCGCTGCTCGCGGACGTCGGCGCCGAACGGGTCGTGGTCGTCCTGCCGCCCGGGCGGGACGACTGTCTGCGGATGATCGAGCACTACGCGAGGACGCTGCCCGACCGCATGGTGTGACTCCCGTATGACCGGACTGACCGAGCGCCCACTCGACGGGACGGGTCTGATGACCCGACGGTGACGTCCCGGTGGGTATGCCATGGCGGGTCGACTCTGGAACCAGGTCGAGTGGGGCGCCCCGTCACTCCGGCCCCAGGTCAGCCCCAAGTCCCCTGCCATCGAGTGGGCGCCCCGTCACTTCCGTCACGCGGCGGGCGTGACTGCAGTGACCGAGCGCCCACTCGACGGGACGGGTCTGACGACCCGACGGTGACGTCTCGGTGGGTATGCCGTGGCGGGTCGACTCTGGAACCGGGTCGAGTGGGCGCCCCGTCACTCCGGCCCCAGGTCAGCCCCAAGTCCCCTGCCGTCGAGTGGGCGCCTCGTCACTTCGGTCACGCGGCGGGTGGGGCGGGCGTGACCGAGCGGCCACTCGACGGGACGGGTCTGATGACCCGACGGTGACGTCTCGGTGGGTAGGCCGTGGCGGGTCGGCTCTCGAACCAGGTCGAGTGGGCGCCCCGTCACTCCGGCCCCAGGTCAGCCCCAAGTCCCCTGCCGTCGAGTGGGCGCCCCGTCACTTCCGTCACGCGGCGGGCGTGACTGGTGTGACCGAGCGGCCACTCGAGGGACGGGTCTGACGAACCCGACGGTGACGTCCCGGTGGGTATGCCGTGGCGGGTCGGCTCTGGAACCAGGTCGAGTGGGCGCCCCGTCACTCCGGCCCCAGGTCAGCCCCAAGTCCCCTGCCATCGAGTGGGCGCCCCGTCACTTCCGTCACGTGACGGGTGGGACTGGTGTGACCGAGCGCCCACTCGACGGGGTTCGAACGGCTCTGGCCGACGAGGTGCGGGCCGGTCAACGGATGCTGTAGGCGGTGATATCCTCACCGGGCCAGCGGACCGAGGACGCCCGCCGACTCACCTGCTCCAGCCCCGGCACCGCTGCGGCGTAGGCGAACCCGATCTCGCGGCTGCGGAAGCGCCATCGCCCCTCGACCCGCCGGTACGCGTCGCGGTATCGGAGCGCCACGGAGACGACTTCGCCGTCCAGGGCATGCTCGGCGTGGCACCCCACAAAGCCGATGGCCTCGTTGGGGCCGGTGAACTCGACGGCGTGACCGTGCACCGAGTGCACGGTCCACTCGTAGCGGCCCAGCGCCGCCCGGTAGGCCTTCTCGAGATCCGCTGCACCCGTCACGCGCCATGGCGGCCGGGAAAGGGTCCCGTCCTCGGTGAAGGCGTCGACGACCGCGGCGTAGTCACGGTCGTCGACGGCCGCCGCGTAGCGGGCGATGAGCTCGCCGATCTCGAGGCGATCTGCGACCTCGCGCACGAGGTCCGGGGTGCTCTCCATGCTCAGAGAGCGTGCACGGGGGCAGCGGTCCAGGGCGCGACCGGCGCCGACAGGTCCGTGTACTCGTCGGTGAGGTCGTCGACCATGGCGAGCGTCGAGCCCATCCGGCCGAACCCCACGTAGGACCCGACGTGGAAGCACAGCTCCATCACCTCGCTGTCCGAGAAGTGCCTCTGAAGGCGGGCGAAGACCGCGTCGTCGACGGCGAGGTGGTCGGTCGCCATCAGGTCGGCGTACGCGAGCGCGGCCTTCTCCGCCGGCGTCAGGTCCGGGGCCTCCTGAGGCTTCTCGAGTGAGCACACCGCGCCTTCGTCGAGAGCTCCGCCGTAACGGACCGCCATGCAGCTGCGGCACTGGTTGTGGAAGGCGACCCGGAGCCGAACGAGCTCGACGAGGCGTCCGGGAAGCGTGGTGCACTCGCGCAGGGCCGTCTGCCAGGCAACATACGGGGCGGCGAGGGCGGGCGCGTTCGCGTAGACCCGGTGTCGCAGAGGCGCATCGGCGCCGAACTGCGGCTCGAACACCTCACGCGTCGCGGGCGGAATACGGCTCATGGTGGGTCGGCCTCCTTGGCGAACGGGCTGGACGGACGAGCGGTTCGACGCGCGAGCGACGGGCGAGCCTCATGGCACTTTCTGATGACTATATGCATAGTATTCCTCGAAGGGCAATATGCTCGGTGGATGATCAAGGTCTTCGCGCTCCTGCCCGTCCGGCCGGACCTCACCGTGGACGAGTTCCACCGTCACTGGAGCACCGTCCATCGCGACCATGCCGTGCGGATCGAGCGGATCCGTCGCTACGTGCAGGCCCACCGCGTCCGGCCCGGGCTGCCGGGCCTCATGGAGGCCGAGTGGGAGGGCGTCCCGGAGGTCTGGTTCGACTCCCTGGAGTCGGCCGTCGCGCAGCGGACCGATCCTCAGTACACCGAGTTCGCGCGCGTCGACGAACCCAGCTTCATCGACATGCCGGGTCTGCGACGGGTCACGACCGAGAGCCGAGTCGTCCGCGACCCCGGGCCCGCCCGGACCAAGCTCATGCTCTTCGCCCACTGGCACTCGGCGGGGTCGCCTCTCCAGCAGGGGGGTCGCCAGTCGACGGCATCGATCGGAGAGGCCCTGCTCGAGAGCGCACCCGGACTGTCGGGCCTGGCCGTCTCTCAGGCCTTCGCGGCCGCCGAGCCGCCCCGCCTGCCGGACGGAGCGATCCCGACGACGCAGCCCTTCGACATCGTCCTCGAGCTGTGGTGGCCCGACCTCGAGGCCGTCCGGATCGGCTGGGACCAGGGCCACGACGCCATCCTTGGGGCTCTGGCCCAGCGGCTCGACCTCACGCGTGCTCGCGGGTTCCTGTGCGAGGAGCTGCGCGTCGTCGACCGCTGAGTCCGGTCTCCGACCGCACGCCAGGGACCAGGTCCGGGGACGGAAGTGACGGGGCGCTCACTCGACCTGGTTCAAGAGCGGTGACGCCACGGCATACCCCCGACGGGTCGGCGCCGCCGCCTGGGGGGCTGAGAACACCCTAGGCGTCGAGGCAGGCCACGACCTGGACGCTCACGGGGACCGTCTCCGTGTTCGTCACGGTGATGGTGCGTGGACCGCCGGCCACCAGGGCGGTCAACACGCTGGCGTTGGCGACGAGCAGGCTGCCCTCGACCGTGAGCGCGTCACCGTCGGTGCCGCCGTTGGAGGGGGTCACCGTCACCGTGGCCAGGCTGCCGTCGGCGCTGGTGCACGAGATCGCGAGCAAGGCGACGTTACCCGTGGTCGGCAGGAGTGCGATCTCCGCTGAGTCGTCCGCCCCGCCGGAGGCGTCGAGGTCCGCTCCCGAGACGACGTAGGAGTCCGGCTCGAGCTCCGCGCCGACGGGGAGCATCGGCCCGTCGTGGACGCTGACGGTGGCACTGACGGATACCTGCACCATGACGATCCCCTTCTCCAGGTTGAGGCGCGGCCACGACGGGCCGTCGCCCACGAGCGTCGCGCCATCGCGTCACCGAGGGGTCACATCCGCGTCAACGGCAGCCAACCGCCCGAACCGGGAGCGGGTGACGTGACGGCGGTTTGACGGGCGAGTGACGCCCGGCGGCCATGCTCGGCACGTCAGGCCAGCGCAACGCGGGCGTCGAAGGAGCTCTCATGACCATCACCCCCACCTACCCGGGTGTCTACATCACCGAGGTCCCGAGCGGCAGTCGCACCGTCACCGGGGTGGCGACGGCCATCGCCGCCTTCGTCGGGGTGGCGCCTCGCGGGCCGGTCGACGACCCGGTTCCGATCAGCAGCTTCTCGGAGTTCGAGCGGCGCTTCGGCGGCCTGTCGCGAAGCAGCGGCCTGGGATATGCCGTCCGCGACTTCTACCTCAACGGCGGCGGCCCAGCCCTCGTCGTCCGCGTCGCCCACACCGACTCGGCCACCGCGCGGCTCGCCGTCGGCGCGCTCCAGCTCGAGGCGGTCGGCCCCGGCTCGTGGGCCGACGTGCTCGAGGTCGAGGTCACGCACCCGTCGGCGGCCGACGCGGCCGACATCGCCGAAGGGCAGGGCGCGGGCGTCGAGGCCGATGACCTCTTCACGCTCACGGTGCGCGAGGGCTCCGGCCCAGGCGCGCCCGCGGAGGTCTACCGCAACGTCACGATGGTCGACGGGCCGCAACGCGTGGACCGCATGCTCGAGTCGTCGCTGCTCGTGCGAGCCTCGGCGACGCCGAGCGGCGCCCGCCCTCCGGAGGGAACGGTCACCGTGGCGGCGGCAGACGTCGGTGCAGACGGTGCCGCCGTCGATGCGGACGACTACGCCGGCCCGGGCTTCGACGGCGACAAGCGCGGCCTCTACGCCCTCGAGAAGGCTGACCTGGTCAACCTCATCTGCCTGCCACCGCCGACGCCCGGCGGCGAGCTGCCCGCCGCCTTGTGGGGGACCGCTGCGGCATACGCCGTGACCCGCCGGGCGTTCCTGCTCGTGGATCCGCCCGCCGTGCTCACTGTCGGTGACGCGGCGACGTGGGCCGCGACGAACGGGCTCACCGGTGTCGCCAACCGCAACGCGGCGATCTACTACCCCCGCATCCGTCGCGCCGACCCCCTGCGCGGCGGCTCGATCGACACCTTCGCCCCGTCCGGCGCGGTTGCAGGCGTGTTCGCCCGCACCGACGGCTCACGAGGCGTCTGGAAGGCGCCGGCGGGGCTCGAAGCCGGGCTGACCGGGGTCGTCGACCTCTCGGTCAGCCTCACGAACGACGAGAACGGCTCGCTCAACCAGGTCGGGGTCAACTGCCTGCGGACCTTCCGCGAGGTCGGCGCCGTCGTTTGGGGTGCGCGCACGCTGCGCGGCTCCGACACGCTTTCCGACGACTACAAGTACGTCCCCGTGCGGCGCCTGGCGCTCTTCCTCGAGGAGAGCCTCTATCGCGGCACGCAGTGGGTCGTCTTCGAGCCCAACGACGAGCCGCTCTGGTCGCAGATCCGGCTCTCGGTCGGAGCGTTCATGCAGGACCTCTTCCGCAAGGGAGCCTTCCAGGGCACGACACCCCGTGACGCGTTCTTCGTGCGCTGCGATGCGGAGACGACGACGCAGTACGACATCGACCGCGGCATCGTCAACATCCAGGTGGGCTTCGCCCCGCTCAAGCCGGCCGAGTTCGTCATCATCTCGATCCAGCAGAAGACTGCTGCGGCGACCGTCTAGGAGGCAATCCCCATGGCTGAGTTCTCGGTCAACGCAACACGGTTCGACCCGTACAAGAACTTCAAGTTCCGCGTGAAGTGGGACGGCCGCTACGTCGCCGGCATCAGCAAGGTCGGTGCGCTGAAGAAGACGACCGAGGTCGTCAAGCATCGCAACGGCGGCGACCCGTCGAGCAGCCGTAAGTCCCCCGGGCGCACGGAGTACGAGGCGATCACCCTCGAGCGCGGCGTCACCCACGACGTCGACTTCGAGCAGTGGGCCAACAAGGTGTGGAACTTCGGCAGCGGCCTCGGGGCCGAGACCTCCCTCAAGGACTTCCGCAAGGACATCATCCTCGAGGTCTACAACGAGGCGGGCCAGCTCGCCATCGCCTACAAGGTCTATCGCTGCTGGGTCTCGGAGTACCAGCCGATGCCGGAGCTCGACGCCAACGCCAACGGCGTCGCGATCCAGACGATCAAGCTGGAGAACGAGGGTTGGGAGCGCGACTACGCGGTGGTCGAGCCGACCGAACCGTCCTTCACCGAGCCGTGATGCCCGCGCGGCCCGGCGAGACGCTGGCGCTGTGGGAGGCCCTGGCGTCCACGACGTCGGTGGCCCGCGGAGCCTCGCTGCTCGTCGCGCTGGGGGCCGCCGACAGTCTCGCCGACGCCGTCCGTATGCCGCTTGCCACCGCCGCGCGGGCGGCGCTGGGTGAGCTCCGGGAGCGCGCTGGTCTCGAGGTGCAGACGGTGCTCACGTGCCCGGACTGCGGCGCCGTCCTCGACGTGCCGCTCGCCCTCGACGACCTTCTCGAGGCGACCGATGGCCGCCCTGACGTAGCGGCCGGTGGCGTCGTCACCGTCGACGGGATCGTCGTGCGCGGACCCACGACGGAGGACCTGCTCGTCGCGCTCGCCAGCGCACAGCCGCCGGCCGCCCTGCGCGCCCGGTGCGTGACGTTGCCTGCTGGGGTCGACGCTGCCACCCTCGACCCTGGCGTCCTCGAACGGGTGAGCGCCGTTGCCGAGGAGCTCGCGGGGGCATCGGCGCTCGCGGTGCGGCTCGTCTGCCCGGACTGCGGCAGCGACGTCGCGGCCGACGTCGACGCCGTCGCCCTGCTGGCCGACCGGGTCGCCGAGGAGGTGCGGGACATCCTTGCCGACGTTGCCGAGCTGGCTGCGGCGTTCGGCTGGTCGGAGACCGAGGTGCTGCACCTCTCGGACGCCCGGCGTGCGGCCTACCTCGAGCTCGCCCGACGCGGTGGTGCGCGATGAGCGACGTCTTCGACCGGCTTGTCGCACGGACGACTCATCGCGCACCGACGCTCGTCGCGCGCCGACCGAGCCGGTTCGAGCCGGCGGCCTCGACCCGATCGGCCGCTCCACCGGTCCCAGAGCCCGGCCTCGAGACCGAGGGCGACGTCCAGGGGGCCGAGGTGGAGCCGGGCGAGCTCCTCGTTCGACGAGGCGAGCCGCGTGTTGCCCCTGCGCAGCGCCGCGCCCGGCTGGCCACCTCGGTCGAAGGGGTCCCCGATGACGCTCCGCGGACAACGGCCCCGACGGGGCGTCGGCGACCGTCGTCCGCGTCTGTGCCGCGCGACTCCGCAGTCCTGGACGACGAGAGCGGACGCGTTCCGGAGCCGGACCGGCAGTCGCCGCCCCGGTCAGCCTCGGCCGCTCATCGCAGCGAGACCTCCTCGGCCCGTGCGAACCCGTCACGCATCGCGATGCCGGAGCAGTCGGCGCCCGAGCCATCGTCGGCCGGGACTCCGCCGATCCATACAGCGACAGGCGAAGTCATGGTGAGGTCGGCGTCCACAACCGGAACAGAGACCAGCTCGTCAGACCAAAGGCGAGAAGCAATCTCGCGCAGCACGATTCGCACACCGGAAACGCGCACCATCAGCCCGGGCGCACTGCTCGCCGACCACCTCGCCCCCGCTCTCGTCGAGTCGGGTGCCCTCACCGAGGCGGAGGTGGCCCGGCTCGTCGCCGTGCCCATGCGGGATCGCGGCCGACCTCGCCACGACGGCCGGACCTCCGTGGGGATCGACCCGGTCGAGGTGCCCGCGGCGGCGGAGGTGCACCTGCACATCGACCGTCTCGAGGTGCGCCGCCCACCCGCCCCTCCGCCCCCCGCCCCAGCCACGCGCGAGCCCGCAGGGGCGCGCCCGGTCGACCACACGGCATACCTCGACCGCCAGCGGCGGCGGGGTGGGACGGGCCGACCATGAGCAACACGCTCGCCATCGCGGCGGTCACCTCGACGATGCGGCACGTCCTGCACGAGTCGCTCGGCGGGGCGCAACCCGGCCCGATCGGCGGGGCCGACGTCACGACATACCGGCCGGCCCAGCTCTCCGACGCCGACACGGTCGGCAACGACGCGTCGGGCCTCAACGTCTACCTCTACCAGGTGACCCCCAACCACGCGTGGAACCTCAGTGACCTGCCGACCCGTCACGGCGACGGGTCGCTCGCCCGACGCCCGGTCGCCGCGCTCGACCTGCACTACCTCGTCACGGCATACGGCGACGAGGAGGCGCTGGAGCCGCAACGCCTGCTCGCCCGCGGGACGCTCGCGCTCGCCTCGACGCCGGTCTTCACCAAGGCGGTCATCCAGGCGGCGATCGACAAGTACGACACCGACCCCACGGGGTTCCTCGCCGATGCCGACCTCGCCGACCAGGCCGAGCTCGTCAAGGTGAGCCCGACGCCGCTCTCGCTCGAGGAGATGTCGAAGCTCTGGGGTGTCCTCGGCACGCCATACCTGCTGTCGCTCGCCTACACCGCCACGGTCGTGCTCATCGAGGCCGACGTCGTGCCGCGACGCGCCCTGCCGGTGCGTGAGCAGGTCGTCGCCGTGCGGCCACTGACGCGGATCCGGCTCGAGGGAGTCGAGGTCGACGGTGGCGGCGCGGCCGTGACTGGCGCAACGCTCGTGCTCACCGGTGGCGGACTGCTCGCAGCCCACACCGTCGTGTCGGTCGGGACGGTAAGACTTCTCCCGGATGCCACCTCGACGACGACCCGGCTGACCGTCACTCTCACGGCCGATGTGTCCGCCGGGGTACACGCGGTGCAGGTGCTGCGCGTGCAGCCCGCCGACCCCGTCGCCGGCACGCCCGAGCGGGTCACCGACCGCTCGTCGGGCCTGCCGGTCATGGTCCTGCCGACGGCGGGTCCGGTGACGAAGACGGCCACGCTGGTGCGAGTGCCGGTGGCGCCGCCGCTGCGTGAGGGGCAACGCGCGACGGTGACCTTCGGCCGGCTGAGCGGGGGGCAGCCCGATGACCCACCGCTCGTCGGCGCAACGTTCCCGCCGGTGCTCGCTGCCGATGCTCCACTCGCGCGGCTCGACGTCGCGCGCACCGAGCTGACGGCGGGCACATGGCTCGTGCGGGTGTCGGTCGACGGCGCCGAGAGCCTGCCCACCCTGAGCGGCGACACCTATGACGGCCCGGCTGTGACACTGCCGTGAGCGACGACGGGCCAGACGACTCCGACCGGGCGGACGCGCATGCGGCACCGTCTGCGGGGGACTCGTCGCCGTCGTCCGGCGCCTCCCTGTCCGCCGAGGCGCAGCGCGACCTCGTCGTCGCCGAGCTCGACATCGTGCGCGCCATCGTCACCGGCGCCGACGTCCGGGCCGCTCGGGCGAGGCTGGCGGCACTGCGGGAGACCGTGCTGGGCGCGAGTGCCCTCGACGAGATCGAGACGGGCTTCGGGCTGTCGGCGTTCGAGCGGCAGACCCTCGTGCTCGCCTGCGGCCCCGAGCTCGTCGGCGACGTGGCCCGCGAGCTGCTCGAGCACACCGGGCAGCCGCGCCTGTGCTTCGGCACCGCGCTGTCCATGCTGCCCGACGCGCACTGGGACGCGCTGACCCACCAGGCGCCGCTGCGCCACTGGGGAATGCTGCGCCTCTCCGACCCCGACGCGCTGCTCTCGAGCCCCCTCGTGCCTGACGAGCGCATCGTGCACCATCTCGTCGGGGTGGCCGCGCTCGACGAGCGACTGTCGGCGCTGAGCCAGCCGGTCGAGGCGCCCGCGTGGCTGCCCCCGACCCTGGGGGCGGTCTCCGCAGAGGTCGTGTCGCGGTGGGCGGCATCGGGCCCGGTGGTGCTGCACGGCCCCCAGCCGGCGACGACCAGGGCCGTTGCGGCCGCCGCCTGCGCAGCCGTCGGGCTGGCGCCGAGACTGCTGGGCGCCGCCGACCTCGCGGCGACCACCACCGACCTTGTCGTGCTGCTGCGCCGCCTCTTGCGGGAGACCGTGCTCGCCCGGGTCGCCTGGCTGGTCGACCTCGACGACCTGCACGACGTGCGGGTGTCGGTCACGGGGCTCGGGCGCGCGCTGACCACGTGTGACGCGCCGGTCGTGCTGCTCGCCTCGAGCGGACCGGGAGGCGCACCCCTCGACGGCATGGGCCTGCCCGTTCTCGAGGTGCCGCGCCTCGGGGTGGGCGACCGGCGCAGGTCGCTGACCACCGCCCTCGACCGGGTGGGCGCCACGGTGCCGGAGCAGGAGGTCGCCGCGGCCGCCGGCGCCTTCGACCTCTCCGTGGCCGACGTCGAGGTCGTCGCGGCCGAGGTCACACAGGGCCGCCGGCTCTGGTCCGCCTGCCGCCGTCGCCCTCGCGCGGACGTCGGCAACCTCGCGCGGGTGCTCATCCCGCGCGCCGGGTGGGACGATCTCGTGCTGCCGGAGCCGCAGCTCGAGCAGCTCCGGGCCCTCGTCGCGGCGGTGCGCCATCGCTCGACCGTGCTCGAGGACTGGGGCTTCGCCGCGCGCACCAGCCGCGGACTCGGCACCGCGGCGCTCTTCGCGGGCGCGAGCGGCACGGGCAAGACCTTCGCCGCCGAGGTCATCGCGCACGAGCTCGAGCTCGACCTCGTCCACGTCGACCTCAGCCAGGTCGTCGACAAGTACCTCGGCGAGACGGAGAAGCGGCTCTCCCGGCTCTTCGACGCCGCGGAGAACGGCGGGATGGTGCTGCTCTTCGACGAGGCCGACGCCCTGTTCGGCAAGCGGTCCGAGGTCAAGGACAGCCACGACCGCTACGCCAACGTCGAGGTCGGCTACCTCCTGCAGCGGCTCGAGTCCTTCGCCGGTCTCGCCGTGCTCACGACCAACGCCCGGAGCGCCCTCGACCAGGCCTTCACCCGCCGGCTCTCGGCGATCGTGACGTTCCCGTACCCCGACCGGGCGGCCCGGCTGCGCATGTGGTCACAGGCCTTGCCGCCCGCCCTGCCGCGCGCCGAGCTCGACCTCGGCCGGCTCTCGGAGGCCGATCTCTCCGGCGGTGGCATCGCCTCGGCCGCGCTCCAGGCCGCGTACCTCGCGGCCGACGACGGCCGCGAGCTGACGATGGAGCAGCTGACCCGGGCCGTGCGCTGGGAGCTCGCCAAGACCGGCCGGGCCGCCGTGAGCGCGCCGCGCGCCGCCAGGCGTGGCGGGCGAAGCACCTGAGCGCCTCAAGGGTGGCTTCATCGCAGACCGGTGGCTTCTAGAAGCTGCCGACCAGCCCGCGCAGGCCGGGGATGACGCCCGACCGACCGAGCTGCAGCAGGTCGACGGAGAGGATCACCCGCACATCGGGCACCGCGGTGTGCGCCGGTGCGGGCAGCTGTTGGCGCAGCTCGACGCTGCCGCCCTCAGCGGTCGGGAAGATCTGCCGTGGCGCCAGCAGGTCGGGGTAGGCGCCGCCCGAGAGCGTGACCCCAGGAAGGATCCCGAGGGTCGCGTGGGCCTCCCGGATGCGCAGCTGGTTGTCGACGGGGTCGAAGGCCCAGGCCATCTCGGCGCTCAGGGTCAGCCCCTGCCACCCGAGGCGACGTCGGACCGGCTCGAGCAGGTCATCGAAGGAGAAGTTCGTCTGGAAGCCGTAGATCCGCTGCGTCGGCCCCTGACCGCTCGGCAGGGTGTAGCTGAGGTGGGTCAGCGGCATTCCGGGGATGAGGGTCAGTGGGGTCGCGAGGTTGACCCCCGACAGCACGCGCCGACCGTTGGGGTCGCTCAGCAGCGCCCCACCCGAGAGTGCCAGCGTGCCGGCGCCGAACCCGATGAGCCCGGCCTGCTCGCCGCCCGACAGGCGCCCGAACTCCCTCCCGGCACGCAGCGTGAGCGGCTCGATGAGCCGGCGCCGGACCTCGGGGTTGTTGTCCTTGGCCTGGTCGGCGATGGTCGAGAGCCCGCCGACGAGGACCTGCCCGGGGTCCGCCGCGGGGGTCCCCGCAGTCGTCGTCGGGGTCGTCCCTTCGCCCTGGCACTGCGCCGAGACCGGCCGGCGCTCGCGCACCTGCGCCCTTCCCCCCGCGAGCACGCGGGTCGCTGCAGTATCGGCCTCTCGCTCGGCGGACCCGCTGGCGGCGTGGCCGCCGGTCGCGACGGCCGCCGCACGGCCGCCCTCCGACTGCTGCACGACGTGGGCGAGCTCGTGCGCCAGCGTATGCCGGCCCCCCGCCGTCGTCATCGCCCCGGCCGCCGCCCGTCCGAGGGCCACCTCGTTGCCGATCGTGAGGGCACGGGCACTGGCGGCGCGCGTCACGGCATACGCCTCCTCGTCGGCATACACGCGGACCGCGCCGAAGTCATGCCCGAAGCCACGCTCCATCGCCGCGCGCAGGGAGGGCTCGAGCGCCACCCCCTCGCGTGGCTGCGCGGATGCGTCCACCGCGCGCTCGGTCGTGCGAGCCGGGGCCGACCATGAGAAGACGGGCATGGCGCTCACCCGGCGGCGGTCAGCCGCCCGCCCCTCGCGAGACGCGGATCGTCAGCGGCTGCCCCGGCAGCAGCTTGGCGCCGCCGGTCGGGATGGTGCCGAGCACGGTGTTCTTCCGTATGCCGGGTGCGTCCTCCTCGACGACCGTGACCGGCAGGCCCGCGTCGGTCGCGAGCCGGGTGATCTTCGCCAGCGTCGAGCCGGAGAAGTCCTCGACCGTGAACCGGGTGAAGTTGGGCGTCGGCTTGTCGGTGCCGAACCAGAACCACATCTCGAAACGCCCGCCGGCGATGTCGTCGGTCGTCGGCAGCCGCAGCACGGTCTGTCCTTGGACCGACTGCGTGACGGCGTGACCGTTGAGGTGCCGCTCGGGGTCGCGCGCGTCCATGATCGCCCAGCCGTCGAGCTGGAAACGCATACGGATCGGCAGCGCCGGAGACCCGAGCCGGTTGTTGCCCGCGAAACCGGCGAGGCGTTCGCGCACCCGCCCCAGCACACTGTCGAGGGCCAGTCTGCTGCGCCACAGGATGAGGTTCTTGCGGGCGACGAGCTCGCCGACGAGCTCGACGGTGTGCAGGGCGAAGGACTGGTCGCTCCACTGGTCGAGCTCGGGCGGGGTCGGCCAGGGCAGGTCCATGAGGACGCGACCCACCGGCTTGCCGTTGACGCTCTCGGGCAGCACCAGCGAGTCGAGCGTGATCGCGATGCCGGAGACAAGGTCCGCGATGGCGACGACGCCGTCGTTCTCGAAGGCCGACCCGTTGAGGAAGGAGGTGTCGACGACGTGCATGCCGAGCGTGCCGGCCACGGAGACGTCGAGCTGCGCCGACACGCGCACGGGCGCGAGGGCGATGCCGTCGACGGTGAGGGTGAGCACGTCGCTGCGCCCCTGGGCGAAGGACGGCTGCCACACGAAGGCCGCGACTCCAGAGGCATCGGGCTCCGATGCGTCGGTCGGGCCGGCGCCGGTGCCGGCCAAGGTGGGCGGCACGGCCGCGCCATCCTGCGACGCGAGCACCAGGGCACCATCGGTGCCCTGCGCGACGACCTTGACTCGGGCGGGCCCGCACGGGCTGTCGACGGCGACCCTCACCAGCTGCGGCACCGTCACGCCCTCGGACGACACCTCCTGGCCGTCGCCACCGAGCAGGCGCAGCATCGGGGTCGTGGCGAGCTGGGTCAGCGCGTCCTGCACCGTGCGGGTGCCGCCGAAGGCGTCGCACGCCGGCTCCCACTGGACCTGTGAGGCGATGCTGAGCCGGCCGCTGACGATGACCGCGACGTCGACCGGGCTGTTCGTGTCGTCGAGGCGCTGCGCGGTCAGGGTCTGGGTCGGCGCGCCCGACGGGTCGAGCGTCCACCTCACCGCGGCGACGCCGTCGGCGCCCGTCGCCACGACACCACCGGCCGGCGTCGATCCCGAGACGTCCTCGCGCACCGTGCCGCCCGCCGGGGTGAAGCGGACCGGGGCGCCCTCGACCGGCAGCCCGCCGTTACGCACGACGACCCGCACGGGGGCGCCGAGCTCGTCGCCGGGCATGGCTTCCTGGCCGTCGCCGCCGACGAGGTCGATGGTGACGAGACCGGTGAGCGGTGGGAAGAGGTGGCGGCAGTCGGACTCCAGGGTCCAGGACGTGCCGGTGCGGCTGAGGATGCCGAGCGGGGCGTGGTGGTGCACCGGCCCGACGGGGGGCCGCGGCGACGACGTCGCCGAGTCCCACGGCCAGTCCAGCGTGCCCTGCCTGGCGCTCGTGCCGTAGGCGAGGCGGGCCGTACGGGCCGGCACGAGCCAGAAGTCTCCGACGCCCGGAGTGCCGCCCGTGGGGAACGACACAGTGATGCCGCCCTCGAGGTCGGTCTGCCCTGTCGTGAGCGGGCTCGGCCCGCCGTCCCAGCGGCGCACCACCGGTGCCCGCCCGAGCGAAGGCACGCTCGCGGGCGCACCGGCGAGCCAGTGGACGTGGGTGACGAGGTCGACGACGGGCCCGACCCGCGCGAGGAAGCCGGGCAGCTCCCGTAGCTGCCGGTCCGAGCTCGTGACCTCGACCAGGTCGCCCTCCCGGATGCTCAGCTCCTCGTCCCGACCCACCCGGTCGAGCGTCAGTGCCGCGTCCATGCCAGGTTCTGTGGTGACCCCGATCTGGACGAGTCCTGCTGTGACAGAGCCGTTCTCGCGCGACCATACGAAGCGCGGCTGCGGGGTGACCGAGCAGATCTCGACGCGGTAGAGCTGGTTCTCGAGCCGCTGGTAGCCACCTCCCGACGTGATCTGGCACGGGTCGGCGTCGGGAGCCGCCGGTCGCAGGCCCGCGACCATCGTGCGCGGCGTTCGGTCGGCGACGTCGTCGAGCTGAGAGCACACCTCGCCGCCGCTGAGGCGCGTCAGCGACACCTGCCACGCCGTCTGCTCACGCATCGCCGTGTCGGGCCCTCCGAGCGCCGACTCGAGCAGCTCGGGCCGCTCGTCGGGCGAGACGGTTCGCTCGAAGACGTCGAGGTATGCCGCATACCGGCCGTCTCCGTCACCTGCGGGCGGCTCCTCGAGGCCAGGACTCGACCCGGCGCCGATGCCGATCGTCGGGCGGTAGGGCTGGTCGGCGAGCGGCCACGCGCCGGCGGCGGCGTTGGCCGGGTCGGGCGCGGACTCGGCCAGCACGCCGTCGACGTAGTAGTGCCCGGGCGTCACGCCGAGCCTGGCCCAGGGCACTCCGGACGGCTCCGACCCGTTCGTCAGGTCGACGATCGCGAAGGGGCCGGGTCCGCCGTCGAGGGGCTCGGGGCCGCCGCTCGGTCCGACGATGTCGGCCGTGCGGGCCGTGTCGTGGTGGGCTGTGATGGCGGCCTGCTCGTTCCAGTCGGCGTCGAGCATCACCCGCCCTTGCTGCATGAGCACCGAGCGGTAGGCGAGGGCAGGATCGTGGGTCCAGCGAGTGAGGTCTGCGTGCATGGTCAGCTCCCGAACATTCCGATCTGCATGCCCGCGGGGACGTAGGGCCCGACGAGTCGTCGGGCCGCGTCCATCCGTTGCGGACGGCGGAGGTGGTGGTGGACGCCCATCTCGGACCCGAACTCGCCACCGTGCCGGATCGACACGGGGGCGCTCGGGGCGAGGCTGGGATAGAACGGTGAGCCCGGCTGCGTCGACAGGTAGCTGGGTGAGACGGCGGTCGTGGCGTCGGAGGCCGGCACGCACCGGAAGCGACGCGGGACTCGTGAGCCGGGCCCGATGAAGCTGAAGCGCGCGCACCCGACCTGGCGGTCGACGACGGTGACCGTGCCGTCGCAGATGCTCGAGGTGACCTCGAGCCAGCGACCGCCGACATCACCGAAGAGGGTCGACCCGACCACCTCGAGATGAGCGCCCGGGGCAGCGACCGCGGCGACCGGGGACGAGCCCAGCGCGGGGTCGACCACGCTGTCGACGACGAGCACCTCAGGCACCGTGTCGACGAGGTCGAGCGACCCGACGACGCTGCGGCGCACCGCCACGGCGAGCTCGCGGTTGGCTCCAGGTGCGCCCGACCGGACACGCACCTGCCCGGCCACGGTGCACTGGCTCAGGGTGAGCGACCCGAGCTCGCCCGGCTCGACGACGACGTCGCCCTCGACCACGAAACCGTCGAGCAGCAGGCTCGCGCCAGGGGCGCCGGTGACGTGGAGGTCGCCCAGCACGTGGGGCCGCAGCCCTTCGGTGGAGTAGACGCCGGGCACCGGTGCCTCGATGTCCCCGTTGAGCAGCTGCCGGCCGCGCCAGTGAGCGGCGACGAGCACGAGGCGGCTCTCGGCGGGCACCCCGATGGTGAGGTCAGCGGCATACGTCTCGCTGTCGGCGACCGACACGACCTGGGTGATGCCGACGAGCCGACGCGAGGGGTCGGCCCAGCCCGCGTCGACCTCGGCGAGCGCGTCGGTGATGCTCACCTCGACGCCTGGGGCGGCCGGTCCGGTACGCACGAGCACCTGCGCACCGACGCGGTCGCGCACCGGCACGGGCTCCTCGTCGGTGCGGTCGAGGTCACCCGTGAAGGGGTCTGCGACGAGGGCCGTGTCGTGGCCGAGCGTGCGGTCGTAGGTGCCGGCGCCGACGTCGGCGACGGCGCCATAGGCGTGGTCGAGATGCATCGTGGCGGGATCGGTAGCCACGCCGTGGAGGTACGGGTGGAGCAGACCACGCACGGCGTCGACCATGACCTGCCAGCCCGAGAGGGGTGCCCCGCCGCTCGTCGCGAGGTCCTCGAGACCACATACGCGGATCCGCTCGGGGGCGAGCGGGCCGTCGCCCTCGACGCTGACGGCGATCGGCAGGTCCTCGCCGGGCAGCCCGGCCCGCGCAGCGAGGAGTGCGGCGAGCAGCCGTCGGGGCCGCAGCGGCACCGGCAGGTCGGACTCGGTCGCGAGGTGCTCGATCGCCTCCTCGGTCGTCGGCACGGCGAAGAGCGGTGCCTCGGCACCGAGCGGGTGCACGCTCCACGCGTCGGGTCGCCGGCGTGCCGGCACCGCTGTCGCGTCGTGCACCTGGGTCGGGAAGACGAACACCCCGATGCCGCGGATCCCGAACCGGCCGCGCCCCCCGATGGTGCTCGGGTCGATCGGGCGGACCTCGCCGGTGTGGGCGAAACGGGTCAGCGCGCCCCCGGCGAGCCGGGGCGACTCCAGCTCAGCCGACGCGGCGTCACGGACCGACCCGAGTGCGGGCCGCTCGAGATGCACGTGGTTGACGTGGGTCGTCGCGGCGAGGAGGCGGTAGTCCTCGACCGCCCGGGTCGGCCAGCCGGTGACGTCGCGCACGACCTGCTCGATGACCGCGACGGTGCCCTTGCGCTTGCGGTAGGCGACGGTGTTGGCCACGACGCCGCGGCGGCTCACCCCGGCGCCGGTCTCGGCGCCGAGGTCGCCCGGCAGGCCGATGAGCCCGACGAGGTCGGCGATGTAGGGCACGACCCACTCGGGGCAGGTCTCGATGAACCACGAGTCGTAGAGGCGCTGTACGTCGTCCTCGACCACGGCGAGCTCGCCGGCGACCGCCTCCAGCAGCGCACGAAGGAGCCCTCCGGTCTCCGCGTCGCGCTCGACGACGTGGGGTGGCAGCAACCCCTCGAGGTATGCCGTCCGGTCGGCCCGGCGGGCAGCCGACGTCGTCATGGGGTCACCACCTGGACGTCGAGCAGGGCGGCCGTCAGGCGCAGCGCCTGTGCGGGCAGGAGTCGGGAGGGCGCCGTGGGGGCACCGGGCGGGGGTCCCCACCGCCCGGGCTCGGCCACGAGCAGGTCGCCGACGAGGCCGCCGGTCAGCTGCGGCATGGTGACGAACACGACGCCGGGCACTGCGGCCGCGACGACGAGCACGGCCGAGGCGGCCAGTGGCGTGGCGAGCTCCATCGACCCGAAGGCGGCCAGCAGCGCTCCTTCGACCGCCGTACGCACGAGAGACACTTCGTAGTGCGGGTCGACCTCCATGCGCAGGCTGGCGCCCACGTCGACGACCTCCGCGGGCAGGACGACCCTCGGGGCTCGGGTCTCCCGCGCGCCGTCGAGGGTCTTGCGGAAGTCCGTGACCAGGGAGTCGGCCGGCGCATCTCCTGTCGAGGCGAGCACGGAGAGGACGACGGTGTCGATGCGGCCGTCCCACACGAGGTCTGCCCGGGCCCGGCCGATGCCGGAGTAGCCGCGCGCGAAGTCCTCGTAGTCGGTGACCGACACGGCCCGGTCGAGGGTGCGCACGCGCTGCGGCGCCGTGAGCCGCGCCTCCTCGAGCGTCTCGGACGGGGCCCAGTCGTGGGCCGGGCCCAGGTTGGTCACCGAGGCGATGCCCCGCGGCTTGCGGACGGGCAGGCGCACCTGGTCCGCCTCCGCTGCGCCGTCCTCGCCGATGCCGACGCGGTAGGTCGCGCGTACGTTCTCGACCCCGGTCGGCAGGCGGGAGCCGTGCACCCCGTCGCCGAAGGTCACGGTGGTCGTGCCCGACTCGGCCTGGCGCACGACGTAGACGCGGTCCCTCGGTCCCGCCTCGAAAAGGGAGTCGACCCGGGTCCACTCGACCTCCTCGACGCGCACCTCGAGCGCCGGCAGAGCACCGCTCGCCGCGGTGGTCGAGCGCACGAAGGTCAGAGGCGGCCGTCGCAAGTCGAACGATGCGAAGGCGCGACGGCCGTCGCCGCAGCCGAGCACCTGCTCGACCGTCTCGCCATGGGTCGCGACGGCCACGTTGGCCCGCACCCGCAGGGTGCCGGCGTGGTACGCGTGCTCGAGCGGCGGGTCGAGCGTGACCGTCATGACTCCGTTGGCCACCGAGGCGGCGGCCGTGAGTCGGGTTGCCTCCACAGCGAGCTCGTCTGCGTCGGTCACGCCGGTGATGACGACTTCGCGGCCCTTGGGTAGCACTGGATCGGTCGGCACGAGGTCGAGCTGGTGACCCTCACCCGCCGCCGGATGGCCGACGAGGTCCGGCCGCGGCATCCACGCGGCCGGCAGCTCCCGCGACACGGCGTGGACGAGCGCGTGGTTGCGGTCGAAGTCGTCGAGGTGCTCCGAGATGTCGAGGGTGACTCGGGTCAGCTTGCCTGAGAGCGCGTACTTCGTCGCGCCGTCGGGATTGACCGACCCGACCTGGAAGGCCTCGGTGTGTCCTGGTTGCTCGAGCACGATCCAGGACCCCGGCACGATGGCGGGGACGTCGCCGTCGACCTCGAGCGAGCGCGACCCGGGTTTGAGGTCGAAGTCTGACCAGGAACTCTCGTTGGCCCTGTCGATGAGGTCCTTGTCGGGCGCGTTCCAGCCGAACAGGTTCAGGCGCTGGCCCAGCCGGTACACGCGCACGTCCTTCTCGGCGACGAGGTGCCGCGACCGGCGATACCCCAGCGGCCGGTCGAGGGCGAGGCGGGTCCACCCTGGTGAGTGCGCCGGGTCGACCTCGACCCCGGTGACCCGGCGGAAGTCCCACTTCTCGTGGTCGTCGCTGTGCGCCTGACTCGCGGTGACGCCGGCACGCTCGCTGCCGACGACGAGCACGCGGTCGTCGACCTTGACACCGGACGTCGTGGTGTCGAGCCAGACGGTGTCGACGCCGAAGCCGAAGGGCTGCCGGACCCGGTCGTATGCCGCCACGGAGTTCCACGAGCGGCGCGCCTCGAGCTCTGCCGTCGTCTCGAACGTCTGGGGGAGCTTGCCGGGCGCAGGCACGGTCTGGACCGGCGTGCCCTCGGGCACGACAACGACCTCCGGTGAGCCTGGTGCGGTCTCGACGTCGAAGGCGAGCTCGGCCTGCGCGGACACGCCTGGCCGCAGCTCGTAGCCCAGGCTCCGGGCCTGTTGGCGCACCGAGTCGCGCTCGGTGGCCGTGCGCAGGAAGCCCTCCTGGGCGATCCGCTCGGTGTAGAACGACACGACGTCGGTGACGACGGCCCACGTGTCCAGCAGCGCGATCGCGGGGTCGTCGGTGCCCTGGTGGGAGAGGCTGCGGATGTCGAGCGGCTGGCTGTCCTCGGCGAGATAGGCCCGCATCCGCGCCAGGGCGGCCCCGTGCGGCGCGGTGCGCCAGCTCAGCGCGGACTGCCCGGGGAGGTTGGCCGCGGCGAGGTCGTCGACGCAGCCCGAGCACCCTGAGCCGTTGGAGCAGCCGGAGCCCGCGGTGCAGGAGCAGTCGGTCGTCATGCCCCACCTCCGAGGGAGATCTCGATGTGCCCCGCCTCGGGGTTGTTGACGTCGCTGTCGCAGCGCAGCAGCTCACGCGGCGCCATCGGGAGCTCGCCCGCAGAGAGCGAGGCCTCCGCGTCGAGGTCCGACGCGCCCGCACGGGCGAAGCGGGTCAGCTCGACCCAGGCCAGGCCGTCGACCGTCATCGCCGCGGCGACGACGTCGGAGAGCCGCAGCGGCTGGCCGAAGGTGAAGCGGTCGGGGTGGAAGAAGCCGCGGCGGCCGTCGCGACGCAGGCCGGACGTGAAGGTCTCCCTGAGCAGCTGCTCGACGTCGGCGCGGAGGTGCCCGGCCAGGACACAGCCGCCGAGCTTGATCTCGAGGGCGACGTAGACGGGTCGCTCGAGCTCCACGTCGATGCCGGCCATGCGGCGCACCTCGAGGGCCGCGATGACGCCCGGCAGCAGAGCCGGGTCGTCGGCGTGAGCGGCAACGGGGTCGACGGTGACCTCCTGGGCGTACCAGGATCCCGACCACCGCCGTCTGGCCACGGCACGCTGCACGCCGGGGTCCTGCTCGGCGACCAGCGCATAGTCCGCCGAGGTCACAGCCCGCAGCTGCTGGCGGAAGGCCGCCGGTGCGAGCTGCCGGACCTGCTCGAGGCGCTCCGGGTCCATGCCGCCGCTGCCGTGCAGGGGGTTCCACACCGAGACCACCGCGCCCGCACCGACGGGGTCGCGACCGTCGGCCAGGGGGAGCAGGCGCACGAGGCGGTCGGGCGCGACGTTGCCCGCCTCGCCGCCGCCGACCCGGTAGGTCGCGAGCGCCGTCGTGCCCGACACGGGCGCGCGACCGCTCACGCCGTCACCGAAGCGCAGGCGGCTGACGCCACCCGCCTCGGGCTCCACCACGAAGTGAGTCGCGAGGCGGCCGCTGCCGAGCAGATCCGGTTGTGGTGTCCACGTGCGCTGTCCGTCGAACAGGTCCAGCCAGGGCACGGCGGACCGGGCGTCCGGGTTCGCGAGGCTCGCGGCCGAAGCGGACGCGGGCAGCGACCGGTCGACCCGGCTGAGGCCCGGTCGCTGGAGTCGTGGCCGGTAGTCGGCCGGCTCGAGCACCGTCGGTGGCACGAGTGCCTCGTCGACGACGCCGGCGCCGTGGTCGGCCACGACCACGTTGGCGAGTGCGACGGCGAGCGCCTGGTCCGTGCCGGGCGTCGTGACGACAAGCGGAGCCGTCAGTGCGTCGGCCGCTGCCCAGCGCAGCTCCCACACCGTCAGCGTGGGTTCGAGCGGGTCCGTGTGGGGGCGGGCGTCGGTGACGAGCCGCACGGCGAAGCGCCGCGACGGGTCGCCCTCGCGGGGCAGGCCCCCGACCGGCCGGTCGACGAGGACGACGAGGTCGCCGGCCACCAGGCCGGGGTCGATGCCCGACTGGGCGCTGACGAAGGCCGCGGTCGCCCCGATCCGGAGGCAGTGTGACGGGTCGCCCCACGCGTGCAGCGGCAGGGCGTTGCGCTCGGGCCTCACGGCGAGATCGGCCGCGGTCTCGAAGACCGCACCGCCGAGCTCCACTGCGTCGATCGGCGAGCTGACCTCGACCCCGGGCTGGACCGGGAGGTCGGTGACCGGTGTGCCCTTCGGGATGGTGAGGTCGGAGTCGGTCGTGAAGGCGAGCAGGGTGCGGGCAGAGCAGCCCTCGTGCACGGTGTAGTCGAGCAGCCGGGCGTGCCGGCGGACGGACGTGCGACGACGAGCCGTCCCGAGGTAGGCCTCGACGGCGACGGCGTCCTGCCAGTAGGCCAGCCGGTCGCCGAGCGCGGCGAAGAGCTCGACGAGCATGACTGCCGGGTCGGCCGGGTTGCGGTCGGTCCAGTCGGGCAGGAGCGTCGCGAGCCGGTCGAGAAGCCGGCTGCGCAAGGCCTCGTAGTCGCGGGCGAGATAGTCGCCGGGCAGCAGGTCCGCGACGACCGGCATGGTCTCCGGGGCGGGCGCGCAGTCGAGGTCGGACGGGCAGTCGACCGTGAACGTGAAGGGAGCTGTCGACAGGGGCAGGTCGACCCCTGCAGGCGCCCCGACCCCACCCGGGCCGACGAGGCGCAGGGTGTAGGTGGACCAGTCGCCGCTCGAGCTGGTGCGCACGACGAGCGCGCGACGGCGCTGCTCGTCGTCGGGCAGAGCCTGCAGGACGAGCTGCCGGTCGGCGGCGGACACACCGTCCAGCGGGTCGGTGGCCGGGGTGCCCGCCACCCCGACGACGGCCACGGCCGGGAAGGCCCAGTCGACCCGCACCGGGTTGAGGTCCGGGTCCTCGCGCACCCCGCCGACGACGCGCACCACGTCGGCGGTCCAGTCGGCCGGCACCGGGCCGTTGAGCAGGTGCACGAGCAGGGTGCGCTGCGGCGGGGCGCCGGGGACCTGTCCCGGTGTGCCGACATGGTTGGAGAGCACCTCGATGACGTCGATGCCGTCGAGACCGGCCAGGTCGCGCACGAGGGCGCGACGGGCCTCGAGGTCGATGTCGGCGCTGAAGGGCAACGCGTCCGGTGGTGTCACGGCACACCTCCTGCCCCGGCGGGGCCACCGGTGCCTGCGACGCTGACGCGGCGACGCTGGTCGGGACTCGTCGCCCGCAGCGGCAGGTAGTCGACGACGACCTCGAGACGCGAGTCGACCGCTGTCACCTGCACGCTCTCGACCCGGATGAGCTCGCCGAGCCACTGCTGGAGAGCACCGTGCACCAGGGCCTGGGTCGACTCGGCCAGCGAGTCGCCGCTCGGCGCGAAGACGAGTCGAGCGACGCCACTGCCGAAGTCGGGCCGGTTGACGCGCTCACCGGGGCTCGTGAAGAGGACCTGCTCGATCAGTCCCTTGAGGTAGGCGTCGTCGTCGGCGAGACTCGTGCGGCCCCGCAGGTCCAGACGCAACGGGAAGCCGACATGGTGCGGGGCGTCGGACCTTCGAGGGGAGACGTCGCTGCTCATGACGCACGCACCCTGACCTGGGTCTGCAGCGCGATGAGGGGCACCCCGGTGGGCACGCAGGTGCCCGGGGCCGCCTGGATCGCGAGCGGCTGCCTGCTCGCCGTCACCCGCACCGTGCCGGACGTGAACGTGCCTGTGACACAAGGCCCCCCAGCATTTGTCGGGAAGGGGCAGCCGGCGATCGTCCACGGTCCGCTGAGCAGGACGACCGCCTGTCCGCCGACGGTGACGCGGGGGAAGGCGGCGGTGGGGGTCGCCGTGCCCTGGTGTGCGCAGCTGACCCGCGAGCCCTGGCTGAGGAGGTAGCCCGGCATCACATCACCTCCAGCGCGCCGTCGTTGATCGACACCGACGCGGGCGACAGCGTGATCTTCGAGGCACCGACCGAGACCTCGACGCCCGAGCTCGTCGCCGAGATGGAGATGCTCATCGCGACGGCCGGCGACGACACGGAGACCGTGATTCCTCCGGCTCCCGGCAGGTCGCTCAGCTCGATGCTCATCGAGTCGGTCTTGAGCACCTTCATCTCGGCGAGCGCCGGCGATGCCGGCACCTCGCCGGTGCCCCAGAAGCACCCCCCGAGGATGGGGTTGTTCGGGTTGCCCGCCTCGAACTCGACCCACACGTTCGCCCCCACCGGGGGCACGAGGAACAGCCCGACGCCGCTGCCGGCATACGGAGAGCACGGGAGTGCCCAGCTCAGCTGACCGCTGCCGAGCACGGCAGGGCACGAGACCTGCACGCGGCCCAGCTGCATGGGGTCGATGTTGTTCTCCACCGTGCCGCGGTACTTGCCGAAGAAGCGCGGTGAGGAGGTGCTCAGCTCATCGATGTCGACCGGCATGTCAGACCCTCACGATCGGGACGGTGGCGCCGTAGCCCTCGCGGGCGAGTGTGAAGTCGGCGGTGTAGCTGCCCGGGCTGATGTGGTGGACGACCTGTTGGACGTACCAGAGCCCGTCGTTGGACCAGCCGGCACCACGCAGCCCGACCAGTCCGCGCGGGCGGAGGATGGAACCGTAGGCGCCGCCGTCGAGGCTGCCCTGGGCGGTGACGCAGTTGACGCTGCGGTCGGTCATCGACTGCGCGCGCCCCAGGGCGGTGGTCGCCGGCAGGCCCGTGTCACGGAACTGTCGGGTGCGCAGGTCGGCCTGGTGCACCGCCCACACCGGCAGGGCCGCGAGCGGCGGACGCAGGGAGCCGACCGTGCGCAGCGGCACGACAGTGCCGAGGCGGGAGTCCTGCACCTCTCCCTCGACGAGCTCCGGACCGAGCACGTCCTCGCGGAAGGTGGGGGAGCCGGTGACGTTGGTGTCGGGGCCGAGGTCGACCGAGAGCGCCTTCTGCGGCAGGCCGACCCGCACCGGCGGGCCCCAGTAGAGCGTGGACAGGCCCGGCACCGGTCCGGGGCTGATGTAGCAGACGTAGCCGTGGTACGTCGCGAGTGCCTGCAGGTGCGCGTAGTCGGTCGCCTGCTGTGTGGGGGTCCGCTCGATGGGCAGCGGCGGGTCGAGCACCGGTGGGGGGATGACCTGCGCGACGATGCCGCGCGCGAGGTACGGCAGCGCGATGGTCTGCACCTGGAGGGCGTCGTCGAGGCCGACATGCTCGGTGGAGACCTCGTGCCGGTCGAGGAGCAGCGACACGTCGTGACCGGTGACGCGCAGCTCCGCGTGCTGTGACGCACTCCCGGGCGTCAGCTCTGTCTCGGTGATGATCCCGTCGAGCAGCACCTGCGGAAGGGCGCCCATGGTGAGCAGCACGACGACGCGGGCGTTGCCCCGCAGCGGCGATGTCGTGAGCAGCGGCGTGTCGAAGACGGCCGTCGGGCCCGACCGGCCGGCGTCGAGGGTGATGGTGAAGGCGGAGCGTGCGCCGTCGGACTCCGTCACCGTGACCGAGCGCACCCGGGCCGTGACGTCCGGCGGCAGGGGGGTGGGCACCGTCGGTCCGGCGAGGACGGTGAGGTGCACCCCCAGCAGGGACATCAGGCGGTCACCCCCAGCAAGGACATCAGCCGGTCACCCCCGGCACCGGCACGACGATCTCGGTGCCGACGGCTTCGTCGTCGACGAGCGCGTCGGGGTCGAGGGCGGCGTTCGCGTCGCAGACCCTCCAGAAGCCGAGGGGGTCGCCGGTGTAGCGGAAGCTGATCAGGTCGAGGCGGTCGTCGGGCACGACGAGGTGCTGGGCCAGCGTGGTGTGGTCGGCCGGGTCGGGCGGGAACCGTCGCCGGTGGTAGCGCACGAGTCGCCGGGTGCCGTCGTCGGAGATGGCCTCGTAGGTCGCGGTCTCGACATCGTCGTAGCGAGACATCGTCAGCCCCCGATCGAGACGGAGCCGCCGGCGGAGCCGCCCGCTGACCCGCCGAGGGCGCCGGCAGCGGTGCCCGCGACGGAAGCCACGGCGGCCACCGAGGCCATCGTCTCCTTGAGCACCTGGTGCACGAGGAACAGGGCGAAGCCGGGGTCGGTGGGCGAGAGATCGTTGTAGGAGAGCACGTCGAGGGTGACCTCGACGCTGGCCCGGATCGGCATGAGGCCGGTGGTGAAGGCCTGTTCGCGGATCGTCAGGCTCTCGACACGCACGGGCACGACTCGGCCCGGGCCCCAGACCAGGACCGTGAGCGGCGCCTCGGGCGGCAGCACCTCGATGGTCCCTGCGAGCAGCAGGGCGGCGTTCGCCACGATCGTGACGCTGTTCGGGTAGAGCAGCATCTCGAGGGTCGCAAGGCGACCGGCCACGCCGGTCGTCGCCGCGAGCGGGTCGCCGCTCTCGAGGCCGTCGGTCGCGTCGAGCTCGACCGTCATCGAGATGCTCTCTGTCGGCGCCCCCCAGATGCGGTGCGCGTCGGATGCGGAGCTGCCGCCCGACGGCGCGGCACGCGGTCGCAGGGTGCGGGTGACCTCGTCGGGGTTGTACTGGAAGATCACCGTGCGGGCGAGCGGGCTGAGCGGGTCCACCGCGACGATCGCGCCCGGCACCGTGCGCGGGCTTCCCGGGAAGCTGCTCATGCCGGCGATGGTGCTCGGGTCACGTCACGTCGATGTCACACCCATGTCACGCGCAACCAGGGCCCCATGACGGACCACTTCTCCCGGACCGCCAGTGAAGGGCTGGGCGGAGGCGTACCGTCGGAAATGGTCAGGTATCAAACGCGTTGTTCCGCGGACTTATCTGTACCAGGTTGACGCCCGGGTGGCGGCACGCAGACACCTGCGACGGGCGTCGACGTCGACGAGACGACCCGTGCGATGCGCAGGAGGTAACGTCGTGACAGAGCACTTGGGGGTGCGACTGCCAGGACCCAGGGCGGCGCCGCTCGTCTCCATACGCCTGCTCGGAGCCTTTGCCGTCGATGTCGACGGCCGTTCCGTGGCGCTGCCCGCGGGAGCCCAACGCCTGGTGGCGCTGCTCGCGCTACGCGGGCGCACCGGTCGCAGCCGTCTCGCCGGCATGCTCTGGTCCGACACGACCGAGCACCGTGCCCTCGCGAGCCTGCGCACGGGCATCTGGCGGGTCAACCAGGCCGCGCCCGGCCTCGTCGTGGCCGCTCACGGGGTCGTCGAGCTGGGTCTGGCCCCCGACATCGACGTCAGCGGCCTCATCGACCGCGCTCACGCGGTGCTCCGTGGGGCACCGGACGCGGTGACCTCCGTCGAGGGCCGGGTCGGCCCCGGCGAGCTGCTGCCCGACTGGGACGACCCGTGGCTCGACGCCGAGCGCGAGCGGCTGCGGCAGCTGCGACTGCACGTGCTCGAGGCTGCGGCGGGTCGACTCGCCGAGCAAGGGCAGTACGGCCTCGCGCTCGAGTCGGCCCTCGCGGCGCTGCGGACCGATGACCTGCGTGAGAGTGCGCACCGTGCCGTCATCTCGATCCACCTGTCCGAGGGCAACCTCATCGAAGCCCGGCGCGCCTTTCAGAGCTGCCGCCGCGCTCTCCGGCAAGGCCTCGGCATCGAGCCTTCAGAGGCGGTCCTGTCCCTGCTCTCACAGTGCGCGGGAGTGCCTCACGGGGCTGCGCACCTGAACGGCGCGTCCCCGTCGGTGCTGGCGACGTCTTTTGACGGGCCGGTGGAGCGCTGACCTGCGCAGTCAGAGCGGCGTCGGCGGCGGTGGCGGTGGCAGAGCAGGCGGGCGGCTCGTCGGCGGGCGACTCCTCGGCGGGCGACTCGGAGGCGGGCGACTCGGAGGCGGGCGACTCGGAGGCGGGCGACTCGGAGGCGGCAGGGCGGCATACGGTGCGGGGACCGCTCACTCGTCCGCGGCGTCGAGGCCGGGCATCCAGGCGCCCGCTTCGGCGGAGAGCGGCACCGAGGCGCCAAGGAGGCACAGCACCCCGGTGGTGCCGGCGACGACCCGCTGGACCAGGAGATACCGAACGGGGATGTGGAGTCTGCGCTGGGTGCGAGAGATGGCGCCCCGGGGGTCCGAGAACCGCGTCGTCAGGCTGCGCATCCATTCTCGGGTGAAGGTGAACCGGTCCTGCCTGAGCGGCTCGAGCACCGGGTCCACCAGGTCGAGCAGCGCCTCGGCGGTCACCTCGCCGCCGCGCACCAGCCCACCGGCCGTCGCCACCTCGAGCAGGCGGTCGGCGTCGCGGTCGCGCCCGGCGCGAAGCAGCGCCGCCAGCCTGGCCGACCACCCGTCGGGCGTGCTCAATGTCGAGCCGAAGTCGACGACCGCGAGGCGTCCGTCGTCGAGAAGCCGGAAGTTGCCGGGGTGCGGGTCGCCGTGCAGCCGACCGACCCGCGGTGGGCTCGAGAGCAGGAACCGGCACAGCAGCAGACCGGCCCGGTCGCGATCGGCCTCGGTGCCGTGGCGGGCGATCTGCGCCACCGATGTGCCATCGACCCACTCGGTGACGAGCACCCGCGAAGCGACGTCGACCACGCTGGGCACGACGAAGTCAGGGTCGTCGCGGAAGACCCGTGCGAACGCCGTCTGGGCTTCGGCTTCCTGCTGGTAGTCGACCTCGGCCATGATCCTGGTGGTCAGCTCGGTGAAGAGGTCACCGGCTTCGATGCCGGGGATCGCCACGCGCAGGATGGGCACGAGCCGGTCCAGCTGCCGAAGGTCGGTCGCCAGTGCGTCGCCCGCGTGGGGGTACTGCACCTTCACCGCCACCTCGCGGCCGTCGTGCCAGACGGCGCGGTGCACCTGGCCGATGCTCGCTGCGGCCGCCGGCTCGTCGTCGAACTCGGTGAACCGGGTGCGCCAGCTGCGACCCAGCGCTTGAGCGAGCACGTCGTGCACGGTGCGGGTCGGCATCGGGGGTGCCGCCTCCTGCAGCTTCGTCAGCGCCTCGCCGTAGGGTCCGGCGAGCTGCTCGGGCAGAGCCGCCTCCATGGCGGACAGCCACTGCCCGCCCTTCATCGCCGCACCCTTGAGCTGTCCCAGGACCCCGAACAGCTGCTCCGCGGTGCGTGCCTGCACCTCTGCGGCGATCGCCTCGGCGGGCCGGCCGCCCACGCGCTTGCCGAGCCCGACAACGCTGCGGCCCACGAACGCGGCCGGGACCGTGGCCAGCCGGACGCCCCGGGTCAAAGCACGGGTGGGGAGCTCCACTTACGAATCGTCTCAGCAATACCGGCGCGTGGCGCGACCCGCCGTCTGGTCAGACTGGGGATAGTCGTTCCGGGGCGTCCACTCCTTCGAGGCTCAGGGTGTCCGCGATGGACGGGGTCTCGATCGGCGCTTGGGGCTCGGATGGTTCGGCACGAGGGGCGAGTCGCCCGATGCATGAACAGGGGAGCGCATGCCTTTCCCGAATCCTTGGGAGGTCCTGGCGGTTGGACCACATTCCTTGGCTGGGTCATTCCGTCGCCTGTCGACCATGCTCACAGCGGCCGTGGGCGGACGCTACTGCCGCCTTACCGGACAGCGGAATGAGGGTCTGATCGCTCGAGGCTCAGGTCGAGTCTGGGGTGTGAACCGGCCAGACGTATCAGGTGTTCGCCGCTGGTCTCCAGATCCAGTTCCGCCGTTCGTATACAGCCGGGATTCCTGCGCGCTCCAAACTACGGACCGCCGGGTTGGGAGATGCCTCGGTGTCGATGCCGGTCTCTGAGGCAACCCAGGTGCATCCCATCGCAGCCGCGTCAGCGATCCTCCGGCGAACCAGCGCCCGGTGATAGCCCTTACGACGATGCTCTGGAAGTGTTGCTGCTGAAAGAAGCGAAGCCGACTCGTGGCCTCGGAACATCCAGCCCACAGCCACCAGTTGGTCAAGCTCCCGAACTCCGTACGCATGCCACGGGTCACCCGCGCCGGACAGCGCAGATATCCACGCATGCGCCGCGCCCTCGGCGGCCAGCCCGAAGCCGGACAACAACGCGTACGCAAACGCGTCACCGTCCGCGGGCCCCAACTTTTCGACCCGGACGTCATCGGCCTCGACCGTGACGGCATCAGCGGCGGCCGCGAACTTCGCCCACGTTGCGCTCGGCGTGAGCCCCCGCGACTCGAGCAGCGATGGCCAGTCCTCTGGTTGCGCAAACGGGGCGACCTGCACCAGCAGGAGAGGAGGATCTTCGGCGTGTGCGAAGGCTATGACCCCATCCAGGACGTTCTCGTCCAAGGGCGCCTGCAGGCCGAGGCCGATGGCGCGATTGAAGACACCACCAGTGGGGTCGTTGCGCATCACGGTGACGAAGCCGCTGCCGACACGAGTGGCCGCCATTCCCAGAGCCTCACGAACACTCGACGGCGCCGAAGTGCTCATGGCGAAGTTCGCTTCGGCTTCCACCAGTTCAGCCGCCGTGCAGGACGGCTCCACGCGCATCGTCATATGTCCGCTCCGTCCGGTGCCGGCCCAAGTCGAGATACATCGTCGCAGCATGGCATCGCGCTGTCCGTCTATTGGCCCCCGAGTCGATCAAGGCGATCAACCGCTCAAGGGCTATGTGGGCGATGGTTCGCCTGGTGCGAGTCCAACGGGCTCGACCCGCTGCTCGGAATCCAACGCGCCCACCTCGAGCTGTACATCCGCCGGCTGGGTGACCGGGGCCTGATGGTCTCCTCGGTCGTCACGATGATGCATGCCGAGCGAGGCTACTTCCGGTTCGCGCACATCGACGGGCTCATCCAATCCGACCCGGCCGTATACGCACGCCTCCCGAAGGTCCACCGCGACGAGTCCCGCACCCAAGGACTGGACCGGCTCGAGCTCATCCGGTTCCTGCAGGTCGCCCAGATGATCACCGTCCACCACAGCGCGCTGGCCTACCTGCCGGGCATCAACGCCCTACGCGCCTCCGAAGCGACCACGGTGCGGATCGAGGACTACGCCGACACCCTTCGCGGACAACCTGCGCGGACACCGGGTCCTGCACCTCGTCGGCAGGGGCAACAAGCCCGCCACCATGCCGGTGACGCCGCGCAGATCCTGGCCCGACATGCCGACCCGCGAACGACCGAGCACTACGACCGCGCCCGAGGCGACCTCGACCGGCACGGCGTCCACTTGCTGACGGCATACGTCGCCGGTGTCTGAGCTGGGGCACACCCCACACCCCCGACCCGCGTCGATTGCGCCCACTTAGGCCGCTTGCGTCGGTCCTTCGGGGCGGTGGCCCTTGATCAAGAGTGCTGTGTTCTGGTGCTGTGGAACGCATGACGGGCCGCCGGAGCCACGAGGGACTCCCTCTAAGGGGCGAGCACGGGATGCAACGCCGCGGCTTCAAGGACGGGACTGTGCTCTCGGTGCAGCGGGCCAGCGACCCGCTCTCCACAGGCACATCGCTGGCGGTTCTCTTCGACGGTCGACCCATGATCGAGGCAGGCATCCCTGAGACGATGAACTCGCTGCAGGGCGAGAGGATCATCGGCCCGCTCACCACGGTCTACGTCGAGTCGATCGAGGGCTCGACGGCGCGGGGTCCGACGCGGGTGGTGTCACTGACCGATCCGGTGCGCCTGGGCAGGCTGGTCGCCACGCTCGAGGGCTTCCTCGAGCAATCCGGGACAGTCACCGCCGACCCGGGCCGACGCGTCGTGCTGGGGCACAGCCTGGGCGGCAACGCGGCGCTGTACCTCGCCACGCATTGGCCAGCACTTTTTGGCGGCGCCGCCACCGCTTCCGCGGCGCTGTGGTGGCCGGGCGACGACGCGCACCTTTCCGGCAGCCAGATCGTGGCGGCGGTCCAGAGGGTCACAGGCCCTCGCCTGTGGATGCAGGCTGGCATCGTCGAGGATCCCGACCTACTGCGGTGCAACCGGGAGCTCTGGGAGAGAGCCGACCAGGCGGGCCTTGACCTCGTCCATGTGGAACACCCCGGCGGCCATGAGCTTTCCGCATGGCGGCACGGGCTCGCACAAGCCTTGCCCCATCTTCTGACGGACCCTGGCTGAGCAGACTTCGCGCAGACTTCGCGCAGACTTCGCTGCCCGGCATCGGCTTGGGGCGTCGAAGACGGCATCCCGGCGCGCCACTGAGATCCGAAATGGCCCACGGCCGAGCCGAGTCCGCAACATCCGCACGTCCGGAAAGGCGCGTCATCCCGCCCTGACTGGATCAGAGCCCTGCGGCACTCTGGGGGTAGGTCCGCACCCCCGGGGTCGGTTCACCTCGGCCGTTCCTCCGGCGTATGCCGCTAGGCCGACCCAGCGCACGAGGGCCATGTTCAGCGCACGGCAGGCTTGGAGCGTACGGCGGAAAGCGAGGGCGCCGGTGCTGCAGCCTGGTTACGCACGTCCGGGCTCGGCGCCCAGGCTGAGAACCCACCTGTCATTCGTGAGGGCGAGGTCGTGGTCCACGAAGGCGCGGGAGGCGGCCTCTGCAGCCGCCCGACTCCCGAGACGCTCGGTCAGCGCTTCGATGAGAGAGAGCTCCTCCACCATCCGGCCCCCCGCCCCGACGGCGTCTCGCTAGTGACTGTCTGAACGCTCAAGGGTGACCAGCAGACCATCCACCCCGCCGGGACCCACGCGCCCCTTGACCTCCACCGCGGTGATTGCCTTCAGCTGCCAACCATCGCGCGCATGCTCATTCAGCAGACGCTCCAGTTTCTCGCCGGACATCTTGCCTCCGAGCATCTTTTCGCGCAGTTCCACAACCTTGTACGTGTACAACTGGACCTCCACTTCAGTGTGCGGCTGGACCAATGACGATAACGCCACCTGCGCGCGAGGGCCTTGAGGCGGTCCCGCGTCTTGCCGTACCGAGCCAGGCGCACTGCGCGGTTGGTCCGGCACCACGTGCGTCCTTCCACGACGCGGTCTCTTCGGCGTCGATGCGGTGCTGAACTGGGGATAGTGTTCTTCGCAGTCGGAGCGACGCCTCTGGTGAGTCTCCGGTGAGGATGTGGGTGCCCGTGCCGACTTATTTTGAGGTGGTGGTGCCGCACCTGGCTGACGCTGAGGAACTGGCCTCGGTCCACGTTCAGGCGTGGCGGGAAGCCTACGGAGCGCTCCTTCCGGAGTGTTTCTACGATGACGCCGCGCGCGAGCGTCGGCAGGTGATGTGGTCGGGTCTGCTCTCAGAGGAGGATGCCGGGGAGCGGGTCCGTGTCGCGCGGCGCGACGGCCGAATCGTGGGGTTCGTCGCGCGCGGGCCGGCCGCTGACCACCACGGGCACCCGCCGCAGCGTGATGAGCAGCTGTACGCGCTCTATGTGCTGTCCAGCTGCTACGGCCGTGGTGTCGGTCAAGCTCTGCTTGACCAGTCTCTGAGCGAGCGGCCTGCACAACTGTGGGTGGCCAAGGACAACGCGCGGGCTCGACGGTTCTACGAGAAGAACGGGTTCACAGCCGACGGGACCGAACAGGTCGATCCAGATCTCGACGGGCTGGTCGAGATACGCATGGTGCGATAGGCCGCCCCCGCTGCCCTCACGACAACGACGTCCGACATCCCGCACTACCGCCAAGTGGTGCGTCCCCTTCGCCGCGACGGCCCACCTCACACCGGGGAACTGGCCAGGTCACCACGCCGGTAGCGGATTCACTTGACGCGTCACGCTGGTCGCGGACGGCGGTCACCGTCGCGGGCTGAGCCGGATCACGCGGGCTCCGCCGAGCCACGCCTGTCGGAGATCGTCATGGTCCGGTGTTCCGTCTTTGCCCAGGCGGATGCGGTTGAACTTGGCGAAGGCGGGGTTCGCTCGTGCCATGTGGGCGTAGCCCCGGACGACCTCGGGTTCGGCGGTGTCGACCTTCACGTCGGCCGAGCGCAGCCTGCCCTTGAGGCGGAGCTGGATTGGCTCACCGCTGCGGAGGTTTCGCCCCCAACCGAAGGGCGTGCCGATCAGCAGGTCGTCCCCGTCGGGCAGGTAGGCGACGGGAATGGCGTAGCGCCGCTTGGACGTCCTGCCGATCACGTACAGCGTGACGAGCCGGGTGCCGACGAGCCGCGCGATGCCCGGGGTGGCCAGCAGGGCACGAACGAGCCCGTTGGCGAATCGCTGTCCCGGCAGCGACCGGGCCCGCGATGCGTTAGTCATCGGCCCGGGTGGTGAGGCCGGCGACACTGGGAAGTCGCGTGTCGTTTGAGGACGTCGGGACCAGGCGCTGGACGGACTCAGGCACGGCTCCGATGGTGAAGACCCGGACGAGCTCATCGACGGTGACCGCCGCGAACGACGCCACCGCCGGCACCTGATCAGGTATCGCGATGACATGAGGCCCCGGCCGAGAACGAGTCGTCACAGACCGTTATCGATGTGCTCGTCGGCTCAGGTGGCGTGAACGAGGTCGCCCACCATGCCTCGACGGTGACGTGGGCGGGCGCCTCGAGCGTGACCCGCAGCGTGCGTTCGACATCGTCGTACGCGACCCCGGCGGCCAGGTCACCCGAGGCGAGCGATCGGACCTGGGCGGCGATCACGCCCGCGATACCGGCCAGGCCCTGCAGGAACACCACCTCCGGGTTGAGCTTGCGGACCTGCTCACGCAGGTGCTGCTTGGTCTGCGCTGGGACCATCCCCCCGAAGACCAGGACATCGAGACTGGTGACGTCGTAGTCGGCGAGGACTCGGTCGAACTGGTTGGTCGCGTTGGCCGCGTACCCCCGGTCCCGCAGTCGTTCGACGACCTCGACCAGGACCTTGGGGCTGCGGCCGACGACGAGCACCCGCTCGGGTCGTGGATCGTTCATGGCAACTCCCTGCTGGACATCAATGTTGGTAGGGCCAACATATCGATTGTTGGTGGAACCCACAACCACTAGGGTTGGCGCATGCCCCGACCCGCCCATCTCGGCCCTGACCCGGCGCGGCTGGCGACCCGTGCGACCTGGCTCGTCAGCCGGCTGCACGCCCGCGCGTTCGGCCTCTTGAGCGCCGGTTTCGAGGCACATGAGAGCGGTCTTCGTGGCTACCACTACCGACTTCTCGCCGCGCTCGAGGAACGGGGACCGGCGAGCCAGGCCAACCTGGGCCGCAGCACCAGCCTCGACCGCAGCGACGTCACGAACGCCCTGAACGATCTCGAGTCGCGCGGTCTCGTCGCCCGCGCGGTCGACCCGACGCACCGGCGGCGCAACATCGTCACCATCACCACCGAGGGCACGGCGACCCTCGCCGACCTGGACAACGTCGTTGATGAGGTCCAGCGAGCCTTCCTGGCTCCGCTGACCACTGCCCAGCAGCGGCAACTGCTGAGTCTGATGACGCAGCTGCTCGCGGAGCGCCCGTGACGGCCCGAAATCACGCACGCGTCGCGTGACATCCAAGACCTAAAAGGCCTGCCACCCGCGGCCGACAAGTGCCTATATCCGCCGCCAGTCGACCACCTGACGCGGCATCAGCAGGCAGTCGCCCTGCGTGTCCTATGGCCGCACGGGGTCACGTTTCTGGCGACTAGGAGGAAACGACAACGACCTTGCCGAGTGCCCGACCCTCACCGACATGAGCAAGCGCGGCGGGAACCTCCTCGAGCCTGAACGTGCGGTCGATGTGGATCCTGACCTCACCTCTGACGCACAGCTCGGCGATCGGGTCGAAATGAGCCGGACCCTCCTTGACGACGAGCACGCCCAGCGAGCGACCGGTGACTCGGCCGACCGCCCAGCCCAGCGTGACCACGCGCAGCAGGGCGCGCACCGACCCGCCCACACATCGATAGGTGCCACCAGGTGCCAACGCGCGCCGGTAGGCCAGGACCGACCTGTGCGCGACCAGGTCAAGGATCAGGTCGTAGGGCCGGCTCGTCCGGGTGAAGTCGTCCCGCTGGTAGTCGATCACCTCGTCGGCGCCCACCGACCGCATGAAGGCCTGCTTGGCGGCATTGTCGACACCGGTCACGTGTGCCCCGAGCCGCTTGGCCAGTTGGATCGCGAAGGTTCCTGACCCTCCGCCCGCGCCGTTGACAAGGACCCGGCTGCCCGCGACCGCTCCTTGCGTGCCCTGCAGCGCGATCGCCCCCGCCTGCGGGAGCGTCGCTGCCTGCGCGAACGTCAGCTGGGCCGGCTTGTGAGTCATCGCGGATTCTGAGGCCAGCGCAAACTCGGCAAAGCCACCCATCATCGCGAGATTGTCGCCGTACACCTCGTCGCCGGGCCGAAATCGGGTGACCCCTTCACCGACTTCGTCGACCACGCCGGCAATGTCAGATCCGAGGATGCGACGCCTAGGGTGACGCAAACCGCCGAGGCGTGCGTACGCGGGCGATCCGCGCAGCCCCTCCCAGTCGCTGAGATTGACAGAAGTGGCCACGACCTTCACCCGCACCTGCCCCGGGGCAGGCCACGGCAACGGAACGTCCTCGACACGCAACACATCGGGCCCCCCGTACCGGTCATAGACGGCCGCCCTCACGCCGATCCCCACCCCGCGGCGCACCACCTCATGGCTGCACCATAAACACGTCACGGCGCCAAGGCCCACCACTGTGTCACTTAGATGGTCGTGGGACGCGCGGACTGGCCAAGATGAGTTCGTGTTTGGACTCGAGATGGTCGTCGTGTTGGGGGTCGCCCTGGTCGCATGCGGCGCGCTCGCGAAGCGCTACCCAATCGCGCCGGCCATCCTGCTGGTGTTGGTCGGCGTGCTGGTCGGGTTCGTGCCGCACCTCCGGGAAGCCCAGCTGCCCCCGGAGGTCGTGCTGCTCGTGTTCCTTCCCGCTCTCCTCTACTGGGAGAGCCTCACAACCTCGTTGCGGGAGATCCGAAACAACCTGCGGGTCGTGGTTCTCACCAGCACCGTGCTGGTCGTGGCCACTGCTGCCGCGATCGCCGCCACTGCGCACGCACTCGGCCTCCCGTGGGGGCCGGCGTGGGTGCTCGGCGCCGCGCTGGCGCCCACCGACGCGACGGCGGTCGGCACCCTGGCCGGCGACCTGCCACGCCGCACGGTCACCGTGCTCCGCGCCGAGAGCCTCGTCAACGACGGCACCGCTCTCGTCCTCTACGGCCTGGCTGTGGGCGTGACCGTAGGCGAGGAGCAGCTCACCGGCTGGCACGTGACCTGGCTGCTGGTGTGGTCCTACATCGGCGGCGTGCTCGCCGGGGTCCTCATCGGACTGGTCAGCTGGCAGGTCCGCCGCCGGATGGACGACCCGATGCTGGAGAGCATCGCCATGCTGGTGACCCCGTTCGTTGCATTCCTCCTCGCCGATGTCGCCCACGCCTCCGGCGTGCTGGCCGTCGTCGTCTGCGGACTGTTCATGAGCCAGGTGACGCCACGGATCACCGGTGCCGCGACGCGCCAGATCGCTCTTCCGTTCTGGGCACTGTCCACCACGGTGCTCAGCAGTGCGCTCTTCGTCCTGATCGGACTCTCGGCGCAGTCCGCCTTCCGCGCGCTGAACAGCACCTCGATTCTGCAGGCCCTCACCGACATCCTCGTCGTCACCGCCGTCGTGATCGCGGTGCGGTGGGCGTGGGTCTACACCACGCCGTACGTCATCCGGGTTCTCGATCGGCGTCCCGCGCAGCGGCTGCGTCGGGTGTCGGCCCGACAACGCACCGTCAGCGCGGCCGCCGGGTTTCGTGGCGCCGTGTCCCTCGCCGCGGTCCTGGCCGTACCGCACACACTCGACTCCGGTGCTCCGTTCCCCGGCAGGGACCTCATGGTGCTCATCGCTTGCGGCGTCATCGTGCTGACCCTCCTGCAGGCGCTGATCCTGCCGTCGGTCGTGCGGTTCGCCCGACTGCCAGCCGACACCTCGGTCGCCGAGGAGCTCCAGTTCGCCGACGAGTACACCCTGGACGCGGCAATCGAGGCTCTGGACACCACGGCCAACGAGCTGGGCAGCGGCGACAAGGTGGTCGCACGGGTGCGTCACGAGCTGGACAAGCAGAGGAAGCTGATCACCACGGAAGGCGAGGAGGGTGAACTCGTCATCCAGCACGACGACCAGTACCGAAACCTCTCACTCGCTCTCATCGCCCGGCGCCGCGAGGCGCTCCTGGAGCTGCGCGACGAACAGCGCATCGACGACATCGTGCTACGCCGGGTCCAGACACGACTCGACCAGGAAGAGGTGCGGTTCTCGCGGGCGAACCCTCTCGACTGAGACTCGTCAGGACACTGAGGCAAGGAAGAGGACTTCCGCTCGGCCATGACCACGACACGCCCCCGGGGTCGAGCTCATGTGAGGGCTGTCCACCGAGGCGCGTTCCAAAGTCGGACGTAACGCCTAGAAGTCGAGCGGACAAGATCAGGTGTGAACTCCTTTCGGGATCCCGACCTCGCGCGTATCGCGGCAGACCCTGATGCGTTCGAGGCGTTCTATCGGGAACACCTCGTCACGGTCCGGCGGTTCGTCGCGCGCCGCGTCGAGGACCCGCACCTTGCGGCAGATCTCACCGCGGAGGTGTTTCTGGCCGCGATCGACTCCGCATCCTCGTACAGGCCGGATCGAGGCGCACCGGCCGCCTGGCTCGTGGGAGTCGCGCGTCATGTCGTGACCAAGGAGTTTCGCCGCCAGGCGCGCGAACGTCGCATCGCCGGCCGCGTCTCCGGGAGGCGCTTGCTGGACTCCGACTCGATCACTCGTATCGAGGAGCAGATCGACGCGGAGCGCGACGCACGCAAGCTCTACACCGCCCTTGCCGCTCTCCCGCGACGCGAACGCGAGCTGATGGAGCTGGTCGCGCTCGACGGGCTCTCCGTCACCGAGGCCGCCGCAGTGCTGGGGGTGAAGCCAGGCACCGCGCGGGTCCGGCTTCACCGAGGCCGGGCCCGGCTCCAGAAACACGTCACGCCAATCGTCCAGGAGGTCACCCCATGAGTCTCGACACGTTCGAACAGTCCCTGCTCACCGAGCTGCGCCAGCACGTCAGCGTCCATGCCAGGACTGCGTCCGCCGCCTCCCGACGGCGTCGTCACCGTTCCATCGGCTTCGCGGCTGGCCTGGCCGGCACCGCGGCTGTCTTGGCCGTCACCGTGGGCATCGGCCTCACCGGACCGAGCGGCGCGTATGCCGTGGAGGCCGGAGCCCACGGGAGTCTGATCGTCACGATCTACGACCTGTCCGATGTCACTGGGCTCGAACACGCGCTGGCAGCGAAGGGGGTGAATGCAAAGGTGTCGTACGTCGCGGGGTTCTCCCAGGTCGATGGAGAGTCCCCAACCACGAGTCATCCAGTCGATCCAACCATCTGCAGGATCCAGCTCGCCAAGGTCGACGGCGGACTCCGATTCACCCTCGGACAGGCCCAGATCGCGGCCGGCGCTGAGCTCGACATCATCACCAGCGGCTCGAGCCCGGCAGACGCGAGCTCTCCGGTAGCGGTCATGTGGTCGGGCGGAGCCTGCTGACACCAGCGTCGTCGCACACTGCACCCGGGCTCAACGGGCCCGGGTGCGCGTCACCTCGCCGCGCGATGGTCATCGGCTGGCTGAGCTCCGCCGTCGAGGTACGGCCGAGACAGTGCAGGTCGGCCCACTCACGCCGTCGGGGTCAGCCGCGCGATCGCGATCCTGCGGCCCGCCTTCGCCTCGTAAGGCGCAAAGGAGGGGTATGCCGCGAGGAAGTAGGCGCCGTCGCGCTCGACGTACGACACGGGCACCGTGTGCGGCATCCCGGATTTGCGTCCGGCCACGGTGAGCAGGAGCACCCGGCTGCCGCCCCTCGCCCTACCGCCGACCCTGCCGCCGGTACGCCTGTACATCCACACGGCCGCCGCGTTACCGGCCTTCCAGAATCGCTGTGCCATCGAGGCCATGTCAGCCTTCTCTTTCGCCGTGGAGGGTTCAACGACGAGTCAACCACGGTAGGAGGCGGCCAGCTCCCTGACGGGCCCTGGCGCGCTAGGCCGCCGCCGATGATGCATGCCGGGGCTGCTACATCTGGCTCGCGCACACCACGACCGCGCCCGAGACAACCTCGGCTGACACGGCGTCCACTTCCTGACGGCATACGTCGCCGGTGCGTGAGTGTCCCGCCCCACCGGCTTGGGTTCCGCGCGTTGGCGCAGCCACCGCAGAGCGTCGATTCCTCAGCGGTAGGCTCCCTCGGCCAGTCAGCTTCTCAGGGGCGAACCTGGATGATCGTCTTTCCCTTGAGCCGCTCGCTGGAGTTGAAGGTGGCGACGGCTTCCTCGAGGGGCGCGATGGATCCGATGTTCGCGCGCAGCCGCCCGTCACGCACGCGCTCGACGATCTCATTCAGCTGGTCGCGGTCCGCCTCGACCACGAAGTCGACCGCCCGCCCGTTCGCCGGTTGTTCCTCGACCGGCCCTACGACGGAGACCAGGGTCCCTCCGGCCTTGAGCAGAGCTGCGGAGGTCTTCTGGATGTCGCCGCCGATGACGTCGAAGACCAGATCGACTTGGCCGACGTCGTGCAAGCTGTCGTTGTCGAGGTCGACGAACTCCCGGGCGCCGAGGTCCAGGGCCTTTTCTCGGTCGGCGGAGCGCCCGGTGCCGATGACGTAGGCGCCGGCCTCGGACGCGAGCTGGGTCACCATCGCTCCGACTGCACCGACCGCGCCATGCGCGAGGACGCGCTGTCCCGACTGGAGCCGGCCGTGGATGAAAAGTCCCTGCCACGCCGTCAGCCCGGAGATCGGCAAGGAAGCGCCGACCGTGAACTCGACATCGTCCGGCAAGGGCGCGAGGTTGCGCGCTTCGATCGCCACGTACTCCGCGAGGGTGCCGTCGCGATGCCAGTCCGCGAGGCCGATCACGCGCTGTCCCACCGACATCCCCGTCGTGCCATAGCCCAGTGCGGTGACCGTGCCAGCCAGCTCGTGCCCGGGGATCGATGGGGTCCGGTCGTGGCCGGCGCGATCGATCCACGTCGACGACCACTCGAGCTCCGTCGAGATCCATCCCGACGCGTGCACCTGAACGATGACGTCGTTGATGGCTGCCGTCGGCTCGGGCCGCTCCACCAGCCTCATCCCGACGGTTCCTGCGGCCTGGTCGGTCACCACGATCGCCTTCATCTGCGACACCTTCCTTCTGCGCCAGCCGCGACCTGACCGGGCTGGTTCCGTTACGAACACTCTATGTAACCTAACGAGTTACATCAAGGGTCTGTAACGAAACTGGCTAGGATGGGACGCACGTACCGATGCGAGGTGGAGATGCTCCGAGCGCAAGCAACGCCGAAGAGGCTTTCCGACGCAGCCGGCTCGCGTGGCGGCGGACGTCCGCGCGACCCTGCCCTCGATGAGGCGATCATTCTGGCCACCCGCGCCCGCCTCGTTCGGGACGGCTATTCGCGCATGACGCTTGGCGACATCGCCGCCGACGCCGGTGTCAGTCGCCCCACGCTCTACCGACGATGGAACAACAAGCTCGAGCTCGTGGCCGACGCCCTGGACTACGGCTTCCGGAAGCAGCGCGACCTCTACGACATCGACCTGAGCCGCTTGGAGCCACGAGAGGCCCTCGTCGAGGCGGTCCGCCGACTGGATCCGGCGTATTTCAACCCGGACGCCATGGTGCTCATGGGCAACTTCGCCGGCGAAGTGATCCACACACCGGAGCTACTGGAGATGCTACGCAGGCACGCAGTCGAACCTCGGGTCACGCTCGTCGAGAACGTGCTGTCGAAGCTCCAAGCCGAGGGCGCCGTGTCCGACACCATCGACAAGCACACCATCGCCACCATGTGCTTCGGCAGCTACTTCGGCGCGTTCTACCGAGGCGACCCCAAGGAGGAGATCCCGGAGAATATCGTCGCCGTGTTGTGGCCCGTGATCGCTCTCTGACGAACGGGCACCGCAAGCCCGGAACGTCCAGGCAGCGCGCCGGTCAGTCTGGGAGTCCCCAAAAAGCGCCGGCGAGCCCGACCCTCCGGAGGCAGTCGGAAGCGGCGCTCCACCACCCCACCGCAAGGTGTCACGGCCCATCACCGAGGCACAACAGTCGACCAACTGGTTCGTCTGTTGCGGCGCGCGGCGTTGATGTGGCGCGACAAGTGAGCATCTGGTCGACTGTGGTGCCACCGGGCATGGGCGAAAGGCACTGGGCCCGCTACAAGATCCAGCCGCGGCCGGACTTGGTGGGCGATGTTCGCGGATTCGGCTACCAGGCCCATCTCCGGCTGGATTCTGTATGCGCGCGGAGCTGGCCGCATCGGGAATCCCCGCGTGGGTCGTGCATGCGGAGGAGAAGGGGGACGACGGCCTCACCGACGCCGAGCGCGCCACGCTCGAGGCGGCGCCCAACGTGACCCTGGTGACGATCCCCGGCGCAGTGTTCCTCATCCCGGACGTGGCTCCGCAGCGCACCGCCGAGGTCATTGCCGACGCATTGAAGCAGGCAACCTGACCGACGGCTCGTCGAGCCGGAGCCACGTCGAAGGCTGCGAAAGGACTTGCCCGCTCATCGCTGCGAGGCGCACACGGGGACCTCCCTCGCGTTCAAGGCGCCCGCACGACCACCGGCTGATCACCGCCAAGACTTCGGGCTCAGGCGTGGAATCCGGTGCTTCGGATCTTCCTGGCCGGGACGCCGGCGGCGATGGTGTTGGCGGGAACATCATTGGTCACCACAGCGCCGGCGCCGATGATGGCGCCGTCGCCGATGGTCACGCCGGGCACGACGGTGACCCCGGCACCGAGCCAGACGTTGCGGCCGATCGTCACCGGCGCCGGGATCATGTCCGCCCGCCTCGCGGGGTCGACGGCGTGGTTCAGGGTCGTCAGTGTGCTGCCGTGGCCGATCAGCGTCCCGTCGCCGATGTTGATGCCGGCGGTGTCCTGGAACCGGCAGCCCATGTTGATGAAGACACCCTCACCGATGGTGAGGTTCTTGCCGAACTCGCAGTAGAACGGCGGGAAGACCGTGACCGACTCGGGCACGGCCTTCCCGGTCAGCCCGGACAGCAGCGCCCGCACCTGCTCCGGCGAGCGGTAGCCGCCGTTCAGCTCGGCCACGATCTGCAGCGCCTCCTGCGCCGCGCCGTGCATGAACTCGTGCGCGGCCGAGCCTCCCTCGATGACACGGCCGCTGCTCACGTGGTCAAGAAAGTCCTGCAGCTCCACGAGTCCCTCGCCTCCTCGCGCCGGGTCCGCCGAGACTCTGAGACCGGCGCTCACACCGTCAGCAACACTTTGGTGGCGGTGCGCTCGTCCATGGCCTTGTAGCCCGTGGCAGCGTCCTCGAGCGGCAGGGTCAGGTCGAAGACCTTGCCAGGGTTGATCTTCCGGTTCCAGATCAGCTCGATCAGATGCGGCAGATACTGGCGCACGGGTGCCGGACCGCCGTGCAGATGGACTCCGGCCATGAACAGCTCATCGCCGGGGATGGCCACGTCATGTGAGACGCCGACGAACCCGACATGGCCACCGGGACGCGTCGAGTGGATGGCCTGCATCATCGCCTCCTGAGTGCCGACGGCCTCGATGACCGAGTGCGCGCCGAGCCCGCCGGTCAGCTCCTTGACCCGGGCCACCCCGGCTGCGCCGCGCTCCTCGACGATGTCGGTGGCACCGAACTCCCGCGCGAGCGCCTGTCGGTCCGTATGCCGGCTGAACGCGATGACGCGCTCCGAGCCGAGCTCGCGCGCGGCCAGGACGCCGAGCAGCCCCACGGCCCCATCGCCGACGACGGCCACCGTCTTGCCGGGACCGGCCTGGGCCGCGGCGGCCGCGAACCAGCCGGTGCCGAGCACATCGGAAGCCGCCATGAGCGAGGGGATGAGATCGGCGTCAGGCAGGCCGGGCGTCGCGACCAGCGTGCCGTCGGCCAGCGGGATACGGGCCAGCTCGGACTGCGTGCCGAGCGTGCCCATGAGAACGCGGTGCACGCAGTACGCCTGGTAGCCGGCCTGGCAGATCTCGCACGTGTTGTCCGAGGCCCAGAACGACCCGACGACGAAGTCGCCGACCTTGACGGTGCGCACCTCGGAGCCGATCTCCTCGACCACGCCGACGTACTCATGCCCCATGACCTGGTGGTCGACCGGCTCGGCGCCCCGGTAGGGCCACAGGTCGCTGCCGCAGATGCACGTCGCCGACAGGCGGATGATCGCGTCGGTCGGCTCGATGATCCTCGGGTCCTCGCGGTCCTCCACCCGCACGTCGCCGGGTCCGTACATGACAACTCCACGCATCGCGTGTGCTCCTTCGATCGCTACGAACGCGGGCCCAGGCCCGCCGGGCGCAACAGGCCCATCACCCGAGTGAACCCGCGGACCGCGGGTCGGGGGAGTCCCTGTCGAGGGGCGTACTGACAGGGCACCCCTGACGGCTCGGACCGCACCACGAGGCGGCCTAGTCTCGAAGACGTGGACAACCGCCAAGAGGTGCGCGAGTTCCTCATGACCCGCCGCGCCCGCATCACGCCCGAGCAGGTCGGCCTGCCCGCGGGCCGCGGCCGACGCGTTCCCGGCCTGCGCCGAAGCGAGGTCGCGACGATCGCCGGGCTCAGCGTCGAGTACTACGCGCGGCTCGAACGCGGACAGATCGCCGGCGCATCGACAGGCGTGCTCGACGCACTCGCCCGCGCCCTGCAGCTCGATGACACCGAACGCGCCCATCTGCTCGATCTCGCCCGGGCCGCGGACGGCATACCAACCTCGGGGCGGCCGCGGCGACGCGCCGCCGGCAAGGCGGCCTCGCGGCCCAGCCTGCAGTGGGCGCTGGAGTCGATCCGCGACGGCGTCGCGTTCGTCCGGGACCCGCACCAGAACCTGCTCGCCACCAACGTCCTTGCTCGCGCCTTCTACTCGCCCGTCATCGGCGAGGGCGGACGCCTGCCGAACCTCGCCCGGTTCCAGTTCCTGGACCCCGCATCGCGCGACTTCTACCCCGACTGGGACCTGTTCGCCGAGATGTGCGTCGGCATCATGCGGGCCGAGGCCGGCCGCGACCCGCACGACCGCGGGCTGCAGGACCTCGTCGGCGAGCTTTCGACCCGCAGCGAGGTATTCCGGCGGCTGTGGAGCGCACACAACGTGCGCACCCACGGGACAGGCACCAAGCGGTTCAACCACCCCGTCGTCGGCGAGCTGACCCTCGCCTACGAGGAGCTCGCCATCACCGCCGAGCCCGGCCTCGTCCTCCTGGTCTATACCGCAGAACCCGGTTCACCCTCCGCCGAGCGCCTCCAGCTGCTCGCCTCCTGGGCGGCCTCGACGCCTCCCTCGCCGCCGGCCCCGCCGACGGCCACGCCAACGGCCCCGTCGACTGCCCCCACGACTGCCTCGTCGACTGCCTCGTCGACTGCCTCGGCCAGCACCCCGATCCCGAACAGCGAGAAGGAAACCCATGCAGATCACCCGTAGCTCGATCGACACCGTCAAGGGCTCGAGCGACTGGTTCACCGGCGACGTGTACCTGGACCAGGTCGCCGCCGCCCCGGCCCCCTCGCGCGTCACATCCAACCTGGTGCATTTCATGCCGGGTGCCCGCACCCACTGGCACCGCCACCCGCTGGGCCAGACCGTGTTCGTCACCGAGGGCGTCGGCCTGTGCCAGCGCCGCGGTGGCCCAGTCGAGGTCATCCGCCCCGGCGACCGCGTCCTGTTCGAAGCCGACGAGGAGCACTGGCACGGTGCCGCGCCCAACCGGCTCATGGTGCACATCGCCATCAACGAGGGCGACGCCGACCACGACGTCGTGCACTGGCTGACGCCGGTCACCGACGAGGAGTATGCCGCCGCACCCTCCCTGGCCGACTAACACCCCGCAACGCGAGCTCAGGGAGCACGTTGGCGTGAGGAGCGCGTCACCTGCCCGGGTCGCTTCCGCCCACCTCTCGCAACCGGCCGGCCGGACCTTCGTTGCCCGACAGTGCGACGATGGATGGCGCACCCTCGTTCGGAGGAGACGCTCCATGGCCGTCCAGCTGAACCACACGATCGTCCGGGCTCATGACAAGCAGGAGACCGCCCGCCACCTGGTCGACATCCTCGGCCTGCCTGAACCGACGATGTTCGGGCCGTTCGCCGTGGTGCAGGTCAGCAACGATGTCTCCCTCGACATCGCCGAAGACCACGGCGAACCCCACCCGCAGCACTACGCGTTCCTCGTCTCCGAAGAGGAGTTCGACCAGATCCATGCCCGCATCCGGGAGCGCGGGTTGCCGTGGTGGGCAGACCCGTTCCACCGCCGGCCGGGTGAGATCACCCACGATGACGGCGGGCGCGGCCTTTACTGGAACGACCCGAACGGGCACAGCTTGGAGATCCTCACAGTCCCGTACGGCGGCTGGGCCTGAGGTCGCGCCAAGGAGGATCCGCCGAACTGTGTGAGCCGGACGGGCCCGGTCGGCGCGGTGCACCTGGTCGATGCTCGCCGCGTCGCCGACCCCGGCAACCTGCCGTGCTGAACCGGCCGGGCTGCTACAGTGAATCACTGATGACCCAAGTGATTCAGAGGGGTGGGGGTTGGTCATGGACAACGATGGGACGCGCTATGGCACGCGCATCCAGGCTGCGCTTGAGCGTGCCCGGATGAGCCAACGGCAGCTCCAGAACGCAACGGGCATCTCGCAGGCCACCGTGTCCCGGATCATCCAGGGGCAGCGCGCAGCGACGATGCCGGAGCTGGTTGCGATCTCTAGAGCCACCGGAACACCGATGGGGCGCCTCACCGGGGCCTCGACAGTGGCGGAGAGGACGCGATGTGCTGCGCGGGGCGACAGCGGCGCGGCCATGACCGAGATGCACGAGCGGCTGCTCGGCTACCTGGAGCTGGCGGACTATCTCGACGAGCAGGCCATCGGACAGTGAGCGCACTGACCCCGACCGGCGACCCGGAGGCTGACGGGCTGCAAGCGGCTCGAGCGATCCGGGCCGATCTGGGACTGGGGTCCGCGCCGATCGGCGACATGGTCGCTCTCGTTGAGCGGCTCGGCCACGACGTCGTCGTCATGCCGGCCCCGAACGACGAGCACGGGTACAGCGTCTTCGACCCGCAGCGCGGGCACGTGATCATCGGCGTCGCTACCACCGAGAACCCGATGCGCCAGCGAGCCAGCCTGGCCCACGAACTTGGGCACGTCATTTTCCGAGACTGGGGCGAGCCTGGATCTACGGCCATCGGCGGCTTCGACATAGCGGAGGCCAGGGCACGAGCCCACGCGCGACACATGCTGGTTCCGCGGGAAGGTCTGTTCGAGATCACCAAGGGCCAGCTTGTCGATGACACTCACACGCTTTCGGACATCGTCCAGTGGTTCCTCGCGTCGCCAGACATCGTGCGCCACGCGTTGAAGGGTGCCGAACTGATCACACCAGCTCGATTTGCGCAGTGGAGCAAGATCACGACTCCGGGCCTCGCGGCCAGGTACGGATGGGTCGACCAGTACGAAGCCTTGTCCGCGGATTCGCAGCGCGCCCGCGCTCCGCAGAGGCTTCTCGCGCGAGCGGTCATGGCGTATGAGGCCGGCGTGCTGTCTGCCGAGGCTGTGGCGCGGGTGCGTGGTCTCCCAGTCGCTGACGCGGTGGCGAGGCTGGAGGCGGAAGGGATCGTGCAGCGCCGGCTGGAGGTTCCATTCGTGAGCGCGGACGAGCTGCCGGATCCCGGCGTGGATCTCGACGAGCTCGATGCGCTGCTGGGCGAACGCGATGAGCGCGACGGATGAGTGGGGCCGACCAGCGTCCGATCATCGATGCGGGCCCGAGCCTGAACTTCCTGTCGATCCGCAAAGAGCGACTGCTGTTCGGGGCGATGGGACGGCTTTGCGCGCCGCAAGTGGTCGCTGATGAGGTTCTGCGCAAGTCCCGCAAGGACGCGCGGTTCGAGCCGGCCGCGGCCGTGTGGCGCAAGGTCGAGGGTTCGTGGGTCGACATCCTTGCCGATGAGGCGACCCCGGATCTGGAGAGGGCTGTTACACGGATCTGCGGGCTACCGCTGGAGCAGCGGATGCGTTCGGGTAATGACCTCGGGGAGACGATGGTCGTCGCGCATGCGGCGGTGCAGGCCGAGGCCGGGAGTCCGGTCATGGTGCTGATCGACGACCAGGGCGGCGTCGCGATGGCTGCCTATGAGGCTGCACGCCTGGAACGGCTTCGCGAGCAGGGAAAGCGGGTCGGTCGCATCACCGTCGCGACGACAGTGACGGTGCTCCAAGGTGCCGTCACGCAAAAACTGATCACAGACAAGGGCGAGCTGCGCAGGGTGTACGAACAGCTGCGTGGCCTCGACGACGGGCTGCTCCCCATCGACCATACGGGTCTGCTGGCGCCTGAGTTGTGGAGGCGTTGAGCTGGCGAGCGGCTCGTCGCCTGCGGCGACGTCGGACGTCAGAACGCCGTCGACCAGGTGCTCGGTTTGGCGCTTCTCAGCCCGAGGACGACGTCCATCGGATCCTCGACGTGTGGCGCCCGGACCCTGACGCCCGCCATCGCCTCTCCACCGTCCAGGTGGGTTTGCGTCCAACCGGGGGTTGACCTGACGAGTCCGAAAGCTCAACCCAGAGTCAACCCTGACTCGACCCGTGCGCCGATGCGGGCGACACCACGCCCGGGCGACCGTGGAGGCATGACTTTCACCGACTATCTCATCAACGGCATCTTCGTCCTCGTCGTGCTCCGCCAGGCCAGGGAACGGCGGCTGGACGTCCGCAGCGTGATCGCGCCGCTCGCGATCGTCGTGTTCGTCGCCACGTACTACGTGCACTCGATCCCGACCGGCGGCGGCGACCTCGCCATCGCCGGCGCTCTCACGGCTGTCGGGCTCGCCTGTGGCGTGTTGTCTGGATTCGCTACGTTCGTCCGGGCCGACGACGACGGGACCGCATGGGCCCGAGTCGGCTGGATCGCCGGGGCGTTCCTCGTGGCCGGGATCAGCGCACGCATGGTGTTCGTGTTAGCGCTACAGCACGGGTTCGAGCCGACCGTGCGCAGCTTCAGCATCGCCCACCACATCGATGCGGCTGCCTGGCCACTGGCCCTGGTCTCCATGGCCCTGTGCGAGGTGACCGCCCGGATCGTCGTGGTCCACCTGCGCGGGCACCGGCTCACCTCGACCCGGCGAGCGACCGTGTCCGGTCTGCCGGCCTGACCGCGGCGCTCGGCCTCTGCGAGGCCCCGTGCAGGGTTTCTGCCGGGGTCTCGCCGGAGGTTTCGTCTGGGGTCTCGCGGTCGGGACCCCCGCCGAGGTTCCATGAAGTGACACGACTGGTGAACGAGTCAGGACGGGTCGTGCGGAGGGCAGCAAGATGAGCTCCGACCAGGCAGTCGTCTCGGCGCGGGTCGCCGAGGCCCAGCAACGTGCCGAGGCACGGCTTCGCCACGATCGCGACCTGCTGCGGCCGCTCGGGTGGGCGCTGATCGCGGTCGTGGTCGCCGGCGCGGCCACGCAGCAGCCCTCCCCAGGGCTGGGCGCCACAGGCGTCGCGGTCACGCTGTTCACCGCTGGGTATGCCGCATCGACCGCCACGGTGATCGGCAACCGGTTCCCGACCCGGCCCGCCTGGGTGCAGGTAGCCGTCGTGGTCACGATGGCCGTATGCGGTGTGGCTCTGTCCTGGCTGCAGCCGCGCGGAGTCACCGGGCTGGCGGCAGGCGCGGCAGCGTGGATGGCAATCGCCCGACTGCAGCCCAGCACCGGTGCGGCGGTCGCCGTCGCGACGGGCGCCGGAGGTGCCGTCGCGGCCACTCGGTCGGGGAGCCCCGCGGCGGTCGTCGCGACGGTGCTGCTCACCGCTCTGATGGGGCTGATCGCCTACATGCTGCGGCAGGGGCGTGACGCCAACGCTCGCACCGAGGTCCTGCTCGCCCAGCTGGCCGACGCCAGGGACGCCGAGGCCCGGGCAGCGGTCGTGGCCGAGCGGGGCCGGATCGCAGCCGAGCTCCATGACGTTCTCGCGCACGCGCTCTCGGGAGCGGCGCTGCAGCTGCAGGGCGCGCGCCTGCTCGCCGAGCGCGAGGGCGTGAGCGCCCCGCTCGACGACGCCATCGCACGAGCCGCCCGGCTGGTAGCCGATGGTCTGGTCAACGCCAAGCAGGCGGTCCAGGCCCTGCGCGGGGCCGGCATATCGTCCGTGGCCCAGCTCGAGCGGCTCGTCGAGGACTGTCGACGCGACTTTCGCCTCGATGTCACCCTGCACGTCCGGGGTGCCCCGCACGTACTGGCGCCCGAGCCGGCGCTCGCCCTCTACCGCGGTGTGGAGGAGGCCCTGACCAACGCCGCCCGACACGCCCCTGGCGCTGTGACCGACGTGTCGCTCACCTACCTGCCCGACCGAACCGATGTGCAGGTCGACACGGTGGCACAATCCCCGGATCTGCGCGTCCGCGATCCGGGGCCGTTCGACCTGGCTGCGCCCGCAGGGCACGGCGGCGGCAACGGCCTGGCCGGGATGCGCGAGCGGGTCGAGCGCCTCGGCGGGACGATGGATGCCGGGCCGGTCGACGGCGGCTGGCGGGTGGTCCTGGCCGTCCCGAACTCGGAGGAGGATCCGTGAGCAGCCCTGGCCCGCTGGAGGGTCGGTCCGCGCGGCGGTTGCGGTTGCTCGTCGCGGACGACCAGCGTGTCGTCCGCGACGGGCTCGCTCTCATCCTCGGACTGCTGGATGGCGTCGACGTCGTGGGCGTGGCGGCCGACGGTGCCCAGGCCGTCGAGCAGACGGCCCGCCTGCACCCGGACGTGGTGCTCATGGACCTGCACATGCCCGTGATGGACGGCATCCAGGCGACCAAGCGGATCCGCACCGAGCATCCGGAGACCCAGGTGCTCGTGCTGTCCACTTACGCCGAGGACGCTGACCTCCTACCGGCGCTGAGGGCCGGAGCGACCGGCTATCTCACCAAGGACGCGACGGCAGAGGAGATCCAGCGCGCCCTGGTGGACGTTGCCGCAGGGCGCACGCATCTCGACCCCACAGTCCAAAGCCGCCTGGTCGCCTCGGTCGTCGCTGACGAGAAGCCCCTCGCGCCCATCGCCGCGGACCGGCCCCGCCCGATGCCGGACAGCTTGACCAGCCGCGAGGTCGAGGTCCTCCAGCTCGTCGCGCGTGGGCTGTCCAACACCGAGATCGCTCGCACGTTGGTGCTGTCCAACGCCACGGTCAAGACCCACATCAACCACATCTTCGCCAAGACCGGGGTCCGAGACCGCAGCCAGGCCGTCCGCTACGCCTATGAACACCATCTCCGTACGTGATGGCCGACCCCGTCGGTGCGTGAGGTCGGTCTGGCGACGGCGACTCCCGGGCGGGACTGACGTCACCACGCCGCCCGATCCGTAGGTGCCGCGTTACCGTGGCCGGGTGAGCCGCGAAGCGGAGGATCTGAATCGGCGGCTGCTTCGCGCCCGCGACGCGATGGACCGTGCGTATGCCGAGCCGCTCGACGTCCGCGCCGTGGCGGCGGTCGCGCATATCTCGCCCGCACACTTCAGCCGCTGCTTCCGTTCCGTGTTCGGCGAGACACCCCACCGGTACCTGCAGCGACGGCGGATTGAGCGCTCGATGTTCCTGCTGCGTGAGACTGACCGCACGGTCACCGACATCTGCTTCGATGTCGGCTTCACGAGCGTGGGGACCTTCAGCCGAACCTTCCGGCAGATCGTCGGAGAGACGCCGCGCGGCTATCGGACGGGGCATGGCCCGGTCGTGGCGCCCCACTGCGTCCAGCTCGCGGCGATGCGACCTAGCAGCACAGTCCAGCCGCTGCCGTCATCGAGCAGTTTTGGAGAAGTCTCCCCGGCGGCGGCTCCGTAGGCTCGGGATGACCCACTCGGAACGGCTCTGGAGAACATCATGATCAGCAGGCTGAATGTCACGTCGATCTACGTCCTCGACAAGGACGAGGCGCTCGATTTCTACGTCAACAAGCTCGGGCTCGAAAAGGGCAACGATGTGCAGCAAGGCGACTATCGCTGGCTGACCGTGCGGGTTCCCGGCGACCACCCGACCGAGATCTCTCTGGAACAGCCCGGACCGCCCCTCCACGACGAGGCGACGGCCGAGCGCCTCCGCGAGCTCATCACCAAGGGTGCGCTCGGCGGCCTCGTCTTCACTACCGATGATGCTCGCGGGCTGTACGAGACGCTGCGCCAGCGTGGCGTAACCGACTTCACGCAAGAGCCCACCGAGCACTTCTACGGGACTGACATGGGCATCCGGGATCCCTTCGGCAACCCCATCCGGATCCTGCAGCAGGGACCAGTTGCGCAACAGGAAACCGCCTGACGAGGCAGGCACACGCCGTTCGAGGTCTTCGGGTGGAGGTGATGGGTCGCCCGCGATTCTCCACTCGTCGCAAGGTCGGCTTGCTCCGGCGGTGCACCAGAACTCACGCGCTCACGCACGGTGTGTAGTGCACTGGTATAAGGCGCGTGGAGCGGTCACGGGGCCTGACCCGGGGGCCGGGTCACCGTGACCGCTGCGCCTGAGTGATCAGTTCTCCGCCTCGGGCCGCGCCGGCACATAGACGAGGTGCATGACACCGGTCGAGAACTGGGTCGAGGACTTGAGCTCCAGCGGCACCTGGGCGCCCTCGCCGAAGAGCTTCTTGCCCTTGCCGACCACGACCGGGTGGACCAGCAGGTGCAGCTCATCGACGAGACCCTGCTCGAGCAGCCACCGCACCAGGGTGGCGCTGCCGGTCGTCCCGAGCGAGGTCTGCTCCTTGAGCTTCTCGAGCTCGGCCTTGACGTCACCGCTGACCACGGTGGAGTTCTCCCAGCCGGCCTCCTCGATGGTGGTGGACACGACGTACTTCCGCGCGCCGTTCATCACCGCGGTGAACGGGTCGTTCGGGTCGGCGTTCGGCCAGTAGGCCGCGAACTCGTCGTAGGTCTGGCGGCCGAGCAGGGTGGCCTCGGACTCACTCATCAGGGCCCCCACGGCGGCTCCCATTTCGTCGTTGAAGTAGGGGAAGTGCCAGGTCTCGGGCGCCTCGATGACGCCGTCGAGCGAGATGAAGAGGCTGGACTTGATGGTCATGGTCGTTGCTCCTGTTTGATTGATGTATCGGGTGGGTGCCGGCTCTCGGCGCCCTCACCGATACGCGAACGGGCGCCTCCCGAATCGACATCAGGCAACTGTTCGATTTCCGAAACATCGGTGGCGGCCCGACCGGTTGACGGCTGCACGTCATGGATTGGGAGCGAGCGCATCCGCCGCCTGCGAGGTGAGATGGCAGACGGGATCGAGCCCTTCAGGATGCGGGCTAGACGACGAAACCGCAGGTCAGCGGCATACTGACCTGCGGTTTCGTGGGGTTGTGGCCAGGGGCGGGGTCGAACCGCCGACCTTCCGATTTTCAGTCGGACGCTCGTACCAACTGAGCTACCTGGCCGGGCAACGTGACGAACTATAGCCGACCCCCAGGCTGAACTCCCAAACGGCTCACGGACGCCGACAGCGCCGACCAACGCCAGCCCAGCGCCGCCCCAGCGCCATCCTGGGGAGGGCCATCAGACGCCTGACCGCAATGTCCGAAGCGGACTGGTCCGTCCCTTGGGGTGGCGCGATCGCCGCTATTGGGACAGGCTCGCGGGTATGGGATGCGACGTGGCACCCCGCGCCACCCCACGAGGAACGCGCGGGCACGTCAGGGACCGACTTGCGTGAAACGGACCGATCGTGAAACGTTCAATGATCGTGGGTCGTGAAAGACTGCCGCGACTCCATCATCCATTCGCAGGGGAGAGGCCATGACCGACAACGGATCGCCGCTGAGTGGTGACTGGGACTTCGACCCGGCCCACACCCGCATCGGGTTCTCGGCGCGCCACGCCATGGTCACGACCGTGCGTGGCTCCTTCAACGACGTCACGGGCCGCTTCTACGCCGACCTCGAGGACATGTCGAAGTCGTACGCCGAGGTCACCCTCAAGGCCGGCAGCGTCGACACTCGCAACCAGCAGCGCGACGACCACCTGCGCAGCCCCGACTTCTTCGACGTCGAGAAGTGGCCCGACATCCGCTTCGTCAGCACGCAGATCGAGGAGGTCGAGGAGAACGCCTACATGGTCTCCGGCGACCTGACGATCCGCGACATCACGAAGCACATCACCGTCCCGCTCGAGCTCATGGGCGTCGAGAAGGACGCGTTCGGCGCGCTCCGAGCCGGCTTCGAGGGCTCCCGCCGCGTGAACCGCCGCGACTACGGCCTCGAGTGGAACATGCCCCTCGACTCCGGCGGCGTGCTCGTCTCCGAGAAGATCTCGCTCGAGTTCGAGATCTCGGCGATCAAGCGCGGCAGCGACGCCCAGGACGACAGCGACGCCCAGGACGACAGCAAGGGCTGAGCCGGGGGGTCCGAGCGTTACGCGCCCGGACCCTTGCTGCGGACGTCCGCGACCTTCGACATCGCGTCGCGCAGCTCTCCGAGCCAGTCGCTCTCGTGCTGGCCGACGAGCTTGACGCACCACGCGAGCGCCTCGGCCCGTGAGCGGGCCACCCCCGCGTCGACGAGCGTGTCGAGCACGAGCCGCTCGGGTTGACGCAGCCGGGTCATTGCCGGCGCCGCGACGTGCGTGAACAGCTCCGTCCGGTCGCCGACCCGCACGGCCCACGACACCTTGCGGTCGAACCGGTGCTCCGCCTCACGTGCGATCTCGATGCGGCGCCCGCGCGTGTCCTCGCGGAACGCCTTGGCACGCCCCGCCCTGGCCTCGTCGCGCTCGGCGTCGCTCGACCCGTCAGGCAGGTCGACGTCTCCGATCGTCAGCACGATGGTGATCTCCTCGCGGTCGACGGTCACCTCAGGTGCCTCGCTCCGCCACTCCTCGGGCAGTCGGCCGGCGAACCAGCCCCGCACCCGTTCCAGCTTCTCGTCCGTAATCATGTAATCATCATTACTCGATTACCGAGCATCGGCAACCGATCGAGGTTGGCCGTCAGCGGGTCCGGGTCCCGACCGGGGCCGGACTGGAACCCATGCCCTCCTCCCGCCACCCTGTGATTCTGCTCCGTATTCCGGAGCAGAATCACAGGGCTCCGGCAGGTCCCGTAGCCCGGAGACGAAACCCGTCGAGGTGACCAGCGTCAGGCGGGCGGACATCCGTCAGCGGCGTCGGGCTCGGATCGAGTACGTGCCCGTGCCGCTCGACGGGTTGTAGTGCCGGACCTGGGCCACGTACTTGCCCGGCGTCAGCTGAGCCCGGATCCGCGCGTTCAGGCCATAACCGCTGTCGTCGTCCTCGGCCACGAGGTGCGTGTCGCTGTCCGGCCCGAAGAGCTTGAGGTAGACGTCCGTCACGCCGCGGGTCGACACCTCGTACAGCCCGTCCGCATCAGCCGTGAACGAGTAGAGGTCCTCCTCGCCCGGCTTCCCGATCGAGCCGTTGACCTTCGGGCCGCCCACGGTGATCGGTGTGGCGTCGCTGACCACCGGTGCCGACCGTGGGTACATCGTCGCCCCGGAGACGAACGCCTTGTCCATTGCCGACAGGACGTCGTTGGCGTGCGTCGCGACCCCGTTGAGCGTCCAGGACGCGGGGAAGGCATAGAGCATGATCGAGTCGGCGTCGAACTGGGTGCCCTTGATCTGGTCGAGCCGGTACTTCATGAACACGTTGTGCCGAACCGTCCCCTCGTCCCAGTAGTTGGGCGGGCCGGCCAGGGCCTTGAGGACGACGGGTTCGTTCCACTGGATGCCGCCCGCCGGGTTTGAGTGCTCGTGCGCCAGCCCGACGGCGTGGCCGAACTCGTGTCCCGCCGTGCCGCCGTCGAGGAAACCGAGGTTCATCGTCGCCTGGTTCGCTGGGATGCCCCTGTTGTCCGTGCCGACGTACGACCACGCACCGTCGTTGGGGTCGAAGGAGATTCGGATGTCGGCGTCGGGATGGTCACCGAAGTCGAAGAAGATGTTGCAGGCCGCCTGCCACCAGGCTGCCTGCTCGCGCGCTGTGGCCTGCTGGGCAGGAGTGCCCGCAAGGAAGCGCACCTTGAGCGTTGTCCCGTTCACCCAGGCCTTGCCGATGGGCGAGATCGCGCGGTCCCCGCCGTCAGGCCCCTGCGCCCGCCGGTGCGGGCGCATCAGGTCCTTGGGCAGTATGCGGTCGAAGCACACGTGCTCTGCAGCGTCAGTCATGGCAGTCCCCCTTGGTCATAGGGGAGTCCTCGTCGACCCCCGAGCACAATCGTCCTCGCACTCCGGACCTGCCACGGAGAAACCGGAGTATGCCGTCCGCCCCGATTGGCGCCCAGGGCCAGATCGCGTGTTCTTCGATTCAGACATTGCCCTACTGCTACGCGAATAAACTTGGTCAAAGGATCGAATCGCTCCGACGACAAAGGGAAAGGGCGTCACGCGCTCTGCGGGGCAATGCCGTGGCTCAGGTGCGGTGGCTTCTCCTGTGGTCCCGGCTCCTCGTCAGGCGCGACGAGGGGACTGATGGTGACTTCCCGCGATGTGTTCGTCAGCTACAGCCACAACGATCACGCGACTGTTGCTCAGCTGGTCGGTGCTCTCCGGGCGCGGGGACTCTCAGTTCGTTGGGACGACGACGTTCCGGCAGGCAGCAGGTTCGACCAAGAGCTGACGAAGATGCTGGGCGATGCAGCCGTGGTCGTCGTCGTGTGGTCAGCGGAGTCTGCGAAGTCATCGTTCGTGCTTCGAGAAGCCGCCATCGCCCAGGACGAAAGCAAGCTGCTGCCGGTCTCGATCGACGGCACCGTCCCGCCCGCGTTTCGAGCGATGCAGACCGTCATGCTCACCGAGTGGCGCGGGGAGCCGGACGATCCGCTCATCGAGCGACTCGCCTCCGACCTGTCGGCGTGGCAAGTCGACCCCGACGCCGTGGAGGCCGCCACCTCAGCTGCGTCGAAGAAGGGCGAGACGGAGGTGCCTTCGCGTCGACCGCTGCGTCCTGCGGCTGACGAGCTGCTGCGGCTGGCGTTGTCGGTGAGCCTCCTTCGCGGTGCAAAGGACGTGTCCGCGCTCGACGTGCTCCTCGCCATACTCGTCCAGCCTGAGCACACGCAGCTGGACCTGCGACAGCTCGCGGCCGGGGCTACCGCGCTGGTCCGCGAGATGGTTCCGGCGCCATCGGACGAGCGAGTCTCGAGGGCGATGCGCTCGGTCGGAGTGGATCGCAGGAAGGTGGTTCTGCAGGACACCGACGCGGACACGTACTCGCGGCTGCTGGACGTCATCCGCAGTGCGGACAGCATTGCCGGCCGCGTCGGAGCGCGAGAGATCTACGCACACCATGTCCTCGCGGCGGCGCTCGACGACGAACGTATCGAGCCAGTCGTGCTGTCCTCGTTGGGAGTTGACGAGAAAGACCTGCGGACAGCCCTACGCAACGCGATCGGCCTGCGCTGGAGGAGTGAGTCGGCCGTGGAGTGGGACAGCATTCTCGGCCCGGTCGCTGAGAACCCCTGGGTCCCGCCCTACCTGGATCGGGTGTTCGCCATCGACACGCTCGGCTCGCAGGGGATCCGTGGAATCGCCGTCCTGGTCGAGGACGAGACCGTGGTGACGTCGCTCGCCGCCGTTGACGGTCTGCCGTTCGTCGACATCGAGTCCTTGGGGACCAAGGTCTCGAGCCAGGCGGGGGTGGTCCGAGACGACGGCGCAGACCCCTCTCGGCGGGTTGCTGTGCTTGCGCCCCAGTCCCCCCTCGAGGCCACGTCGGCTCAGCTCAGCCTCGGAGTCGGTCCCGCGGTCCGCGGTGACGCTGTCGATGTGGTCATGGTGGCTTCCGAGGGTGAGCTTCGCGTGGTCCGTGGGTCGGTCAGCTCCCCCGATCCGTCGTCCCTCTCGGTTGAGGTGGACACCGTCGCTCCGGACGTCGTCGTCGCCGGAGCGCCGATCCTCGCCGGAGGTCGTGTCATCGGCCTGGCCGCGAGCCTCACCGAGCGCATGGTCACCGCCGTGTCGAGCGACGTGCTCCGCAGCGTCATCGAGGGCCTGAATGCCAGGCGCGGGGCCGGCGAAGAGAGCGCCGCCGTGGACGTCGCGGCGGACTCGGCCGCCTTGGCCGCCTCGGCCGCCTCGGCCGCCTCGGCCGACACTGCCTCGCGCCCCGACGACAGCACGACACCGCCTCCGGAGACCCAGAGCGGTCCCGCCGCACGACCCGCAGGCCGAGCGCAGCTGCTGGCCGGTGCAGCGGCCGACACCGTCCCGAGGCCCGGAGACGGCCGGGTGCGCAAGGCGGACCGCCTCGGGGTGACCGAAGAGGTCGAGATGCTCGTCTCGGTGCTCTTGGCGAAAGACACGCCTCTGCCACTCGCGGTGGGACTGTTCGGTGACTGGGGCAGTGGCAAGAGCTTCTTCATGGCGCTCATGGAGGAGCGCATGGGCGAGCTGTCCTCGATGGCAGGCAAGAAGGTGCCAGAAGCCATGCCATATTGCGGGAACGTCCGCACGGTTCGCTTCAACGCCTGGCACTACGTGGACGCCGACCTCTGGGCCAGCCTCGCCGCGACACTCTTCGACGCGCTCGCCGACGGCGCGGAGGAAGACGCAGCAGCCAAGGCACTGGACGCACTGGACAGTGCCCGCAGCGTCGTGGACACGGCGAAGGAGGATCGCATCGAGCTGGAGCGACAGCTCGACGTGCTCGAGAAGAGCACAGGCAAGGCCACGGCCGCGTGGCGTCCATCCGTTGCCGTCGCCCTCCACGTCGTGCGCGGAGACAAGGACCTGGCGGCGAACCTGAAGACCATCGTCGCCACGGAGCAGGCCGTAGCCGAGGACCAGACGGTCGAGGGCCAGGCCGGTGCGCCCACCACCCAGGCCGGTGCGCCCACCACCCAGGCCGGCGCCCCCAGCACGGCCGCGTCCACAGACGACGCAAACCGGCTCGCGGAGGCTCTTGGCGCGGCCGAGACCGTGGGGCAGCAGGTGCAGAATGTGCGGCGCTTGTTTCGGGAGGAGGTCCTTCATCGAAGCCGCACGGCGACCCTGGTGACGTTCTTCGTGCTGTTGGTCGCCGCCGGCTGGCTCGCCTGGGGGAACAGCTGGGACACGGCCCAGAAAGCACTCGCCGTCGTCGTCGCCGGCGCGGCCGCGTTGGCACCGGCCCTCGCGGCCACGACGCGCATCTTGAGTCTTGCTCGTGAGGCCCGCGAGGCTCGGGAACGGCCACTCGAGCTGAAGCGTGAGGCGGTGGTCAAGGCGCGCGCGACCGAGGAGTTCGCCGAGCGAGAGGTCGAGAGGCGCGAGCGCGACGTTCGGGACATTCACGATCAGGGCCTGCAGCTGCAGAACTTCGTCCGCGAGCGGGCCGCCAGCGCGGACTACCGCAGCAGGCTCGGTGTGATGTCGCAGCTCAGGCACGACTTCGAGCAGCTCGTGGCCCTGATCTCGTCAACCTCCTCCGATGGGGCCAGTCAGAACGGCAAGTCCCAAGGGAGCGCCGCCCTGTCCGACGAAGGACCAAGCCCGGCCAGCGCGGACGGGCCCGCCACCCAGCAGGTGCGGTCAGAGCCTGGGACTGAAGGCACGGGAGAGGTCAGGGCCCCGATCAAGAAGGCCGAGCGCATCGTGCTGTTCATCGATGACCTCGACCGATGTCCGGACGACAAGGTCGTCGCGGTGCTTCAGGCCGTTCACCTCTTGCTCGCATTCGAGCTCTTCGTCGTCGTGGTCGGCGTCGACAGCCGATGGCTCGTCCGCTCGCTGGACGCCCATTTCGAGAACCTCCTCGAAGAGCCGTCGCAGTATCTCGAGAAGATCTTCCAGATCCCCTACATCCTGCGGCGCATGTCGACCGACAGCTATCGCGACCTCATCGTGGAGCTGACACCTCCGCCGAAGACGCCGCCAAGCAGCGGGGACGAGCGTCGTGGCCCGGGGCCGGCGCCCGCCTCGCCGGGTCTGCCGGGCTCGAACGGGAACTCCTCCGTCTCCCAGCAGGCCGTCGTCGACAGCGAGACAGGCACCCCGAGCACGGCGGACGGACCGGGTGCCAACGGTGCGCCCGCGGGCGAGCCCGCCCCTCCAGCGCGAGGAGCCCAGCCGGCCCCGGAGGACGGCGCCGGACAGGACGACGCCCGGGAGGACGACGCCGGGCAGGACGACGCCAACGCGCACGACACAGCCAGCGGGGAGCACGCCGCGCCCGACGGGCACCGAGAGACCGAGGAGCCGGAGGACCACGCGGAGGCGCCGGCCCCCGAGGCCCCACCAGCGCTGCCGCGGTCCGAGGCGCTCTTCATATCGTCGGAGGAGAGACGGCTTCTCGGCGAGCTTGACGGCCTGTCCCTGACCCCCCGTTCCACCAAGCGACTGGTGAACATCTACCGGATGCTGCGCGTCAGCGTGCCCGACACGGAGCTCAGCGACTTCGACCCAGAGCACGGTCGCGAGTTCGAGGTCGTCGTCGTGCTGCTCGGCATCCTCGTCGGGCGCCCCTCGGATGTCTCGGACGTGTTCTCAGCGCTGATGTCGCAGCCCAAGGAAGCGGTCTTCAAGGACTTCCTCGAGGCGGCATTTCCACACGTGTACAAGCCTCTCGAAGACCTCGTCGTCGCCGTCGAGCCGCACGGCATGCCCGTCTACCAGCGATGGGCACCCCGAGTCGCGCGCTTCTCCTTCCGGATGGCCGGCGGGATCCCCGCGGTCAGCGAAGGCCCGCAGGAGCCGGCTGGAGGTGAAAGCTCGCAGCATCCAGCGACCTGATACCTGACCCGGATACCTCGAACCGGAGATCCCCACCACACGAGAACGCAGGTATGCCGCCCGGCTCGGCGGGCGGCATACCTGGTGTCTCGTCGTGGCTGGGTCGTCAGCCGGCAGGCTCGAGGCTGGGCTCCTTGCCCGGCCTCCCGGAGGCTTCCGCCTCGGCCTCGGCCGCCTCGGCGGCGTCGGCTGCAGCGGCGAGCTCTCGGTCCTGGCGGGCCAGGCGGCTGGGCCACCACATGCGGGCCCCGATGTCGAGGTTGAGCGCGGTGACGAGGACCGAGCGGACGATGAGGGTGTCGAGCAGGACCCCGAGCGCCACCGCGAAGCCGATCTCCGCGAACGCCACGACCGGCATCGTCGCGAGCACCGAGAACGTGCCGGCGAGCACGAGACCTGCAGAGGTGATCACCCCACCCGTCGCGGCGAGCCCGATGAGCGCGCCACGGCGCATCCCGACCTGGTTCGACTCCTCGTGCACCCGGGTCATGAGGAAGATGTTGTAGTCGATGCCCAGGGCGACGAGGAACACGAACACGAACAGCGGGAACGACGTGTCCGCGCCGGCGAAGCCGAAGACGTGGCGGAACACCAACGCCGACAAGCCGATTGCCGCGCCGAACGACAGCACCACGGTCCCGATCAGCACGAGCGGTGCGGTGAGAGCGCGCAGCAGCAGGATGAGGATCAGCAGGACGACCCCGAGGATGACCGGGATGACCCGGAGGTTGTCCTGGCTCGAGGCTTGCGAGGTGTCGAGCCGCGTCGCTGTGTCGCCGCCGGCGATGGCATCGGCACCAGGCACGGTGGCGATCGCGTCGCGCACCCGCTCGACGGTCGTGGATGCGGCGTCGGAGTCCGGCGCGTCCTTGAGAGTGGCCTGGATCATCGAGCGGCCGTTGCGGGACACGGGGTCGGTGACCTGGGCGATGCCCGGGGTCGAGGCGACAGCCGACTTGACCGCCTCCGCCTGCGGGGTGTTGGCGAGCACGACGACGGGCGAGCCGGCCCCGGCGGGGAAGTGCTTCGCGGCGATCTGCTCGCCGATGACCGACTGTGGCGTGCTGGTGTAGGAGTCCTTGTTCTGCAGGCCGACGGCGTTGAGCTGGAGGACACCGAGCGCGGCGACGGCCAGCAGCACGGACGTGAGGATCCACGTCTGCCGCGGTGCGCGGGCGATGCGGGTGCCGATCCGGGCCCAGAAGCCGTCGCGCGTGTGGTCCACGGAGCCGTATGCCGGCCGGACGGGCCAGAAGAACCAGCGGCCGAAGATGACGAGCAGGGCCGGCAGGAAGGTCAGCATGACGAGCAGGGCGACGGCGATGCCGATGGCGGCCACGGGGCCTAGGCCCTTGGTCGAGCTCATCGTCGCGAAGAGCAGGCAGAGCATGCCGACGATGACGGTCGAGCCCGATGCGAAGATGGCCGGCCCGGCCCGGTGCAACGCGAACGCCATGGCCTCATGCCGGTCCTGGTGGCGTCTCAGCTCCTCGCGGTATCTCGCGACGAGCAGCAGGGCATAGTCGGTGCCCGCGCCGAAGACGATCACGGTGAGGATGCCCGAGCTCTGCGCGTTGACGGTCAGCGTGCCGCTGTCGGCGAGGAAGTAGATGACGGCCTGGGCGATGAGCAGGGAGATGACGGCCGAGGCCACGGGCAGGATCCACAGCAGCGGGCTGCGGTACGTGATGAGCAGGATGAGGATGACCACGGCGGCGGCGCTGTAGAGCAGCTTGCCGTCGATGCCGGAGAAGGCCTCCGACGAGTCGGCTGCATACCCGACGGGACCGGTGACGTGCATCGACAGCCCGGCCGGTGAGGCCTTGGCGATGTCGCGCATCTGGTCGGCAGCCGTGCCGAGCGAGTCCCAGCCGTCCGGCCCGGCGTCGACCGGGACGACGACTTCGATGGCCTGCTTGTCCTGGGACGGGATCGGCCCGACGGCATCCCGCTTGACCGACGGGAGCGCGTTGAACTTGGCGACCTGAGCCGTGACCGAGGCAAGGTCCTGCTGGGTGACCCCGCTCGGTCGCTCGTAGACGATGACCGCTGGGAACTCGTTCGTGCTCTGGAACGCCTCGATCTGCTTGACGACCTGGGTCGACTGCGCGTTCTCGGGCAGCCAGGAGGCCGCCTCGTTGTTGAGCGCCCCCTGCAGCTTGCCCGCCGAGCTGGCCAGCACGCCTGCAAGGATGAGCCAGAACGCGGCGACGACCCACTTGGTGACCCGTGACGAGGGCACCCAGGCGAGACGTCCGACATCGCCGATCTTGTTGTCATTCATGGCGTTTGCCCCTCTGCTGGAGTCATCGCCGCGAAACGCGGCCCTCGGTCAACGCTAGGTCGCCTCTTAGCTCCCGCACAGGGCTGCGGCCAGATTTGGGGGTTGTCCTCAGGGATGGATCGGGGTGGACCCTGAGTCGAGCCCAGTCGCGCGCCACTCGAGTGGCCGCGTCGTCTCAGCTGCCTTGTCGCTCCGCCGTGACTGCGCGGCCACTCGACTTGGGTGGGGCCCGCAGCTTGTCCTGGGTTCCACGAACCGGCCAGCGGCGTGGGAAGCCCGCGCGGCGGCATACAGTGGTCTTTCGTGCAGTTCCTCAACGGCCAGCAGCCCCAGTTCGACCTGACCTACGACGACGTCTTCATGGTCCCGAGCCGCTCGTCGGTGACCAGCCGGCTCGACGTCGACCTCTCGAGCGTCGACGGCACCGGCACGACCATCCCGCTCGTCGTGGCGAACATGACCGCGATCGCAGGGCGCCGGATGGCCGAGACCGTGGCGCGCCGCGGCGCGATCGCCGTCATCCCGCAGGACATCCCCGTCGAGGTCGTGCACGAGGTCGTCGGCTGGGTCAAGCAGCGGCACCTCGTCCATGACACACCGATCCGACTCGACCGGCACACGACCGCCGGCGAGGCGCTCGTCCTGCTCGGCAAGCGCGCCCACGGTGCCGCCGTGGTCGTCGACGGCCCGAAGCCCGTCGGCATCGTCACGGAGAAGGACCTCACCGGCGTCGACCGGTTCACCCAGGTCCAGGACGTCATGTACGAGAACATGGTCGTGCTCCCTGAGGACATCGAGCCCCAGGAGGCGTTCGAGCGGCTCTCGGTGGCGCGACGCAAGGTCGCACCTGTCGTGTCCGAGCACGGTGAGCTCGTCGGCATCCTGACCCGTGGAGGGGCGCTGCGCGCGGGGCTCTACCAGCCCGCGGTCGACGCGAACAACCGCCTGCGGATCGCCGCCGCCGTCGGCATCAACGGTGACGTCGCCGCCAAGGCTGCGCAGCTGCTCGAGACCGGCGCCGACGTCCTGGTCATCGACACCGCGCACGGTCACCAGGAGAAGATGGTCGACGCGCTGCGCGCCGTCCGCGCCCTCGACCCGCAGATCCCGATCGTCGCCGGCAACGTCGTGTCCGCCGAGGGCACGCGCGACCTCATCGAGGCAGGAGCCGACATCGTCAAGGTCGGCGTCGGCCCCGGCGCCATGTGCACCACCCGGATGATGACCGCGGTCGGTCGTCCGCAGTTCTCGGCTGTCCTCGAATGTGCCACTGCCGCAAGGGAGCTCGGGAAGAACGTCTGGGCCGACGGCGGCGTCAGGCATCCGCGCGACGTGGCCCTCGCTCTCGCCGCGGGAGCGTCGAACGTCATGATCGGCTCGTGGTTCGCCGGCACCCTGGAGTCCCCGGGCGACCTCTACACCGACAGCAACGGGCGCCAGTACAAGGAGTCCTTCGGGATGGCGAGCTCGCGTGCGGTGCGCAACCGCACCGCGAGCGACACGGCATACGACCGCGCCCGCAAGTCCCTCTTCGAGGAAGGCATCAGCTCGGCCCGGATGTACGTCGACCCCGCCCGCCCCTCGGTCGAGGACGTCATCGACGAGATCATCGCGGGGCTGCGCAGCAGCTGCACGTATGCCGGTGCGCGCACCCTCGAGGAGTTCCACGAGCGCGCGATCGTGGGGCTCCAGAGCACCGCCGGCTTCGCCGAGGGGCGACCGCTGCACACCTCCTGGTGACCGATCGAGATATTCGTTCGGCCTTACGGCCGGCTGAGTCGTCCCTGACCGGCTAGCATTCGGCAGCCGGGCGGCGCCGCGCCCGCGAGCGAGTGACAGGGGAGTCGTCATCGTGGGTGCCAGACGTCGGTTCGGTCGGATCCTCGCAGCGTCGACAGTTGTCGCGCTCGCCTTCTCCACAGCCGGCCCGGCCAGCGGGTCCGTGCCCGCCGCGGGGGCTGGGCCGGCCGCGGAGACTGTGCCCGCCGCGGGGACTGTGCCCGCCGCGGGTTCCGGGCCGAGGCTTGCATCAGCAGCGGCAGCGGCTGCACCCGTCTGGAGCGCGCCGGTCACCGCGATCCCGGACCGTGGGCAGCCGAGCGACGTCTCGTGCCCGACCACGACGTGGTGCATGGCCGTTGACCGCGGTGGTCGCGCGATGACCTTCAACGGCAGCACCTGGGGCGGGGCCACGCTCGTGTTCCCCCGGGTCGACTCACGCAACGACGACATCCGCGCCGTCTCCTGCCCGACCACCTCGTTCTGTCTGGCCGTGGCAGCCCACTCGTACGGCGTGTACCGCTCGGGCGCGTGGTCATTCGTCCGCTCGACTGCGGCGCCATTCCGGGCCGTCGACTGCTACAGCCCGACCCGCTGTGCGGTGGTCAGCGGGGGTGACCAGAGTGCCCGCCGCATTTGGTACTGGAACGGCTCGGCTCTGGTCGGCCTCGCGACGGCGCCATGGGTAGCCCGTATTGATGCTGTCTCGTGCCCGTCCGCCTCCACATGCCACGGCATCGGCGTCGCCAGCGACGGAGCCGCCATCGCCCTGCGGTCATCCGGGTCCGGCTGGGTCGCGTCGTATCTCGGGAAGGCGGGCGTGGAGTCGACGTTCGACGTCTCGTGCCCATCGACGACCTTCTGCCTCGCAACGGGCGGCTACTCGCACCGGACGTGGCGCTGGAACGGGTCGGCTTGGCGCTACGCCGGGGAGACCCAGCTGACCGTCGACTCTCTCTCCTGCATCTCCAGCACCGCCTGCCAGGCGGTTGGCGACATGCGGGTCGGCCGATGGAACGGGTCCAGCTGGTCGACTCGCGACCTGAGCAAGCTCTACGGCGCGACCTACGCCGTCGACTGCGCGACCTCGACGATGTGCGTCATCGTCGACAACCGTGGCCGGTTCCAGCGCGGCAGCGGCTCGACGTGGACGCCTGCAGCGGGCTTCGACCCGACCTCGAGGTGGCCCGCAGGCCTCTCCTGCCCGACGGACTCCTTCTGCATGGCCACCGACTCGGTCGGCAACGCGGTGCGCTGGGACGGCATCGCATGGGTCGGGATGGCGCGGCTGGGCAACCTGCAGTCCTCAGTGTCGTGCCTGTCGGCGACCTGGTGCATGACCGTGGACTCGCAGCAGGGCACCTACCGGTTGTGGACGGGCGCCTGGGGCAAGGCGATCGCCTTCGACACCATCAACCCCAGCTGGCCGGTGGCGTGCGGGTCGACAACAGCATGCTTCCTACTCCAGTCGGGGGCGGTGCGCGGATGGAACGGCAAGACGTGGTCAGCCCGGACATCGCTTCTCGTGGGCGGGATCCAAGAGCTCCAGTGCACAGGCCCGAAGTTCTGCATCGTCATGGCCTACGACGGTCGGTTCCGGACCTGGAACGGCACCTTCTGGTCTGCGGTCCGGAGCTCCGGCGTCACGAAGGCCACTCGACTGACCTGTACGTCCAGCACCTTCTGCATGGTGAAGTCGGAGTCGACGTTGTACTCGACGTTCAACGGGACCGCGTGGTCGGTGCGTCGAGTGGCGCCAGCCGTCGACACCCTCGCCTGCCAAACCAGCACCCGATGCCTCGGGACGGACATGGACGGCGTCGTCTCAATCTGGAACGGCACCTCATGGACGGCCTCGCCGAACCGACTGGCATTCCAGGCGATCCAGCTCACTTGCGGGCCGACCCGCTGCATGGCCATCGGCTACGAGAAGGCGAGCTGGACCCTCTAGCCGCGTCGAGCGGGCTTGGGGCGACGATTCGAGATATTCGTTCGTTGCTTGGCGGGCTGCAGCACCGGGAAGCGGCTAGCATTCGGCGCGCGGGCGTCGCGGTGCCCGCGCGAGTGACAGGGGAGTCATGGTGCGTGCCACACGAACGCTCGGTCGCATTCTCGGAGCGCTGACACTGGTCGCGCTCACCTCCACCGCGGCCGGCCCGGCCGGCGGGTCCGTGCCCGCCGCGGGTTCCGGGCCGAGGCTTGCATCAGCAGCGGCAGCGGTTGCACCCGTCTGGAGCGCGCCGGTCACGGCGATCCCGGACCGTGGTCAGCCGAGCGACGTCTCGTGCCCGACCACGACGTGGTGCATGGCCGTTGACCGCGGCGGTCGCGCGATGACCTTCAACGGCAGCACCTGGGGCGCGGCCACGCTCGTGTTCCCCCGGGTCGACTCACGCAACGACGACATCCGCGCCGTCTCCTGCCCGACCACCTCGTTCTGTCTGGCCGTGGCAGCCCACTCGTACGGCGTGTACCGCTCGGGCGTCTGGACGGTCGTGGCCTCGCCGCTGGCACCGTTCCACGCCGTCGACTGCTTCAGCGCAACGCGCTGCGCCGTCGTGGGCGGCGACTACTACAGCCCTCGCAAGATCGGCTACTGGAACGGGTCGACCATCGTGGGTGTCGTGACGGCGCCCTGGGCCTCCCGCGTGGACGCGGTCTCCTGCCCGTCCGCGACCACCTGCCACGGCATCGGTGTCGCCAGCGACGGTGGGGCCATCGCGCTGCGCTCCTCCGGCTCTGGATGGGTCGCCACGTTCCTCAACAAGGTCAGCTTCAGCTCGACGTTCGACATCTCGTGCACCTCGACGACGTTCTGCCTGGCGACGAGCGGCTCGTCCTACCGCACATGGCGCTGGAACGGGTCGACCTGGCGATATGCCGGTGACGCGCAGAGCGGCATGCTCCTCGATGTCGAGACGCTGTCGTGCACGTCGCCGACCTCGTGCCAGGCAGCCGGCGACATGCGTGTCGGACGGTGGAACGGGTCCGCCTGGTCGATCCGCGCCATCACCAGCCTCTACGGGGCGGAGTACTCCCTCGACTGCCCCAGTGCGTCGACCTGCCTCATCGTCGACGACCGGGGCCGGTTCATGCGCGGCGGCGGCTCGACGTGGACCCCTGCCGTCGGCTTCGACCCGACGTCCGGGTGGGTCGTGGACCTCTCCTGCCCGACCGACACCTTCTGCATGGCGGCCGACGACCTCGGAAACGCCGTGCGCTGGAACGGAGTCGGCTGGACCGGGCTGACGCGTCTCGGCAACCGGCCCTCCTCAGTCTCGTGCCTGTCCGCAACCTGGTGCATGACCGTTGACATGCAGCAGGGCACCTACCGGTTGTGGACCGGAGCCTGGGGCAAGGCGATCGCCTTCGACAGCATCAACCCGAACTGGCCCCTCGCCTGCGCCTCGACCACCGCCTGCTTCACTTTCCAGGACGGCGATGTCCGACGGTGGAACGGCAAGACGTGGTCTGCACCCACTCGGTTGTTCTCCGACTTCCGCAGGCCCGAGGTCGCCTGCCGTGGACCGCGCTTCTGCATCGCGATGACCTATGACGGACTGTTCCGGACCTGGAACGGCACGTCGTGGTCCGCCGTCCGTCGCTCGGGTGTGACCGAGGCGAACCAGCTCAGCTGCACCTCGACCGGTTTCTGCATCGTCGCGTCCAGCACGGCCTCGTTCTCGACGTTCAACGGCTCCACGTGGTCGGTGCGCCGGGTGCTGCCGAGCGCGTCCGACCGGCTCGCGTGCCAGAACAGCAAGCGCTGCCTCACCACGGGGATCGGCGGCACCGTGTGGACCTGGGACGGCAGCACGTGGACGGAGTCGCCGACGAAGCTCGCGTTCGAGCCGTTCAAGCTCGCGTGCACCCCGACGCGCTGTGTGGCCGTGGGCTACGAGAAGTCGAGCTGGACGTTGTGAACCAGCACAAGGTATGCCGTCGCTGGGGGTGATCACCCCCGCCCACGGCATACCTTCGGCTGGCTCATCGAACCCGCGCCAGGCGCGCGCCTCCACCCCGGTCGACTGAGCGGCCCCTCACTCCCGTCACACGAGACGGTGCGATGCATGGAACGCCGGCGCGGTTTGGTGCATCCCTACATGCATGACCATGCACCCGGCTGTTCCCGACGACGTGATCCCACCCCTGCAGCGGCTGCAGCAGGCCCGCGACGACGTCGCCGAGCGCGATCGAGTCCTCGAGCGCCTCGACCGCGAGTCCCGCGCGCTCGACGCCGCCCTTCAGCAGCTCGACCAGGCGCATGACGCACTGGCCGCGGAGTCCCGCGACGTCGAGCGTCTCGAGGGGGCGTCGCCGAGGCGGCTCTGGTCGTCGCTGCGCGGCACTCGGGACGTCGATCTCGGGCGCGAGCGCGGCGAGGTCGACGCGGCAGTCGCGGCCGTCGAGCACGCAGAGCGTGAGGTCGACCGTCAGGGTGCGGTGGTCGACGCGCTCTCCGCGAGTGCCGCGGCCCTGGCCGACGCCGACGCCGACCTGGAGGTGGCGCTCGAGATGGTCGCTCGCGGCATCGACGGTCTCGAGGCATCCGCTCCGCACGCCGTCGCAGCGGCCGCGAACGAGCTGTCCGTGCGTCGTGAGCTGCGCGAGATCGAGCAGGCGATCGTCGCCGGGCAGGCCGCCCACGAGTCGCTTCGCGACGCCCATTCGGTGGTCGCCGAGGCCGACTCCTGGTCTGGATGGGACACCTTCGGCGGCGGCGGCATGTTCAGCTCGATGATGAAGCACGAGCGACTCGACGACGCGCGTGGGCGGCTGGAGTCCGCTGCCGAGGCGCTCGCGGACTTCACTCGCGAGCTCGACGACCTGCACCTGCCCGGCATCCGGCTCGGAGACTTCGACGGACTGACCCGAGGCATGGACATCTGGTTCGACAACATCTTCACCGACCTGGCCGTGCGCAGTGAGATCAAGCGGTGCAGGCGCGATGTCGAGGCTGCTCTGGACGCCGTGACCTCGGCCCTCGACAGCCTCGAGGCGCGCCAGCAAGACCTGAACGCCTGAGCGTCGGGCGGGCCCGGCTTCGCTCAGTGGCGCTTGCGGCCGACCTCGACGATGCGCCAACCGCGGTGGCGAGCGATCTCGCGCAGCTCGCGATCGGGGTTGACCGCTACCGCCGTGCCGACGCGCTCCATCATCGGCAGGTCGCTGATGGAGTCGCTGTATGCCGCGCAGCGGGACAGGTCGTAGCCGCGCTCCGCCGCAAGCTTCTCGATCTCGACGACCTTCCCGGCGCCGTAGCAGAACTCGCCTGCCAGATGTCCGGTGTAGCGGCCCTCGCCGTCCAGCTCGCTGCGGGTCGCCACCGCGCCCTCGAGTCCCAGCGCGTCGGCGATCGGTTGGACGAGCTCGATCGGCGAGGCCGACACGACGATGCGGTCCTGGCCGAGCGCCCGCGCGTCGGACAGCAGGACGGCCGACGCCGGGATCACCTTGCGGACGATGCTCGGGACGATCCCGTGGGCCAGGTGGATGACGTCGGCCTGCCGCACGCCCGCCACCGCCCGGAGGATCCGCTCACGCAGCGCGGCCGACCCTTCGTCCGTGGATCCCTTGCGGTGGAACGCGATGGCGTTGAACGTGTCCTTGACGAGGTCCAGCCAGGGCACGTGGCCGCCCCGGAAGGCAGCCACGGCGAGCGGGTAGTTCGCCGAGCCGCGGATCAGGGTGCGGTCGAGGTCGAAGAACGCGGCCGAGGGGACCGCGGCGACCGCGTCAGACGACACGGGCGGCCACCGGCAGTGGGGAGCGTCGCGCCATCGGCGGCACGGTGTTCACCGCGGCCTTGGGCAGCCTCCGGTTGCGCTTCGGCGGCAGGGAGAGCCGGAAGACCTTGGCCCAGGCCGAGCCGACCTGCTTGGGGAGGGGCCCGGTCGTGTAGGGCAGGCCGTAGCGCTCGCAGATCTCGCGCAGCTCGACCGCGACCTCGGCATACCGGTTGCTCGGCAGGTCGGGGAAGCAGTGGTGCTCGATCTGGTGGCTGAGGTTGCCGGTCATGATGTGCATGAGCTTGCTGCCGGAGATGTTGGCCGACCCGAGCATCTGGCGGATGTACCAGTCGCCGCGGGTCTCGCCCTCGATCTCCTCCTCGGTGAACGTGTCGACGCCGTCAGGGAAGTGGCCACAGAAGATCACCGAGTGCGCCCACACGTTGCGGATCATGTTGGCGGTGAACGTGCCGATGAAGGCCTCCTTGCCCGACCCGAACGGGATCGCCGCGGCGGGGGTGGCGACATAGTCCTTGCCGAACTGCCGGACGACCTTGCGCATCGTGTCCTTGAGGTCGCTCTTGACGGCCTCGGTGGACTTGTCGCCGTCGCGCCAGGCTTCGAGCTCGAGGTCGTAGATCGCGATGCCCCACTCGAAGAACGGCGCGAGCACCGCGTTGAAGAGCGGGTTGAACAGGTGCCGCGGCTCCCACTTCTGGTCCTCGTCCATGCGCAGGATCGAGTAGCCCACGTCCTTGTCCTTGCCCAGGACGTTGGTCCAGGTGTGGTGCAGGTCGTTGTGGGTGTGCTTCCACGACTTCGCCGGGGACACGAAGTCCCACTCCCAGGTCGTCGAGTGGATGTCGGGGTCGCGCATCCAGTCCCACTGGCCGTGCAGGACGTTGTGCCCGATCTCCATGTTCTCGAGGATCTTGGCGACCGAGAGCATGGCCGTCCCGGCGACGAGGGCGGCCTTCTTCTTCGAGAACAGCAGCGTCACGCGCCCCGCCACCTCGAGGGTGCGCTGCACCCGGATGACGCGACGGATGTATGCCGCGTCCTTGGCTCCGCGCGAGGCGATGATCCGGTCACGGATGGCGTCCAGCTCCTGGCCGAGCCGCTCGACATCGGCGTCACTGAGGTGGGCGGCAGCGCCGGGCCGCTTGACCGGGCCGCCGGAGGCCGCGAGCACGGGCTTGCTGGCGCGGACGAGCGCGCCCTGGGATGCCCCTGGTGCCCCTGTTCCCTGGGCCGCGACCGGTGTGCCGGCCGCGGTGGTCGTGGGGCGGTTCGCTGTGGCGGTCATGGGATTCCCTTCTCAGATGTCCAGGTGGACTGGGCCTGCGGCCGCGTTGACACAGGTCTGGATCAGCTCGCCCTCGTCGCCGTGCACCTCACCGGTGCGCAGGTCGCGGACCTTGCCCGCGACGAGGGGAGTCAGGCAGCTGCGGCAGATGCCCATGCGGCAGCCGCTCGGCATGACGACGCCGCACTGCTCGCCGGCGTCGAGCAGTGGCACGTCGCCGCCGGCCTCGACCTCTTTGTCGGACTTCTCGAACGTAACGAGCCCGCCCTCGCCGCCAGTTCCCGGCAGCAGCACGGGAGCGAAGCGCTCGATGGTCAGGTTCGCGCCGGTGTCGTCGACACCGCCGGGAGACTCACGCTCCCACAGTGCCGTCGCGTCGTCGAGGAAGTCAGCGGGACCGCAGGCGTATGCCGCTCGCTGCCGCCAGTCGGGGCACAGCAGGTCGAGGTCGGTGGGCGCCGAGAGGTCCAGCCTGCGGCCGGCCTGCTCGACGTCTGCGGCATCGGCGGGCCCGGGCTCGACCCGGGTGTACCAGTGGCGCACGTGCAGCCCGGGGAACTGGTCGGCCAGCTCGAGCAGCTCGTCGCGGAACAGCGCCTCCTCGGGCCGGCGCGCCGAGTGGACCAGGACGACGTCGGCGTCCGGACGGCGCGGGACGAGAGTGCGGACCATCGACATGACCGGGGTCAGCCCGCTGCCTGCTGTGAGCATGAGCAGCGGCCGCGGGCGGGTCGGGAGGACGAAGTCGCCCTGCGGGGTGTCGAGGAAGAGGATGTCGCCGACCTTGGTCCGGCGGGCCAGCGCGGTCGAGACGACGCCGATCGCGGTGACGGTGATCGCGGGGTCGTGGCCGGCGGCGGCCGAGAGCGAGTAGCTGCGCCACTGGCGCACGCCCTCGATCTCGACGCCGATGCGGGCCCACTGACCGGCCAGGTGCGGGTTCCAACCGCGGCCGGGGCGGAAGTGGATCGTCGTCGAGTCCGGGGTCTCGCGGACGACGCGCGTGACGACCCCACGCAGCTGCCGTGACGAGGAGAGCGGGTTGAGCAGACCGAGGAAGTCCTCCGGTGTGTGCGGGGTCGTCAGGATCGACGCCACGCGGCGAAGGGCACGGATCTGGCTCATACATCCATGGTCCTTGCCAAGCCCTGTCCGGATCTTGGGCCAGCGCGTACTCTTTGGCACAAGAAACTATTGTTTGACGACAAAAAGCAGGAGGGCACAGTGGCCCACGCCACGTCCGACCCGCCGTGGTTGTATCTCCCGGCCGAAATCAGCACGATGTTGCGACCCGTCGTCGGCGACATCGTCGAGGCGATCATCGCGGGCATCCCGCGCGACGTGCCGGTCTACGCGATGCCGATGGAGGGCCGTTTCGGCCAGGGTGTGCGTCAGGGCGTCCAGATGGCGATCCACCGTTTCCTCGACCTGCCCGGCACGCGGCTCCCGGCCCTGTCGGACGACGGCAAGTGGGTCTACGAGAGCCTCGGGCGGGGAGAGGTCCGCTCGGGCCGCAGCCTCGAGGCGCTGCTCGCGGCATACCGCTATGGCGCCCGGGTGACGTTCCGGGCCATCTCCCACAACGTCGACGTGTCGCAGATGGCGCCGGATGTCCTTCTGTCGCTGGGTGAGTCGCTCTTCGCGTACATCGACGAGCTGTCGGCCGCGAGTGCGCAGGGCTATGCACAGGAGCAGTCCGAGCGCGCCGGCGAGCATCAGCGCCTGCGAGGTGAGCTCGTGGACATGATCCTGCGTGGCGACTCCACGGACGGCGCCGTGAGCCGTGCCTCGGCCGCACTCGGCTGGTCGCTGCCCGAGACCGTCGTCGTCGCGCTCGTCCCGCTGCCGCTCGCGGACGGCCTGCGAGCCGCGCTGGGCCCGGATGCGCTCGTCGCGGAGCGGGGCACCGACGCCCTCGTCGTGTACCCGTTCGTGGCCGGCCAGAGGCGACGCCGCGACCTGGCCCGCGCGCTGCGCGGCAGGGCCGCGATCGTCGGGCCGCCACGCCCGTGGCAGCAGGCGTCGGAGAGCCTGCACCTGGCCGACAGCGCTGCCGCACACGACATCGGGGCCCCCCGCGAGACGGACCGGACGCGCACCGAGCCGCTCTGGGTCGAGGACCACCTTGCGGCGCTCGTCGTGCACTCCGAGCCGCTGGCCACCGCCGACCTCGCGCGCAGCCGGCTGGCTCCGCTAGACAGCCTCCGGCCGCTCGCGCGGGAGCGCCTCAGCGAGACGTTGCTGGCGTGGCTGCGGCACCAGGGCCAGCGGGCCCCGATCGCCGAGGACCTCTTCGTCCACCAGCAGACCGTCGGCTACCGCGTCGCCCAGCTGAAGCAGCTCTTCGGGGACCTGCTGGACGATCCAGAGGCGCGGTTCGAGCTCGAGCTGGTCCTGCGCGCCGGCTACCGCTAGCTGTGCACCAAAACGTCGAGTGGCCGCGTCGTCACACCAGTCCCACGTGAAGGCAACCTTCACCGAGATGCGTGTGACGACGCGGCCACTCGACCTTACGAGCGACCCCGACCGGGCTCGAACCGGCGACCTCCGCCGTGACAGGGCGGCGCGCTAACCAACTGCGCTACGGGGCCTTGCTATGAACTTGAACTGCGTATCCCCAACGGGATTCGAACCCGTGCTGCCGCCGTGAAAGGGCGGAGTCCTAGGCCGCTAGACGATGGGGACCCATCTCCGTTGGGACGTCGAAACTATAGGGGTTTTTGGGCACGGCTCCAAATCCGCCGGCTCACCCCTTGGCCCACGCCCGCACCTCGTCGACCGACCATGTGGTCACGATGCGTTCGGCCGGGATCCCGAGCCGCTCGGCCCGCTCACAGCCGAGCGACTTCATGTCGAGCTGGCCGGGCGCGTGGGCGTCCGAGTCGATGGTGAACAGGCAGCCGAGATCGCGGGCGAGCTCGATGAGCTCGTCCGGAGGGTCGCACCGCTCCGGCCGGGAGTTGATCTCGACGGCGACATCGTTGTCGAGACACGCGCGGAAGACCTTCTCGGCGTCGAACGTGGACGGTGGCCGCTTGCCGCGGTTTCCCATGACGAGCTGCCCGGTGCAGTGCGCGAGGACGTTGGTGCGCGGGTTACGCACCGCGGTGACCATCCGGGGCGTCAGCTCGTATGCCGCCTGGCGGAGCTTGGAGTGGATGGAGGCGGTGACGACGTCGAGCTGGTCGAGCATGTCGTCGTCCTGGTCGAGGGTCCCGTCGAGGTGGATGTCGACCTCGATGCCCTTGAGCAGGGTGAAGTGGTCTCCGAGGCTCGCGTTGATGGCCTCGACCCGCCGGAGCTGGTCCGCGAGGCGCTCCCGGGTCAGGCCGTTGGCCACGGTCAGCCGGGGCGAGTGGTCGGTCAGCGCCATCCACTCCTGGCCGAGCTCCACGGCGGTCAGCACCATCTCCTCGATCGGGCTGCCGCCGTCGCTCCAGTTCGAGTGGGCGTGCAGGTCTCCGCGGAGCGCGGCATAGAGCTCGGCGCCACCGGTCGTCAGGGGTGCGCCGTGCTTCTCCTCCGCCGAGGTGAGGTAGGACGGCATGACGCCGCGCACCGCCTGCGTGATGATCGCGGCACTGGAGTCGCCGACTCCCTTGATCTGCTTGAGGGTGCCGGCCTCGACGCGCTCGTGCAGCTCGGACTCGGGGACCAGCGTGATCGCCTCGATCGTGCGGCGGAACGCGTCGATGCGGTAGCTGCTCTCGCGGCCCCGCTCCAGCAGGAAGCAGATGCGACGCAGCGCCTCCAGCGGGCTGACCGGTGCCTGCGGCGGGATCGGCTCCTCCATGGCGGCCAGCCTAACCGCGGCGTCCGACCCTGCCGGCGGTCGAGGACGGCCTCAGGGGTGCAGGTTCGGCAGGCTGCTCGCGTTGGGAGCGGTCGGGGGCGCTGGGGACGCAGGAACCACGCGCACGATGTCGCCGTAGTGTCGGGCGATCACCCCCGGCGTCGAACCCTCGTCCGCGACGACGACGACCTGGTCCGCCCGCCCGTCCTGGCGCACGCTGTAGACCTCGACGCCCTGGGAGCGCCAGAACGCGGTGTCGTCGACCACCTGCTGCGCCACCTGCTCCTTCTGGGCGAACGAGTGCGTGGCCGTGGTGAACTCGACGTCGCTGGGCGAGGGCATCGCGCCCCGCACCAGCGCCTCGAGGGCCGGGTTCGGCTGGGTCTCGGCGACGACGAGGTGCGTGTTCGTGGCATCGGTCGTGTAGGCGCCCGAGAAGGTGTCGGGCCAGCGCGAGGCGATCGACGGCCACACCGAGTCGAAGCCCTGCGTGACCGGCGTGGAAGGCCCCTCGAACCAGACCGACGCGGTGCCTTGCGGGGCCACGGCCGGCCCGCGCGGGACGTCAGGCGCATTGCCGCCGCTGCTGTACCCAGAGCCGCCAGAGGCGTCCGCAGGCGCCTTGGCCTCGGAGCCCGCCTCCCCGGCGCCCGCGGAGGTCGCGCTGTTCGCGGTCAGGCCGTGGTTGGCGGCATACCAGGTCCCGCCGACCGAGCCGAGGACCACGAAGGCCGCGGCCGCCCCCATCAGCGCCGAGCGGCGTCGGGCCGTGGCGGCCCGGCCGCGCAGGAGGGCGCGCTGGACGAACAGGTCGTCCTGTGGCGGTTCGAGCTCGTTCATGGTGCCCAGCGCCTTTCGCAGCGCCTGCTCGGCGGGGTCGGGCGCGCCGTCGCGGATCGGGTGTTCGCTCATGTCGTCGCTCATGTCACCGCTCCTGCCCCGGTGAGTGGTGGATCGGCCAGCCTGTTGCGCAGGGCTGACAGCCCGCGCGAGATCTGGCTCTTGATCGTCCCCTCGTTGACTCCGGTGCACTCCGCGATCTGAGGGACGGTGAGGTCCTCCCAGAAGCGCAGCACGAGCACCGCTCGCTGCTTCTCGGGAAGGTCCTCGAGCAGCTGCGTGAGCGTCATCGCGAGCTCGCGGTCGGGGCCTTCGATGGCCGGCTCTGGTGTGGTGTCGGTGAGGACCTCGCGTCGTCGTTTCCGCTGTTGGTTGAGGTAGAGGTTCAACATGGTTCGCCTCGTGTATGCCGCTTCGGCGCCTTCCCCGATGCGTGGCCACGCGACGTAGACCCGGGCGAGCGCCTCCTGGACCAGCTCGTCGCCGTCGGCCCAGTTGCCGCAGAGCAGGAAGGCGCGTCGACGCAGCATGGTCTGCTGCTCGACGACGAACGTGCGGAAGGCCGCCTCGTCCCTGCGTCTCATCTGCTCCCGCCAGGTCGTGGATCGCCGGTCTGTCGGTTCTGCTGTCACTGTCGTACACCTCATGGACCCGCCAGCCGCCCGAACCGTTGCATGCCCAGGCGGCGAAATGCACGAGGTCAGTGCACCCGACCAAGCGCCACCAGGGCGAACATGAGCGCGGCGACCGTCTCGCCGTCGGTGATCGACCCGTCGGAGAGTCGTCGAAGCACCTCGGCGACCGGGACCCGAGAGACCGCCTGGATGCCCTCCTCGGCGCGCGACGCGTCGTGGTCGACGGCCGGGGCGGGATGCAGGCCCGTTGCGAGGAAGACCAGCTCGGGCGCGCGGCATACGCCGTTGAGGGCGTTCATGACGCCTACCTGGCGCCACGTGTCCGCGGCGAGGCCGGTCTCCTCGGCGAGCTCGCGCTGCGCCGCCAGCAGCGGGTCCTCGCCGTCGGTGCCACCCGCCGGCACTTCGAGCGAGAGCCCCACGGTGTGGCGGTCGACCGTGACGAGGACGACCTCGTCCTCGCCGGTCAGGGCGACGACGAACACTGCCGGGCGGCGGAGCTCGACGACCCCGTAGATGCCGTCGGTGCCGTCCGGCCGGACCACCGCGTCCTCCCGGACGGTGAGCCACGGGTTCTCATACACCACGCAGGTATGCCGCACCGGCCAGGTCATCGTCGCGTCCCGTCAGCCATGCCGGAATGGTGCCATCCACGCGCCCTGCAGGTGGCGGCCTCGCGCCCTGTGATCTTGCTCCGGAATACGGAGCAAGATCACAGGGACGGGGAGGATCGCCCCTAGGAGGTCAGGCGGCGGACTCGAGGCCGAGCAGCCGCTCCTTCACGGCGATGCCGCCGAGGTACCCGCCGAGGCTGCCGTCCGAGCGGACCACCCGGTGACACGGCACCACGATCGGGACTGGGTTTGTCGCGCAGGCCGACCCGACGGCGCGAACTGCCCTGGGGCTGCCCGCGGCCGCGGCGACCTGGGCGTAGCTCTCGGTGGAGCCGTATGGGATGTCGCGCAGGTGCTGGAGCACGGATAGGCGGAACCCGTGCGCGAGGCGAAGGTCGACGGGAGTCTCGAAGGTGTGGCGCCGGCCGTTGAAGTACTCGTCCAGCTCCTGCACGAGCTGGTCGAAACGCTTGCCACTCTTGAGGATTCGCGTCCCGATGTGCCTGCCCAGGGTCTCCAGCACGCGGTCGTGGTCTTCGACGGCATACGCGACGCGGACGGTGCCGGCATCGGTCGCGGCGAGCAGCAGGGGCCCGACGGGGGAGTCGACGGTGCGGTACGTGACGTCGACGAGCGCTGCAGACGTGGCGCGCTCGACGAGTGCATCGTGCAGGGCCACAAGCCGCTCGGCGTCACCGGCGCTGGGATCGGACAGCAGCTGAATCACATTGTCAGACATAGGAGCTCACTTCCTCGCGGGTGAGATAGGTCTCGCGAAGTCGCGCGATGCCGTCGGCGGCCGCGCGGCGTGCGGCCGCTGCGGTGCCTCCGACGATCACGGCGACCTCCTGGTGTGGCAGGCCGGCGACGTGGTGGTAGGCCACGCACTGGCGTTGCTTCGGGGGCAGCTGGGCCAGCGCCGACCACAGGGCCTCGTCGGGCAGAGCAGCGTCGGGCTGGTCCGCCTGGGGGCCCGGTCGGTCCGGCACCGACTCGACCGGCAGCGCATGCCGCCTCTCCGCCCGGACCACGTCGAGCGCCTTGCGGTGGGCGATGGTGACGAGCCAGGCCCGGACGTTCGCGTCGTCCGGCAGGTCCGGCCAGGCACGCAACGCGGACAGGAAGGTCTCTGACCACGCGTCCTCGGCTTCAATGGGGCCCAGGACAGCGCGGCAGACCCGCAGCACCACGGCCCCGTGGTCGGTGACGGCCTGCTCGAACGGTGTCCTCATGCCCGGTAGACGCTCCAGCCCGCGTAAGTGTGAGGTCGGGCCCAGCATCGCACCAGCCCCCCAGATCGAGTCGAGCGAGCGGGCTCAGAAGAGCCGGCCGACCTGGTCCGCGGGAGGCTCCTCGAGCGCGAGGAGGTACCGCTTGCGGTCGAGCCCACCGGCATAACCGACCAGCGAGCCGTCGCTGCCGATGACCCGGTGGCAGGGGACGACGATGGAGATGGGGTTGCGGCCGTTGGCCGACCCGACCGCCTGGGCGAGGTTTCGGTCGCCGAGCGCGCGAGCGAGGTCGCCATAGCTGCGGGTCTCGCCGTACGGGATCTCGCGCAGCAGCGCCCACACCTTCTGGTGGAAGTCGTCGCCCTGGGGTGCGAGCGGCAGGTCGAAGGTCGTCAGGGCACCGGTGAAGTATGCCGCCAGCTGCACGCTCGCGGACGCGAAGGGCTCCTGCTCGATGTCGCCCACCGGTCCGTAGACCTCCGCGTCGTCCGGCCGGTGCCTCGCCGCGTCCATGAGCAGGTGCGTGATCGCGTCGTCCTCGGCGACGACGGTGAGCTCGCCGATGGGCGAGGGCAGGACCACATGGCTGCGGCTCACAGCCGGTCGCCACCCGGAGTGGTCGCGGTGGACGCGCCCCGCTGGGTCCTGCTCGTCGCGCCGCGGGGGCCGGTCTCGGGCTCGTGCGCGGCGAGGATGTCCTCGTGCGTCGGCACCGGGAACTCGGCAGAGTAGTCGCCGTACGCCCGCGGGTCCTCCCTCGGCTCGAGATGACACGTCAGCGCGATCTCCCCGAAGTCGCGGTGCACCGCCGCCTCGACCTCCTCGACCAGGTCGTGTCCCTGCCGCACTGTCCAGGCGCCCGGCACGAGGACATGCACCTCGGCGAAACGGTGGTGACCGGACTCACGAGTGCGCAGCGCGTGGAAGTGGACCTCGCTCGTGACGAACCTCGTGAGGATGTCGGCGATCGCGCGGTTGTCCTCCTTCGACATCGAGATGTCCATGAGGCCTTCGGTGGACTCCCGGATCAGCTTCCAGCCGGTCCAGACGATGTTGAGACCGACGAGGAAGGCAACCACCGGGTCGAGCCGGGCCACGCCCGTCAGCGCAACGATGAGGACGCCGACGACGACGCCGGCCGAGGTCCACACGTCCGTCATGAGGTGCTTGCCGTCGGCCGTCAGAGTCAAGGAGCGGTAGCGGCGCCCGGCCCGGAGCAGCACAACGGCGACGACACCGTTGACCACCGAGGCGACGACGGAGATGGCGAGGCCGAGGCCGACGTTCTCCAGCGCCTGCGGGTGCAGGAACCGGTCGATCGCCGTCCACATGATGACCAGGGCCGCGACGAAGATCATGACCCCCTCGATCGCCGCCGAGAAGTACTCCGCCTTGGTGTGGCCGAAGTGGTGGTTCTTGTCCGCGGGCATGGCCGCGACCTTGAGCGCGATGAGCACGGCGACGGCGGCGACGAGGTTGACCACCGACTCCGCAGCGTCGGACAACAGTCCCACCGAGCCGGTGATCTGCCACGCGACCACCTTGAGCGTGATCGTCACGATCGCCGCAGCGATCGAGAGGTACGCGAACCTGCTCAGGTCGTGCGGCCGCTGCACGCGGCTCGCCGACGTGGACTGCGCGGGCTGAGGCGATGACGACTCGGGCGATGGCTCAGGCGATGACTCAGGCGATGACTCAGGCGATGACTCGGACTGCTCGGGGGGCTGGGTGGAGGGCTGTGACACCCCTCCAGTGTCGCAAAGGGCACCGACTGTCTCGTCCAGGTCCACCGTCCGGCTGGTGACCGGACGAGCGAAACGGGTAGGGAGGCCTGTGTCCGAATGGATGCGAAAGGAGTGTCCGCACATGGGTAACGCAGACAAGGCCAAGAACGCCGGCCAGGACGTGAAGGGCAAGGCCAAGGAGGCCGCCGGCAAGGCGACCGACAACGAGCGGCTCGAGGCCGAAGGCAAGCGCGACCAGGCAGCGGCAGACCTCAAGCAACGGGGTGAGCACGTCAAGGACGCGTTCAAGAGCTGAGCAGAACGCTCGAGGTGTATCCGCGTGCCCGCGCAGGCACGCGGATACCCCCGTTCTGGGGCGAGGCCTTGCGGCCATCCGCTGAGTCCGTGAGGCTCGTTCTGAACCCCCGAGCTCTTCGGTCGAGAGGCGGCACCCTGTGACAACGACAACCGTGCCCACCGTCCCCGCAGCCACCGCAGACGAGATCGCGGCGATGGACGCCTGGTGGCGGGCCAACAACTACCTGACCATCGGCCAGATCTACCTCCAGGACAACCCGCTCCTGCACGAGCACCTTGCGCCGGATCACATCAAGCCGCGGCTGCTCGGGCACTGGGGCACGAGCCCGGGTTTGTCCTTCGTCTACACGCACATGTCGCGGATCATCCGGCACAGCGGCCAGGAGACGATCTACCTCACCGGACCTGGCCACGGCGGCCCGGCGCTCGTCGCCGCTGGCTACCTCGAGGGCACGTACACCGAGACGTACCCCAACGTCACCTGCGACCTGGCCGGGCTGAGACGGCTCTTCCGGCAGTTCTCCGCGCCCGGCGGCATACCCAGCCACGTGTCGGTGACGACACCGGGCTCGATCCACGAGGGCGGCGAGCTCGGCTACGTGCTCACGCACGCCTTCGGGGCCGTCATGGACAACCCTGGCCTGCTCGCGCTCGCGGTCGTGGGTGACGGCGAGGCAGAGACGGGCCCGCTGGCGGGCTCCTGGAACGGCGTCTCGTTCCTCAACCCGACGCGTGACGGTGCGGTCCTGCCGATCCTGCATCTCAACGGCGCGAAGATCGCCGGCCCCACGGTCATGGGCCGCAAGGACCCCGCCGAGGTGCGCAGCTACCTCGAGGGGCACGGCTACGACGTGCTCGAGGTCGAGGGCGACGACCTGCCCGGCATGCACGAGCGGTTCGCGGAGACGCTCGCGACGGCATATGACCGCATCACGGCGATCCAGGCATCCGCGCGTGGCGGCGACTGGGACGGCATGCGGCCGCACTGGCCGCTCATCGTGCTGCGGACGCCCAAGGGCTGGACCGGTCCGGACGAGGTCGACGGCGTCCGCGTCACCGGGACGTGGCGCTCCCACCAAGTGCCGCTGTCCGGCGTCAAGGAGAACCCGGCCCACCTCCAGCAGCTCGAGGAGTGGCTGAAGTCGTACCGTCCGGAGGAGCTCTTTGACGAGCGCGGAGCGCCGGTTGCCCTTGTGCTGCAGGCGAATCCATCCGGTGACCTGCGCATGAGCGCGTCGCCCCACGCGAACGGCGGCGTGCTGACGACGGATCTCGACATCCCCGACTACCGCGAGTTCGCCCGAGACGTGCCGTCGCCGGCGACGGTGCGCGCCGAGTCGACCCGCGCGCTCGGCGAGATGATGCGCGAGCTCTACCGGCGCAACCCGACGACGTTCCGGCTGTTCTGTCCTGACGAGACGAACAGCAACCGCATCGGCGCGGTGTTCGATGTCTCCGACCGGATGCTCGCCGAGCGCATCGATGACGACGACGAGAAGATCTCGCACGACGGCCGGGTCATGGAGGTCCTGTCCGAGCACGCTTGCCACGGCTGGCTCGAGGGCTACAACCTCACCGGCCGGCACGGGCTGTTCGCGACCTACGAGGCGTTCGCCATGGTCAGCGCCTCGATGACCGTGCAGCACTGCAAGTGGCTCCAGGAGGCGAACCACCTCGACTGGCGCGCCAAGGTGCCCAGCCTCAACATCCTGCTGACGTCGACAACGTGGCGCAACGACCACAACGGCTTCTCGCACCAGGGTCCGGGACTCATCACGACCGTGCTCAACGCGCGCGGCGACGTGTCCAGGATCTACCTGCCGCCGGACGCGAACTGCCTTCTGTCCGTTGCCGACCACTGCTTCCGTTCACGCAACTACGTCAACCTCATCGTCATCGACAAGCAGCCACAGCCGCAGTGGCTGACGATGGACGAGGCCGTCGCGCACTGCGCGGCGGGAGGCGGGATCTGGGACTGGGCCGGCACGGACGACGGGTCGCAGGACCCGGACATCGTGCTCGCCTGCGCAGGGGACGTGGTGACGATGGAGGTCGTCGCTGCGGCCGAGATCCTGAGGCAGCGGTTGCCTCAGCTGCGGGTGCGCGTCGTCAACATCGTCGACCTCATGACCCTGCCCCGGAAGCGGAGCCACCCGCACGGGATGGACGACGTGCGGTTCGCGGAGCTGTTCACCGACTCGGTCGACGTCGTCTTCGCGTTCCACGGGTACTCCGGCGCGATCCATCAGCTCGTCCACGGGCGCCCGGACGCCGACCGCTTCCATGTGCGCGGCTTCAGCGAGGAGGGCACCACGACGACGCCTTTCGACATGGTCGTCCGGAACGAGGTCGACCGCTACCACCTCGTCATCGACGCGATCAACAACACGCGCCGGCAGGTGCGGGGCGCGAGCGACCTCAAGTCATGGTGCGAGTCCCAGCTCGAGCGGCACGGGACGTACATCGTGGACCACCTCGAGGACATGCCCGAGGTGCGCGACTGGGTGCGGACGCCCGAGGACGAGCGCGGCTGAGTGGGTCGCCGCTGCAGCGGCGCTTGACGTATGCCGTGGGGCGAGGCCCACGGCATACGTCCTGTTCGGTGGTGGTTTCGACTCCCGCACTAGTGCTGGGACACGTGGTAGCAGGCCACGTCGTACTGCGAGCTGGGGCTGTAGTTCTGGCCGCCCGTGCCTCCGAGCGTCGAGTTGATGCCGGGCTCGTTGAAGGGCGATCCCGGTGACGAGGCGGCGTTCCCTGGGGTCGTGCCGCCGGCAGCCTCGATGTCCTGACAAGACTGGCTCGGTGGGCCGGTGCCCGCAGGGTCGCCGCTGGCCAGAGCCGGTGCCGCGCCCGCGATGGCGATGCTGGCAAGGCTGACTCCGATGGCCGCGATAAGTCGAGTTCGCATGGCCGTTTCCTCCTTGGGGCCCCGTCTGAGCCCCAGACGGAGACGCCCGTTCCGGGGCTCGCGTTCGAGGCTGCGCGGCGTGTCGTGCCGATCCTCAGGAGATTGCCAGGTCCTGTCGGGCTGGCTCTCGGATTCGAGCGCTGGGTGGTGCCTCGAGCACGGTCCACCCTGAGGACGGCAGACCTCGGCGCCTCTAGAGTTCCAAGGAGGCACCACAGCGACAGGGAGGCTGAGATGGCTGGGACGACAGTGGGCGAGGTGACGGTTGCCGAGGTGATGGCCGAGCTGGCCGCGATGCAGGATCCGAAGGCGCTCGAGGTCAACACGAGGCACGGGGACGACCACGCCGTCAACCTCGGCCAGCTGCGTGCCCTCGCCAAGCGGCTCAAGACACAGCAGGACCTCGCTCTCGGGCTCTGGCAGACCGACGACACCGCGGCGAAGCTCCTGGCGATCCTGATCTGCCGGCCCAAGGCGTTCGGGCGCGACGAGCTGGACACGATGCTGCGCGAGGCGCGCACTCCCAAGGTGCACGACTGGCTCGTGGGGTACGTCGTCAAGAAGAGCCCGCACTGCGAGGAGCTGCGTGTTTCCTGGCTCGCCGACAGCGATCCGGTTGTCGCGAGCGCGGGCTGGGCGCTGACCGCCGACCGGGTGGCCAGGAGTCCTGAGGGCCTCGACCTGCCGGGCCTGCTCGACCTCATCGAGGCCGAGATGAAGAGCGCCCCCTCGCGCCTGCAGTGGGCCATGAACACCTGTCTCGCCCAGATCGGGATCGAGCATCCTGAGTACCGAGCCCGGGCGATGGACATCGGTGAGCGGCTTGAAGTGCTCAAGGACTACCCGACCCCGCCGAACTGCACCTCGCCGTTCGCGCCCATCTGGATCACCGAGATGGTGCGCCGACAGGGCTCGTAGCACGCCATGACGTCAGGCGGTGGCTCACCCGGCCTCTCGAGGCTCGCCGAGCGTGCGGCGGGCCTCGTCGTCGACGGGCGACGCGTGGTCCTTGGAGTGGCGGGTGCCCCGGGAGCCGGGAAGACGACCTTTGTCGAGGCCCTCATCGCGCACGTGGCGCAGACTCGGGGCGCTGACTGGGTCGCCCACCTGCCGATGGATGGGTTCCATCTGGCCGACGTGCAGCTGCGACGTCTCGGCGCCTTGTCCCGCAAGGGAGCCCCCGACACCTTCGACGTCGCCGGGTACGCCCACCTGTTGGAGCGTGTGCACAGCAGTCCGGACGAGGTGATCTATGTTCCGGGCTTCGAGCGCACGCTCGAACAGCCGCTGGCAGCAGCCCTCGTCGTCGCTCCGTCCGCGAAGCTCGTCGTCACCGAAGGCAACTACCTGCTGCTGGACCAGGAGCCGTGGATCCGCGCACGGGCACAGCTGGACCAGGTCTGGTACGTCGCGACCGACGACGAGGTGCGGGTCAGCCGTCTCATCGACCGACATGTCCAGTTCGGCAAGGGCCGAGACGACGCCACCGAGTGGGTCATGGGCTCGGACGAGACCAACGCCGCGCTCGTGATGAAGTCGGCCGATCTGGCCGACCGGCTCGTGGTGAACTCGCCTCGCGGCTGGCTGACGACCGACCCGTGACGGGCGGCGGGGCGGGCGGCGGGGCGGGCGGCGGCGCGAGCGCGCCGGGGTCGGTCGGGCCGATGTAGCGTCCCTGCCCGCTCGGCCGGAACGTCAGGTCAGTTGTGTCCATCAGCAAGGCCGCCTGAGGCAGACGATGCAGCGGAGCCAAGGCCCGCAGCACCCCTCGTGGGAGGTGCCGCACCCGAGCCGGCGACTCATCAGGGTCGCGCAGCAGGGCAGCCAGCTCGTTGAGCGACAGGTCGCGCGGGCCGCCGATCTCGAGGATCCGCCCGCGGTAGGTCGGGCCGAGGACGGCGCCAGCGACGAGGTCGGCGACATCGTTCACCGATACGAGGTTGATCGGGTTGTCCCCGCGCCCGAGGACGATCCCGTGACCGACAGCCTCTGCCCACAGCTCGGCGAACGCCGTCGCCCGGACGATCGTCCATGCGAGCCCGCTGGACTGCACGACCTGTTCGGCGGCGTACTTCTCTCGAAACAGCACCATGGGGCTGTCCGGTGACGCACCCACGACGGACACCATCACGTATGCCGCGTCGGTGCCTCGGGCGGCCGCGACGAGGTTCGCGTTTCCGTCCCGGTCGACGGATCTCGGGGTGACCCAGCCGGGGCCGGCGAACCCGTGAACGGCCGACACCACGACATCCACGCCCGCGACTGCCGGCCCGAGCGTCCGGGGCCGCCGGACGTCACCTTCGACCACGTCGACGTCCAACCGGTGCAGCGGCTCCGCTCGTCGCGCGTCACGCGTCAGGACCCGGACCTCGACATCCTGGGCGACGAGGCGTTCTACGACGCGCGACCCCAGCCGGCCGGTGCCCCCGGCAACGAGCGCTCTCACCGCACGACCTGGTCGCGCACGGCCTGGTCGACCGTGTCAGCTCCCTCGTCGACCGGCTCCACGAAGAAGGCAGCCCTTCGAGCCATGTCCCCGTCGATGTCGAATACGACGACGCCCGTCATGTGATGCGGGCTTCCGTCCCTCCGTGTGCCGCGCATGTCCAGCTGCGTCCAGATCGTCGAACGGTCGAATGCGGCTGCTATGACGGCAACGTGGAGGTCCGGCACGAACGTGAAGATCTGATCCCAGTTCCGCCGTACCTGGTCTCGGCCGATGAACCCGCGGCCGGGATGGGCCGGGGTGCTGTTCACGTAGTCAGGGGCGAAGCAGCCAACGAGTGCATCGAGATCGTGCTCGTTGGCGGCCCCGATCAGCCGATCCAGCCATCTCTGTGTGTCGTCCATGGTCCACCTGATTTCGTTCCAGTAGACTGTAATGAACTATGACTCCACCACGTGACCGCGTCAAGACCCCGCGCACATACGACTCCTCCCGTCGCCGCGAGCAGGCACGCCAGAGCCGGGCGCGTGTTGTCCAGGCCGCGGAGCGGCTGTTCCTCGCGAACGGGTATGCCGCCACGTCGATCTCCGCTGTCGCCGAAGCTGCCGACGTCTCGGTGGACACCATCTACAAGTCGTTCGGCGGCAAGCCGGGCCTGGTCCGCGCGATCGTCGGCCGCGCCATCGAGGGCGAGGGCCCGGTCCCGGCGGAGCACCGTTCCGACGCGCTCCAGGCGCAGGAGACCGACCCGCGCAGGATCATCGCCGGATGGGGACGGTTCGTCACCGAGCTCGCGCCGCGAGCCAGCCCGCTCCTGCTGCTCGTCCGCGCCGCGGCCGGCTCCGACCCGGAGCTTCAGTCGCTGCTCGACGACATCGACGCCGAGCGTCTGCGACGGATGACCGCCAACGCGCGCCGACTCCAACGGGCCGGGCACCTCCGTTCCGACGTCAGCGTCGCCGCCGCGGCGGACATCATGTGGACCTACAGCTCCGCCGAGCTCTACGAGCTGCTCGTCATGCGCCGTGGTATGCCGCTCGACCGCTACGGACGGTTCGTCGCAGACGCGATGACCGCGGCCCTCCTCTGAAGGCACGCCACGCGGCATTCTCGGCGTTGGGCGACTGGTGCGGGTCCATCTGTGGGCGGGAGGGCTGCGATACTGGGGCCGTAGCCTCGGCCACCGAGACGGCATCGCCTCATCGCATCTTCGTCTGTGGGAGCCATGTCCACGAACAGTCCTGCACCCTCGCCGCCGCCACCGGCGGAAGGCGCCTCAGCCTCGGCCGGGCCGGACGCGTCGTCCGACCGGCTCGCACTGCCGGCAGCAGCGCCGGCTCAAGAGCGAGTCATCTTCGGGCGCCAGAGAAGGCTTCGTCTCGGGGCCCTGATCGCCATCGCCGTGACCCTGCTGGGCGTCGCCATGGTGTGGATCGTCCACGCGACAGACGTCGACAGCTGGCTGGCCGTCCACACCGGACTGACCGACCTCACCGGGCCCTACTACGGGTTCTGGTCCGGCATCGGGTCCGACATCGCCGAGCTGACCCTGATCGGTGCGGTCAGCACGGGGGTCTACCAGCTGGTCAAGAAGTACAACTGCCACCATCCAGGCTGCTGGCGCGTCGGAAACCATCCCGCTGCCGGCGGGCAGTTCTACCTCTGCTGGCGCCACCACCCGGACTTCATGGGCGGGAAGCCGACCAAGGAGATCATCGCCGAGCTCCATCGTGAGCACCTGGCCCGCCAGGAGGTGCTGCATGCGCGCATCCACGAGATCCACACACGTCTGGTGAGCCGCCCCGGCGGCGAGCCCACGCCCAGGGGCACCGCGAACAGCACTGACCAGAGCTCCACCGGCCACGGGCGGACCGGCTCACCTTAGGTGCGCGTGCGGCATACGATGCGCGGGCTTATCGAGGGTCGCCCTCGCTGATGCCGATGCGGATCTTGCCCTTGCCCTCGGGGCACTCGTCCATGTGCGATTTCGCGTCCCGGCGAGCCTTGTCGCGAGCCCGCCGCGCTGGGCCGGTCCAGTCGCAGCTCTTGCAGTAGCCGAACGCGAACGCGCCGTCGTCCTGAGTGACGGGCTGCCCGGAGTCGGCATCCACTCGCTCCAGGTGGGCTTGGTGCTTGACACCCTCGGAGTCTTTGACGGTGAGCTCGTGGCCGCGTCGCTTGAAGAACCGGGGGCCAGCATGGGGCTTGGCCATGTGCGCCATCCTCCCTTACGAGCAGATCACCCGCGCACCTGTCCCAACGACTGGAGGTCGGCGTCGGGCTCGCCTTCCTCGCCCACGTCGCCCACATCGCTCACATCGCCAAGGGCTCAGGTGGGCCAGAAGACCGGGATGAGCGTGATCGCGATGACGAACCAGCCGACGGTCGTGGCGAGACCGAGCTTCCAGTAGTCGCCGAACCGGTAGCCGGCCGGGCCCATGACGATCATGTTGGCCGGTGTCGCTATCGGAGTGAGGAACGACGTCGTGCCCGCCACGACCACGAGCATGAGCACCGGGGCGGCGGCGATGCCGACATCGTGGGCGGCAGCCAGCGCGATCGGCGTGATCACCAGCACGGTCGCGGTGTTCGAGATCACCTGCCCGAGCGCGAGCGTGAGGACGAACAGTGCCGCCAGGAGCAGCCGCGGCCCTCCACCTTCCACGAGGTCCACGATGTGTCCCGCGACGATGTCGGCGGCGCCGCTGGTCGTGATCGCCACCGACATCGGGATGAGCCCACCGATGAGCACGACGGTCTGCCACGAGACCGCACGGTAGAGCTGCTGCGGCGTGAGGACACCCGTCAGCACCATGCCCCCGGCCCCGACGAGTCCCGCGATCGCGGGAGTCGTGACGCCCGTCGCCAGCAGGGCGACCGTGACGGCGAGGACGCCGAGGGCCCGCCAGGCCGGCCCACCGAGCGGGGCGTTCTGCTGACGCACCAGGTCGGGATCGGTCACGAGGAGCACGTCGTGGTCCTTCGCGAGCGCCGAGACCGCAGCCCACGGTCCGTGCAGCAGGAGCAGGTCGCCTTCGGCGGCGTTGGTGGCCTGTGGGCCTCGGTCGCGCCCCAAGCGGCGGACGGCCAGTACCGTCAGCCCCGAGCGCACCTGCCCTGGGAAGACGCGCTGCCCGATGAAAGCCGATCGCGGCGGCACGACCACCTCGGCCACACCGGCCTCGCGGCCCAGCAGCGCCTCTCTGGTCTGCCTGGTGAGCGGGGTCGCGACGACCTCGACGTCTCCGGAGGCGACGAGCTGCGCGACATCCGAGGTGTCGCCGCTGACGACCACGACGTCACCGGCGCGCACGACCTCGCCGACGTCGCCGGGAGCCCCGTCGGCGTGCTGCACTCCCACGACGGTGAGCCCGTCGGGCACGGCGATCTGGTCCGGGGGCGTCCCGGCGAAGCCAGAGCCCGGACGCACCCGGACGCGGGTGAAGCCCTCCTCGAGGCGGTAGTGCTCGAGCAGTGTCTCGAGATGGTCGGACACGTCGGCCACGGTTTCTTCCGGCTTGCGGTGCGGCAGCAGACGCTCTCCGAAGAGCACGCTCACCGCGATCGTCACGATGAGCAGCGGCACGCCCATGAGACCGAACTCGAAGAAGCCGAAGCTCTGGCCGGTCGCGGCGACGAGGGCATCCGACACGATGACGTTCGTCGGGCCGCCCGACAGCAGGAGCAGCGCGCCGGCGATGGCCGCGAACGACAGCGGCATCAGCAGGCGTGACGGCGACAGCTCCGTATGCCGTGCCCCCAGGACCACGACCGGCAGCATCGCCGCTGCCGAGCCGTTGGGCGTCACGAAGGCCGAGAACACCGCGGCCAGCAGCATGAACGAGATCATCAGGATCGTGCGTCCGGAGCCGGCCCGGCGCACCAACGCGCGTCCGGCCCACGCGGTGACGCCCGCGGTCTCGAGCCCTGCGGCCACGACGAACAGGCACGCGATGAACACGACGACGGGGTCGCCGAAGCCGGACACCGCAGTGGTGGCGTCCACGACGCCGGTCACGTAGAGCGCCAACGCGCTCATCACCGCAACCAGGCCGACCGACAACCGGTTCCAGATGAACAGCGCGACCGTCACCGCCAGAACCACCAGGCTCCAGGTCGCGTCGCTCACGGGTCCTCCGGCTGCTGACAGTCGGACGTCCCGCCCGAGTCCTGCCGCTCAGTGTGCCCGCTGTCCCCGGCGGCGTCGACCCCGGATGGTGTATCTGCTCGCGGTCGCCGTGCATCTGTATTGGTGCCTGGCCCCGTGGGGCGCCCCTGCCTCGAGGCCAGCCTCACACAGGAGGACACCAGATGGTCGCCGTATTCGACGTGGTGGGGTTCAGGGGGATCTGGACCGACGCAACGACCGTGGACATGCTCGAAGAGCTGGCCCGGATCACCGGGCCCGACATTCTCGTCCGGCCCATCCGCAAGGCGGGCAGCTTCCAGGGCGTGACGGTTCGGAAACCCGATGGCAGCACGGAAGAGCTGTTTCGGGACCCTGACTCAGGTTTCACCCACACCCGAGCCGGGGTCGTGGACCTCGATGCCGAGCACCTGAACGACGTGCAGGCCCGAACGCTGGAGACGCTCGCCAGAAGCCTCGGCTCGGCGGCGTGGTTCCGCGAGGCCATCCCGGACAAGTGGCAGCGGCACATCCACGTGGTCCGGATCGACGCTGACCCGCTTGCGGACTCAGCCCAGGGCCAGGTCACTGCCTACAAGGACAACCGCAACGGCCTCTCCGGCGAGAGCGCGGGCCCAGACACCGGCAACCGCGACCATGTCTCCATGACGTGGGCGGCATATGAAAAGGACAACGTCATGACACCAGAGCAGCAGAAGGCGATTCTCAACGCCATCGCGCAGATCTCCGAAGACACGTGGACGGTCGCGGTGACCAACAGCGTCACCGGCGGCGCATCGAAGGCCAGCAGCTGGCTGGAGCGTGGCACACGTGAAGCCATCAGCGCCAATACCAGCTTGGCGACGCTTCTCAACGAAGTTCGCGCGCTCCAGGCCGAAGTCACTGAACTGAGCAACAAGCTGAAGGTGGCGAATCCCTAGTCCTCGCCACGTTTGTGACGGAACGCTCATCCGTCTGGTCAGAAGGCACGAGTCGCCCCAACCGTTGCGTGCGCTCGTGCCTCCTGACGCTCTCGATGGATCCGTGTTTGACTGCCGCACATGGGGGTCCAGACCGACCGGCAGGTGCTGCCCGACCTCGTGTGCAGCGCATGCGACACGACGTACCCGGCTGCCTCACTGCAGTGGAGGTGCGCGTGCGGAGGCGTGCTCGATGCGGCGCCGTTCGGCACGCGACTTGACCTGGCGGGACTGGCGGCAGGCCCGAGCTCCATGTGGCGCTACGCGAGCACCATGCCGGTCCCCTTCGACGCGCAGGTGTCACTGGGGGAGGGGTTCACGCCGCTCGTGCCGTCGCTCGCCCACCAGGACGTGTCCCTCAAGTGTGACTTCCTGATGCCGACCTCCTCGTTCAAGGATCGTGGCGCCGTCGTCCTGGCGACCACTGCCAGGCGCCTCGGTGTCCGGAGCGCGATCGTCGACTCCAGCGGCAACGCCGGCACGGCCGCGGCGGCATATTTCGCTCGTGCCGGTGTGCCCGTCCGGGTCTTCGTCCCCGGCGCCACCTCTCCCGGCAAGCTGGCCCAGCTGTACGCGCACGGCGCCCAGGTCGTCCTCGTGGACGGCGACCGGGCAGCGACCGCGGCTGCCGCACTCGAGGCGGCTGGCGAGCCAGGTGTGCTCTATGCCAGCCACGTCTACCACCCCTACTTCGTCCATGGCGTCAAGACGTATGGGTACGAGATCTGGGAGCAGCTCGGCCGCCGCGCGCCGGACGTGGTCATGGTGCCCGTGGGCAACGGGACCCTCGTGCTCGGCTGCGCGCTCGCGTTTGCCGAGCTGCACCACCACGGGCTCATCGAGCGGGTCCCACGGATCGTGGCCGTCCAGGCCAGCGCATGCGCGCCGCTCGCGGTCGCATGGTCGGCAGGGCGTGGAGACGTCTCCCCGGTCCCGACGCGCCCGACCGTGGCCGAAGGCATCGCCATCACCGCACCACCGCGCGGCGCGCAGATTCTCGCCGCGGTCCGCGACAGCGGGGGGACGATCGTCACGGTCGACGACGACCAGGTCCTTGTCGCTCAGGCCGATCTCGCGGCGCAGGGTCTTTTCGTCGAACCGACGTCCGCCGTCTGCTACGCGGCCCTCGACCGGGCGCGTTCCGCGACAGGCACGACCGGTCCCGACGAGGACGCCATCGTGGCGCTTCGCACCGGCGAGGTCGTGGTCCCCTTGTGCGGCAGCGGCCTGAAGACCGGCCCGGCGAAGGTCCCGGCGGCTGCGAAGCCCTGAGAACCCCCCGATTGGGGTGAAGCGTGGGGACGCCGGATGCGGTCGAATGATCACGCACGTTGGCGAGTCGGGGCTCGGCGGAGGCCCACGTGTCGCTGTTGAGACACCTCGTCAACACTCACCACACCGGAAGGCAGTCAGATGTTCAACGACAACGGGTCGTTTCTGCTCGCGATGTTCGAGTTCTTCCTCTTCTTCGCGTGGATCATGTGCGTGTTCTATGTGTTCGCAGACATCTTCCGTAGCGACGACATGGGCGGCGGAGCAAAGACGATCTGGATCATCTTCATCATCCTGGTGCCGTTCCTCGGCGTGTTCGTATACCTGATCGCCCGCGGTGGCGGCATGACCAAGCGCTCCATGGAACAGCAGCAGCAGCTGCGCGCCCAGCAGGAGGAGTACGTGCGCTCCGTGGTCGCCACGAGCGGGGGCGGATCGAGTGTTGACCAGATCGCGTCGGCCAAGAAGCTGCTCGACGACGGTTCTATCACCCAGGCGGAGTTCGACCAGCTCAAGTCGCAGGCCCTCGGCACCGCCTGATCCGCGCTCACGGAAGCGCCCCGAACCGTTCTCGCACAAGGGAACTGGTGCGGGGCGCTTCAGTGACACCCCTGGGCTGCCCCAGGCCGTCACGGGCGGCTCACTAGTGCAGTGCAGGGGCGGCGGATTCCGGGTCTTGCGATGTCGGCTCGGGCGGCGGGACGACGTGCGTGCGAGGGGACAGGAGCGCCCGTAGGGACAGCCCCTTGAAAAGCCATGACGTCCCGAAGGCCCAGACTGACACGAGCTCACCGACATAGAGCGGGGTCAGGCCGGCGATGTCGAAGTTCAACCAGTGCCCGATCGCGACCCACGCAATGGCGGCGATGATGAGCCATCCACAGGTGGTCTGGACGTAGCGGTACTTGTTCTTCTCCTCGTACGTCTTCATGCGCTTTGCGAAGACGAACGAGATCGCTGCGAGCAGGCTGATGAAGATGACCGCGCAGCCGAAGTGGATGCTGGCTGTCACCGTCTCGCCGAAGTAGGTCTGGATCGGTGAGCAGTCGGTCGGGGTCGGCTTGTCCCCGCACGCCAGGACCGGGACAAAGTCCCCGGTCGGGATTGTCTTGCCGGGACGCGCGGTCGGGAAGAAGACGACACCAAGGAGGGCGATGCCGGCTCCCAGGCTGAGCCAGAAGTCCCATTTGGCCCACTGCCCGGCCAGGTACAGGATGAGCAGGGCCCCGACGACCGCCAGACCGGCGACGAAGTAGTCGCCCACCCCGGTGTGGTAGTACGCGCTGATCGACCCGCGCAGGTGCAGCAGGTCCCAGCCACTGGTGGCTTTGTCCACCGGAGGCAGGCCCTTGGCGCCGATCCCGGCGCTCACGAAGAACCAGTCCCCGAGCGCGAGAACGATCGGGAGCAGGATCCCGATGACCCCCACTGCGGTGCGAATCGCGAGGTAGGAGTGGAGGAAGAGCATTGGAGGCTCGTCCTTCGGCGTCCCAGCGGGCGGCCGCTCGAACGTGTCAGTTGTTGGCATCTTCATGGCGCTCTCCTTCGAGCTGTCCATCGGAACCTCGAGCACCGCGCCGGCCGGGGGTGCCCACGAATATGACGCGAACCGACGTGCGTAGATACACCGTCGCGTCGCCAGACTCGGGCTGCCCGAGTCGGCGGCAGGCGACAAATTCGGTGGGGGCGTCGTGGCCCTTGCGCGAAACTGGCCGGCGTGGACCAGATCGAGATCGTTGTCGCCCATCACGAGCGGGCGACCGTCCGTGTCGGCGAGGTGTTCCTCAAGATCGACGCAGACCAGAGTCGCACCGATGTCGAGGTCGAGGCGATGACGATGGCGCCCGTCCCGGTTCCGAAGGTCCTGTGGCGCGAGCCGCCCGTGCTCGCGCTCGACGCGCTCCCCGGAACGGCCCTCGGCCGGCTCGGTGAGCCGTCGACCGCGTCGGCGGCGGCATGGGCCGCGGCGGGTGCGACGGTGCGGATGCTGCACGATGCGCCGCTGCCTCCATGGTCCGGGGCGAGCCTCGAGGAGAAGGCATCGAGCCTGGACAGCGAATGCACCTGGCTCCTGGCGAACGACGTCCTTCCCGCAGATCTCGTCTCACGCAACCGCCAGGTTGCCGAGGCTGCGCTCCGACCGTGGGCACCGGTGTTCATGCACGGCGACCTGCAGGTGGCCCATGTGTTCGTCGACGGTGACGAGATCACCGGCGTGCTCGACTGGTCCGAGGCGGGTCGAGGCGATGCGATGTACGACCTCGCGAGCCTGACGCTCGGACACCCGGAACACCTCGGCGACGTCGTCGCCGGCTACGGCGCAGACGTCGACCTCGACGTGATCCGCGCCTGGTGGTCGCTGCGCAGCCTGACGGCCATCCGCTGGCTTGTCGAGCACGGGTTCGACCCCTCCGCCCCGGGCTGCGAGGTCGACGTGCTGAAGGCTCAGCTGTGAGGCTTCGCAACGCGTGCCGAGTATGCCGCCTGCGCCGCGTCAGGTGAAGGCGAACAGGGCGATCGGGGTGGTGGTCGGCTGGCTCGAGCCGCCGGCCGGTTCGACGGTGATGCCGGCGCCGGTCGCCGCGCGGGCGTCGCCGTCGAGCACGACGACCTGGTCGGATCCGGGCGGCATGAGCCCGGCGGAGGCGAAGTGGCCGTTCGGGTCCTGCAGCCAGAGCTGGTAGACCTTGCCGCTCGGGGGCGCCGCCATCCCGGACGTGACGAGGACGGCCTTGCCCAGCTCGTCGGAGCGGACGACCGTCGCCGTCGACCCGTCGGGGAACCGCTTGGTGGTCCGGGTCGCGTCCGGCGCTGCGAGCACCTGGTCGGCCACGCTCTGGCCCGGTTGGCCCGTCGTCGCGCGCCAGATCGTGAACCCGCCGATCGCGAGAAGGAGTGCGACCGAGGCGGCGACGAGGCCACGCCACAGCCGGCGCTTGCGGCGTGCCCGCAGCTCATCCCCGATCGGCGCCTCCTCGGCGGTCCCGGCTGCGGGAGCCTCGGGCCTGTCATCAGGCTCGGGCCCGTCATCAGGCTCGGGCCCGTCATCAGGCTCGGGCCCGTCATCAGGCTCGGGCCGGTCGGTGGGCTCGGGCCGGTCGGAGGACTGAGGCCGGTCGGGTGACCCGGGTGACATCGCGGACGACGCGAGCGGTGGCAGCGGTCGCACCAGCGCGATGTCTGCCAGGACCTTGGCGCGCAGGCCCGGTGGCGGAGCGTGCTCGGCCACCACCGCGAGCTCGCCGGCAGCCGCGGCGAGGCCGGCGACCTCGGCCTGGCAGGCCGAGCAGCCGGACAGGTGACGCTCGAACCGTGCGCGCTCGACGTCGTCGAGGGCATCGACGGCATACGCCCCGGACAGCGCGTGGATGTCGTCGCTCAGGTCGTCGCTCATGTCGTCACCCCCAACGTGTCTCGTAATCTGATGAGCCCATCCCGGATCCGCGTCTTGGCGGTGCCGAGCGGCAGGTCGAGTATCGCCGCCACCTCGGTGTGGGTGTAGCCGGAGAGATAGGCGAGCTCGAGCGCACCCCGCTGGGTGTCCGTGAGTGTGTCGAGGGCCTGACGCACTCGCTGGGCGTCCAGTCGCTCGACCGCCAGCTCAGCGGTGGAGTCGTGGCCGACGTCCTGGTTCGCGGCGCCGTAGCTCTCGTCGCGTTCGCGCGCCGCCTCGGCGGACCGCACCCGGTCGACGGACTTGCGATGCGCGATGGTCAGCATCCAGGACAGCGCGCTGCCCTTGGTCGCATCGAAGCGGGCACTGTGCCGCCAGATCTCGAGGAAGACGTCCTGCGTGACCTCCTCGGACTGGGCGGGGTCGCGCACCACGCGCCGGACCAGGCCATAGACCCGTGCCGCGACCAGGTCGTAAAGCCGTCCGAATGCCGGCTCGTCGCCCTGCGCCGACCGGCGCAGCAGCCGCTCCAGCTCCGGGGCGCGCGCAGCCTCCTCCGGCGAGTCATCGCCGGCGGGAGCCACGGAGAAACGTGCCACGGCTTCATCCTCTCGCTCGACCGGTCAAGCCGCGCCGAGGAACCGCCAGAAGGGCCGTTCGAAAGGCGAGCTGAGCCCACCGGCGACGGTCGTGGCGGTCCGTCGGGACCGGTGCTCTACGCGTATGCCGGTTGCGCACGTTGTTCGGCGCCGCGGGCTCGTCAGATGGGTCGCCTTTCACACCAATCCGGTTCGGATGTCGCGCCGAACCACCTGCGACCGGGGCGCCGTGGAACAGCTTCTGGGCACATGGGTCACGTCGGCCGATCCGACGGATGGCCGCCACGGGCGCCGGCACGGTCCTGTCTCGAAGGAGTCCCGATGGCAAAACCCTCACGCCGCTCGTTCCTCGCCGGGGCCGGCGCCGTCACGACGGTCGTCGTCACGCCCGCCGCCGGTGCCTTCGCGGTCTCGTCGACGACGAAGCGCTCGGGCACCGAGCCTCTCGTCGCACACGTCAGCGACCCCGGCTCCGGAACCCTCGTGCTCTACGTCGGCACCGAGGCGCGGGTCGTCCACGACCCAGCGCTCGTGCAACGCCTCACGCGTGCAGCCGGGAGGCGATGACATGTCGTCCCACCGCGAAGCGCCCGAGGTCTCGAAGGACCCCGTCGCCGACAACACCGACGTGTACGCGTTCATCAGCCCCGACAAGCCCGGAACCGTCACCTTCGTCGCCAACTTCATCCCGTTCCAGAACCCGCAGGGCGGTCCGAACTTCTACGAGTTCGGAGACGACGTGCTCTACGAGATCAAGGTCAGCAACCGGGGTGACGCCCAGGCGGACGTCACGTACCAGTTCCGGTTCAGCACGACGGTCCGCAGCTCGGAGACGTTCCTCTACAACACCGGACCGATCTCCTCGATCACCGACCCGGACTGGAACCGCCCGCAGTTCTACTCGGTGACCCGAGTCGCCCGAGGGCGTGCGCCCGAGCAGCTCGCCTCAGGCCTGACGTGCCCGCCCGTCAACGTCGGCCGGCGTAGCACACCCAACTACGGGGCGACGTTCACCGCCGCCGCCGTGCACCCGATCCGTGGTGGCCGGACGGTGTTCGCCGGCCAGCGCGGCGACGCGTTCTTCGTCGACCTCGGCAGCGTGTTCGACCTCGGGGTGCTCCGGCCGTTCCAGAACCTGCACCTCATCCCGCTGCCTGCCGCACCTGGCGTCAACGGGCTGCAGTCGCTCAACGTGCACACCATCGCGATCCAGGTCCCGATCTCCGACGTCAGCCGCAACGGGAACACCCCCACGAACCCGATGGACGCCGCGTCGGTCATCGGCGTGTGGGCGACCGCGAGCCGGCAGGTCGCCCGGATCTGGGACGCGGATGCCGGCCGCTCCGTCGGTGTCGGGCCGTTCCAGCAGGTCTCGCGGCTCGGCAACCCACTGTTCAACGAGGTCATCGCGCCGATGGCCCACAAGGACCGGTGGAACTCGGCGGCGCCGCGCAACGACTCGCAGTTCGCCAAGTACGTGGCTCAGCCGGAGCTGGCTCGCCTGCTCCCCGTCCTCTATCCCGGCGTCTTCCCGAAGCTTGCGGCGTACCGCAAAGACCGGGCCGACCTTCTCGCGATCCTGCTCACCGGCATACCCGCGGGCGTCGTGCCCGGCTTCCAGAACTTCACCGGCACCCTTCAGGCCGACCTGCTCCGCCTCAACCTCGCCATCCCTCCGAGCGCGAGCCCCAACCCGATCGGGCTCATCGGAGGCGACCCCGCGGGCTTCCCCAACGGGCGGCGCCTGGTCGACAACGTCGTCGCGATCGAGCTCAGAGCCGTGGCCGGGGCCACGATCCCCCTCGTGGATGCGACCTTCACACCGGACGCGGCCGCCGGGCTGCTCACCGACGGCACCTCGAACACCAACCTCGCGGTGCTGCCGTCGTTCCCCTACATGCCCGATCCTGCCGGCGGCTTCCAGAGCACGCCCGGCACACCGGCGGCCTGACATGGACACCTCATCACACGAGACGAACCTCGCTGCAGCCGTGGAGAACCCGCACGCGGGCCGGAGTGCGGTGCTGCTCGACATCGGCGGCGATGTCGGTGCCCTCGTCGTACGGATGCCGACCAACACCGTCGGGCTGGAGGTCGAGATCCGGCCCGCGGGCAGCACCCAGCGAGGCGGTCATCATCACTACCCGCACGTGGCGGTCGTGCCGCGCCCGACGGCATTCGGCGTGGCACCCACACTCGTCTACCCGTCAGTTCACGAGGGTGACTACGAGCTCTTCCCGCTGCCGGCGGGGCCCGTGGCCATGACGGCGACGGTGTCGGGAGGGGGAGTGACGCGCGCGACGTGGCCCGACTGAGCCATTGGCTAGCCGGGCGATGGTCCCCGACGGGGGAGCGCCGCGCGCAGTCGCTCGCCGAGCAGTGCAAGCCGCTCGACAGGCTCGTTGCTGAACACGAACCGGACGTACTTCTCGGCGGCCATGGCCCCCCAAGCGTCTGTCATCGGTGTCGCGGCCACCTTCTGCTCGAGGAGCCGGCTGGAAAGCTCGGACGCGTCGAGTCCGCATGCCTTCGCGTCGAACAGGGCGGACCAGCCGCCGTGCGCCGGCACCAGGGGCAGCCCGGCGCACTGGCGCACGAGCTCGTCGTGGCGTCGTTCCCACTCAGCCGTGGCCGCACGGACGTCGTCGTCGCCGATCCGGAGTGCCGCGGCGGCGCCGACCTGTCCGAAGCCGCTTGCGACCACCCCGTTGTAGATGTGGACCTTCGCGAGCACCGGGGCGAGCTCGGCGTTGGAGACGGTCCATCCGACGCGCCATCCGATCATCCGCTGCTCGAGCGAGACCGCGCCCGCTGTCACGGTGATGTCGCGCATTCCCTCCAGGCCGGAGGGGACGACGACGGGACGCGAGCCGAAGACGATCGCCTCCCAGAGCATCCAGTAGAGAAGCGTGATCCCACGCTGGCGGCAGGCGGCGGTGATGGCCGCCCACTCCTCGTCGTTCGCGACCCACCCGGAGGGGATCGCTGGGTTCATGAGAAAGAGCACGCGCGTGCGATCCGAGACGGCGGCGTGGAGCGCCTCCAGGTCGAGGCGCCACCCGCTGGCGTCGCCGCGGAGTGGCACCAGCCGCGGCACGGCCCCGACGAGCCGCACCCGCTGCATCATGCCCGCGTAGGTCGGGTCGGTGAGGATCACCTCGTCGCCTGGATCCGTCAGTGCGAGAAGCCCATTCAGGATGGCGGAGCCGTCACCATCGGTGATGACGATCTCACTGAACGGGTCGTACCGCGGGCCGCCTCGACGCGCGACCAGCTCGGCGACCGCTTCCTTCATCTCGTCCAGCCCCGAGAAGGGTAGGTACGAGTTGGCCTCGTCGCGCCCCATTGCCGCTTTCGTCGCCTCGACTGCCTCGGGATGCGGCGGGATGTCGGTGTCGTAGTTCTCGAGACGGAGGACCTCAGGATCGGACCCGGCCGCAGCTGCTACGCGGTCGATGCCGAAGCCCGGGATTCCCTCCAGGCGCACTCCCACACAGCGATTATCGACCCGTCCCGCCAAGGCTGCCCGTGTTTTGGGGCGCTCGGAGAACGAGCTGGTCGGACCCCGAGACGACGGGGCCCGACCAGCTCAGGCGTATGCCGTTCCGTCCTAGCGAGTGCCCCCGACGGTCAGCGCGTGGCGCAGGTCGGTGACGGCCGCATCGCGGGCGGTGAGAGGCGTGAGCCCGTAAGCGTGCTCGATGGTGGCCAGGATCGAGGTGGTGTCGTGCGACTGGTGGTCGACGCCGGACTGGGTGAATCCGCCACCGATGATGAGCGCCGGGATGCGGGTGCCCGGCCCGTACAGGTCCGAAGGACCGTCAGCGGCAGTCGGCCCCTGCCCAGGTGGGGCGACGTGGTCCCACTGCCCGCCGAACTCGTCGTAGGTGACCACGACGAGCGTGTCCTTGCCGTCGGGACCGTTGAGGATGGTCTGGAGCAGGTCCACCAGGTGGCTCTCGCCGTTGTGCGTGCTCGCGTAGCCGGGGTGCTCGTTCTCCTCGCCGATGGGCTTCACGAACGACACCGCAGGCAGCGTGCCCGCCTTTGCGGCGGCGACGAACTCGGTCTCGTCCTTGAGGTGCGCCCGGCCAGGCATGCCCGGTGCGTAGTTCTGGAAGTAGTTGAGCGGCTGGTGGTGGTACTGGAACAGCGGATCCGCATGGCCGGCCGCGGCGTCGTTCCAGCCGCCGGAGTACCACGCCCAGGAGACGTCCTTGGCGCTGAGCCGGTCGCCGATGTTGGCCTCGTAGAAGGGCTTGCTCGGGTCGATGTCGTTGATGCCCGGCAGGACGTTGGAGCCGCCTGCGCTCGGGGCCCAGGTCGGTTGCATCGTGTTCACGGCAGAGTTGCCGCAGGCGTAGCCCGCGACGGTGGTCGGCTGCCCGCACGCCTGGGTCAGCGGCCCGTCCACGTAGGACACCCCGGACTGCGGCGCGTAGAGCGGGTAGCCGTTGTTGGGGAACCCGGCGGCGTCGATGACGCTGTTCTTTCCGGCCGGGACCGGCTTCTGCGACGTGTCCCAGACGGGCGCCTTAGCCGCGACGAGGAACTGGTGGTTCAGGAACGACCCGCCGAACGCGGACTGGAAGAAGTTGTCGGCGATCACGTAGTTCGGGGCGCCGGCGCGGTGCAGGTACTTGTACACCGGAAGCTGCGTGGTGTCGTAGTAGCCCTGCGTCAGGCCGACCGCATCGCTGCCGGTCGAGTACCGGTCCTGCTTGCCGCCGTCGAGCTGGTACTGCTCCTGGTAGAAGCGGTGCACGATGTCGCGCGTGCAGCCACCCTCCAGGCCGGCTGGGTCACCCTTCTCGACGCCGCTCGCGGCGAACACGGTCGGCGGTGGGCAGGTCTTGTCCGGCGCGTTGATATAGGCGTTGACCGAGAACGGCGCGCTCCTGGTGAAGTGGCTGTCGAATGCGGCGCCGCGGGCGGTGGTCCCCGAGCACTCCTTCGACTGCAGACCAGGGTGCGATGTTCCGTCGAGCCACTTGACGGTGGTCGTCGTGGGGACGAGGTTGTTGTCGTTCTGGAGCAGGCAGGTGATGGACCCTCCGGTCTGATCGACCTGGGTGGTGCCACGGTCAGCTTGCGGGATGCCGTTGACCTTCTGGTTGCCTACCTTGCCCCACAAACCGTAGAGGTTGTCGAAGCTGTGGTTCTCCTCGTAGATCACGACGAGGTGCGAGTAGCCGCCGAGCGCATCGTTGCGCGCGAGAGCGTTCGCCCCACCTCCCGGCACCGCCATCGCGACGGTCAGCGCCGCTGCGCTCGCCGCTCCCAAAATTCCTATCCGCGTTCCAAGTCGCATCGACTACTCCTTGCAGAGGGACAGCTGCGTTGGCGACGCGAACCAAGCAAAGCAGATCGGCGGCGGCGAGCGGACGCTTCGACTGGGGAACTCTGAACGAACCTTGCGCGAAGACTGCCCGGCGCTCGAGGCTGCCGGGTCGCGTGCGCCGGCAGCGCTCGGGCGTGCACCGGCAGCGCTGGGGTGTGCGCCGGCAGCGCTTCCGTGTGGGAGCCGGGGAGGCGGTGCCTCGGCCCGAAGCGCGAGACGAGGCTCCCACTCCGCGGCGCGGGGTCGATAACGTTATCGAGGCACTCGCGGTGAGTCGTTCCAGGGGGGTCGGGGCTCACCGCGAGAGCCCTACCCAGTGGGTGTGACGGCCTGCTGAACGGCCTTGGCGCGACCTTCGAGAAGCTTGGTCACCGCCTCCTGCGAGAAGCCGAAGGCCACGGCGTAGAGAGCGATCTGGCTGGTCGACGTGAGAACAGTGATGCCGGGCACGGTCCCGCTCTGCACGATGAGCACGCCCAACACGGCGGTCAGCCCCGCCAGCGAGAGACGAAGACAGCTGAGGGCCGGCGTGATCCGGTAGGCAGACGAGCTCGGCTCCGTGCTGCGCAGCGCAAATACCGCTGCGAGGAACCCGCCGGCGAGGATCCCGACCACGGCCACCTTGGCAGCGTCGCCGCCGCTTGGTTCCCGCCATCCTGACGGGCACACCGTCGTGCCGGCTGAGGCCAGCTCCGGACACATGGGAAGCATGGTGGGGAACAAGGCGACGACGGCCAGGAGGATGGTGAGCGCGGCAAGGGTGACCAACGTCGTCACCAGGATGCGGTTCCTCCAGCTGCGTAGCGCCTGGTGCGTATCGTCGCTGAGGGCGTAGGTCTCCTGAAGGATGGCCCGCAGGAGCTCTCTGTCGCGGCCGGTCGCTTTTCCATTGCTGATGCGCTTGACCAGCTCCTGGTCGGTGACGGCAATCTGGTAGGGCTCCCGCACGGTCCACTGCAGGGCGCGCTTGCGAGCGTGGATGTACTGAGTTCCGAGCCGCTTGTTCGAGACGACAAGTGGCATCAGGGCCGCCCCCCGGTGAATCGCCAGCCACGCCCCCTGCACGTCCGCTCCGCTCCACCAGCGGCGCAGTCGACGCTGCTTCGTCGTGCTTCGCGACACGATTCCGGCAGCATCGTCCATGGCGTCTCTCACCTGCTTTGCGGGGCAGGTTTCCCGCTCGGCGAGGTCAACCTCCTGGAGTATCTCGGCGATGCGCCCCAGGACCTCGACGCGCCATCCGCTGGTTCGCATGGTCGGTTGATCGTGCTCTGGTGGAGTCTGCGCCGACGCGACTCGAGACGGCTGGTTCGGAGGCTCGTGTGAGTCCGGCTGGGATGGCGGACCTGGCCGGTCGAGCAGGGCTTGTCCCACTCCATCCGGCGCGTGGTGGTTGTCGCTGCCGGGTGTTGTACCGGCAGCTGGTTGGTTGTTCGACATGTGGTCCAGACGCGGTGTGCGAACCGCCTGATACCGGGGCGTCTCCGCGCAACCTCCACTGGAACCATCCGTAAGGACTCCGTCATGCCCGGCCCCATTGCCGCCCGCACGGACCGGTCAAAGACTGGGGAGATGAGAACTCAGCGCCGAACCACGCGTGCCGCCTTGATCTGCGTAGGTCTCCTCGGCCTGCTGCTCGGGGGCTGCGGCGCGAAAGCGAGCAACTCACCCTCCGGGGCCGGTTCGAGCACGAGCGAGTCAATGAACCACCCCTCCACGCCCGCCGCGGGCGAGACCTTGATGAGTCACGACTCGTCGACGTCCTCCTCGTCGTCCTCATCGGCACCGATGATGCACGGCACGCAGATCGCCGGAGGCGAGAGCCAGTTCGGCACGGTGCTGTTCGACGGCACGGGCCAGGCGATCTACACCTTCGACGTCGAGAAGACATCCACGCCGGCCTGCTATGACGCGTGCGCGGCCGCGTGGCCACCGGTGCTGACCGAAGGGGCTCCCGCCGCGGGCGCTGGCGTGCAGGCGGGCCTGCTCGGCACCACGACGCGCACGGACGGCAAGACTCAGGTCACGTATGCAGGCCACCCGCTGTACTTCTACGCGCACGAGGGCAAGCACGAGGTGAAGTGCCACAACGTCGAGATGAACGGCGGCAGGTGGTACGCAGTGCAGCTCGACGGCATGCACGCCGCGACCTGACGCGCCCGCCGAGCCGCCGAGCCGCCGAGCCGCTGGGGCGCTGGGGCGGTGTACGCGGACGCCTCGCTGTTCGTGGGGACGATCAACGGGAGTGCGAGCGAAGGCGACTGACGGCGTGCTGGTCCCCGGGCAACGCCTCTCGGAGACCCCGGCGCGATGTGATGCCGAGCTTGGCGAACACCTTCCGCAGATGCCACTCGACCGTTCGGGCACTGATGAAGAGCTCGGCGCCGATCTCGGGATTGGTGCGACCGTCCCGGGCGAGCCGGGCGATGTGCGCCTCCTGCGGGGTGAGGTCGTTCGCCGGGTCGACCACGCGTCTGCGGACTTTCTCGCCCGTGGCGAGCAGCTCACGCCGGGCCTGGGCCGCGAACCCATCGGCGCCCATCCCGTCGAACGCATCGTGCGCGGCGCGCAGCTGGTCACGTGCGTCGACCCGGCGGCGCTCGCGACGAAGCCATTCGCCGTAAAGCAACCGGGTCCGGGCCAGCTCGAGCGAAAGCCTCGTGCGGCTCAGGCGCTGGACGGCCTCTTCGTAGTGCCGCTCGGCGTCGCCGCCCTCGCTGGTCAGCGCGCGTGCGCGGGCTTCGAGGCCCGCGGCCCAGTCGGACCCCTCGACCGCCGAGTATGCCGTCAGCCTCCGTAGCGCGTCGGCGGCGAGGGCATGCCTGCCGGCGCGTGCGGCGGCCTCGACGAGGTCGGGGAGCGCCTGTCCGGTGAACGGACCGAGCTCCTCAGCAGCAGCACGCTCAGCGGCGACGAGCGCCTCGGCGTAATGGCCGAGACCCAGGTGCAGGATCGCCGCGGCACGCTCGGTGATCTGCTGACCGAGACCCTCACCACGGGCGAGTGTCTCATCCGCGACCTCGGCCAGCAGCGGTACGGCCTCGTCGACACGGCCTTGGTATGCCGCGAGGAACAGGGCGCCGTACGAGGCCCTCCGCACCCCCGTCGCCTCCTTGACCGCCTCCTCCTCGACACCCAGGGAGCGAGCCGCCTCGACGTCCCCGCACCACAGGGCCACCACTCGGCGTACGTTCAGCGCGGCGGCCAGCGAAGAAAGCGCGCCGGAGGCCCGGGCGAGCTCGACGTTGCGAGCGCTGAGCGCATCCCAGGCGTCAAGGTCCCAGAGGGCGAGCGCCGCGTTGGCGGCGGGAACACCCCAGTGAAGCCACTGGTCGGGCGAGACCTCGTCGCCGAGGAACGCGTCGACTGCCTTGCGCAGGTCGGGAGCCGCGGCGCTGACCCCCCGAGTGACCATCGTCGCGAGGCCTTCGAGCAGCTGGTCGGCCGGGAGCTGGCCTGTCGCCGCCGGCGGGGCCGTCAGCGCTGCCCGAGACACGTCGAGCAGCTGACCCTCGGCGGTTGCGAGCGGACCTGCAACCAGGGCCGCGCCCCAGGCCTCGAGATAGGTGTTCCGGGCGAGCCTGAGGTCGTGGGACTCGAGACGCCGCGCGGCGCGCAGCAGGTGACCGGGCGCATCGCGGCCGGAGTTCGACGCCCGGTCGAGCTGCCCTTCCAGCAGCTCGACGCGAGCGAGCTGCAGATCGGTCGTCGCGTCGGCCTCGGCCGCCGCCAAAAGCCCTCGCGCGGCGCGGAACGCGCCGGCATCCAGGTGCGCGTGGGCGGCTGCCAGAGCGCGGTCCGCCCGTTGCCCGGGGTCTGCCGTCAGCCCGAACGAACGCTGCAGCAGCGCCGCCGCGGTCGGCACGGCGCCACATGCCTCGGCCCGCTCGGCCGCCTGCTCGAGCTCGGCGGCCAGGGCCTGGTCCGGACCGGTGGCCGCCGCGGCCAGGTGCCAGACCCGGTGCTCGGGGTCCGACCGAGTGTCTGTCGCGGCGGCCAGCGCCAGGTGGGCGTCCCGGCGGTCCTGTGCCGACCCGGCCGCATACGCCGCAGAGCGCACCAGCGGGTGCCGGAACCGCACCGCCGAGCCGATCTCGAGGAGCTCCTCGATCTCAGCCGCGGCCGCAGCGTCTGGTCCGAGCCCGAGCGTGTGCGCCGCCCGCCACACCAGCGTGGCGTCGCCGGTCGGGTCGGCTGCCGCGAGCAGCATCAGCTGTCGCGCGGGGGCTTCCAGCTGCTCTATGCGTCGCCGGTAGTGGTCCTGAAGCTGGGTCGAGGTGGTTCCGACGTTCGGCAACGCGAACCCGCCGAGCAGCTCAGCCCTGCTCATCCCGCGGGAAACCTCAAGCAGCGCAAGGGGATTCCCGCTCGTCTCGGCGATCAGACGGTCACGGATCTGCTCGTCCAGATGGCCCGGGATCGCAGCCGCCAAGAGCTCCCGGGCGTCGTCCGTCGAGAGCCCGCTGACACTGAGCTCCGGGATGCCCGCGAGCACCGGTTCGTCGACTGGCTCCCGGACCGTGAAGAGCAGGAAGACGGACTCGGCTCGCAGGCGGCGGGCGACGAACCCGAGGACCTGGGCGGAGGCTTCGTCGAGCCACTGTGCGTCGTCGACCAGACCCAAGAGTGGCTGTTCGGCGGCGCCGTCGGCCAGCAGGCCCAGGACACCCAAGCCCACGATGAAGCGATCGGGTGGTGTCCCCGTGGTCAGCCCGAAGGCCACGCGCAGGGCGTCGGACTGCGGGGGCGGGAGCGATGCCAGCCCGTCGAGCATGGGGTCGCAGAGCTGCTGGAGTGCGGCGAAGGGAAGGTGCAGCTCCGACTCGACCCCGCCGATCTCCCTGACGGCAAAACCATCGGCCCGGCCGGCGCAGTACCGCAGCAGCGCGCTCTTTCCGATGCCGGCCTCACCACGGATGACCAGCGCCGCGCTCTCGCCGCCCCGGACCCGGTCGAGCGCGACGTCCAGCTCACGACGCTCTAGCGAGCGCCCCAGGAAGACGGGCGCCGGCGATGCTGCCATCTGGCCACACTAGGGGCAACGGCTCACGTTCGCGGCCGGCTCACCGACGTATGCCGCTCGCCCGCGGTCACGCGGTGTGAGCGGTGCCGTTCGCCTGGTTGCTCCGAGCCTCGATGGCCTGGGCAGTGCTCCGTAGCGCCTTCCCGAGGACGCGCTTTCCGCCGATCCCGATGACGAGTCCGAGAAGGCGGCCCTTGAGGTTCTTGCCCTCTCGGACGACGACGACGTCGACATCGGTGGTCCCGTCGGGTCGCCGAGTGAAGGTGTACGTGTGGCCGGACGCGCCACCCCACAGGTTGGAGTCCGTCGTCGTCATGACGACCCGGGCGGGATCGGACCAGTCGTAGAGGAGACGTTCCCAGATGCCCCTCGAGCCCTCGGTGACGTCGGCGCTCGTTGCACCCAGGGCATGGACGACCAGATAGTCATCGGTGCTGTTGGGGAAGAGCTGCCCGCGGCCCGGCCCGAAGTCCGTCAGGCCGGACAGGAACTGCTCGGGGGTCGCGGTCGTGTTCTGGTGCAAGCGGATCGTTGGCATTGTTTCTCCGTCGATGAGTCGTGTGGGTGGTTGCGTTGCCCCGGTAGCGGCACGTACGTGGTGTCGCCACCGGGGGAAGCGTGCAGGGTGCTCAGGAAGGGAGCGGCTCGCCGGCGTGCTCGGCGACCATGTATGCGGCATACCACTTCGGCCAGTTCTCGTCCGCTTCGCCGATGCGGGCCTCGTGCTCGCCATGGGCGGCCGCCGCGCGCCGCAGGGCGCCCTCCAGGTCGGTGGCGGAGGCGTAGGACGTCTCAGTCGGGTCGACTCGACCGGGAAGCCTCGTCGTGACCTCCTGCAGCAGGAAGCCGTTCCCGTCCGGGTCGCTGAAGGTCGCGAAGGACCCGTAGCTGGCTCGCTCGCTCGCCGGCCCTGCAGCCCGCCCGTCTGAGCCCGTGGGCTGGAACTGGGCTCCGGGTGCCTCCGGGTGGAAGACCTCGCTGACCTCGACACCTCGGGCCGCGAGCGAGTCGCGCGCCGCCTGGACGTCGGAGACGACGAGGTAGAGGCCCTGGGCCGAGCCCGGCTCGGCGGAGGTGATCCGGGTGCCGAACTGGATCGAGCTGGGCGAGCCCGGAGGTGTGAACTGGACGACGCGGAACCCGTTGTCGAAGCCGAAGTCCGCATCGAGCCGCCAACCGAGGCTCTCGAAGAACCCCTTCGACCGGTCTGCGTCCGCGACGGGGATGACGACAGCTTCGAGCCTCAGGTCGACGATGCCGGTAGTCGGGCTCGTGGTGGTCTCGTTGGTGGTCTCGTTGGTGGTCGCTGCGGTGTCCATGACTTTCCTCCTTGGGTTGATGCTTTTCCATCACCACTGTGGCGATCCCATCGTGGCGTCACACCAGGGATACACACTGGTCCACCCCCGGGCCACCTGGTGGATAGGCGCAGACTGACTCGGCTGCTCTCAAGGGCCGAGCAACGCTGGCGGGTTCTCGACGAACTCGTGACCTACCCGAACGAGGTGACCGACAGGTCGACGTCGTCGTAGAGCCGCAGCGCGGCGAGCCTCCCGGTGTCCCCGCGTGCGAAGACGCCGAGCGCCGCCTGCGGGGCCAGCTCGACCGTTCCCCAGCCGACGAGGTTGCCTTCCAAGGCGCAGGTCTGCCCGTCGTCGACGACGGCGCACCCGTCCCACCGTATGCCGCCGCTGCGAGTGAGCAGCTGCGCGTGAAAGGCGCGAACGGCGTCTCGGCCATGGCCCTCGTCGCGGGGGCCCGACGGTTGGCGCACGAAGGCGTCAGGTTCGAACGTGTCGACGACGGCGGCAAGGTCGCCTCCCGAGAGCGCCCGAATGTACTCGCCCACGACATCGGCGACGGCAAGGTCGGGGTCGAGCTGCAAGAGTGGCGGCCGGTGCGTCCGCCGGCCGGTCAGTGGTTGGTTGCTGTAGTAGATCCGCAGCTCCCGGAGCCGTGCGTTCGGGGCATGGTCGGCGACGACAGCCACCGGCAGCTCGACCGGGCCTGCCTCGCCGATGAAGTGCAGGACCACCTCCTCGAAGCCGCTGCCTCCGAGAACGACATGGCCGATGTCCTCGACGGACACCTCTTCCCGGCTGAACCATGCCGTCATCTCGCGGACGTAGGACTCGAATGCCCGGACGCCCCTGATCCGCCCCCGAACCGGGTCGTGCACCTCGGGCTCTCCCGCGAAGGAGTCCACCAGCGCGTCGAGCTCTCCAGCCATGAGCCCGGAGAAGAACGGCACCGCAACGAGCTCCTCGCGTCGTCGGCGCCCGCGCAGCCGCTCGAGCGCCGGCGCGCTGAACAGCTCAGGTGCCCACGGCATACGACCAGCGTCCCACGCTCGCGTTCACATCAGGGCCACCATCGGGGCCCGGGTGTTCACACGCGGTCAGGGCTGTCTCGCTCGTCGCCGTCTTCTGGCGCACCGCCGAGATCGGCGCGGGAATCGGGCGCGTTCAGCGGCGGCGAGTCCTCCCGGTCAGCGAAGGCGGCGAGGCGATCACGCGCGGCGTGCTCGACCAGCACCGGAACGTAGTCGCGAACCGGACCCTCGAGCCCTTCGTGTGCAACTCGCACGGCGGCCTCGATGACCTCCAGCGCGACACCGGGGAAGCGCTCACTCAGCCGGGCGACGACTTCCTCGATCGCCCTGGACTCGTGCGCATTCGCGGACTCGCCCAGACGACCAGGCTCGGGCTCGCTCATGACCACAACTGTCGCGGCAACCCGATCGGTCGCACAAGCCCTGGCGCCACCTGCCCGAGGCGGCGCGGGCCCGGCGTCGGGCAGCCGGCTCCTGCCGCGACCCGAACCGCGCCATCCTCTGCGATGGCCGCCTCGACCTCACGTGCTGCGGAGCGCTTCGGTCCGCACCGGCTCGTCGGGCGGCAGCCAGGGCGGCGCCACGGGCCCCTCTGGCCGCTCGTGCAGTGACAGGTCGAGCCAGCCTTCCCGCCGGGCGACGTCGGCTGCGACTGCGAGCATCTGGTGGGTCGTCGGCGAGTCGTCGTCCTTGCGCCAGGCCAGGGACCAGGGGTAGTACGGCTGGACCTCCTCCGGCCAGTACATCGGCAGACCCGCCTCGACGTACTTCTGTGCGTAGCTGAAGAACTCGAGGTAGCGCGACGGTCCGGCGGCTCGGCTGACGTGAGCAAGGCAGTGGCTGAAGGCTCCCGGCGTGCCGAGCCATCGCATGGTGAGTCCGAGATGGTGCTCGAGCGAGGTGAGGTACTGCCCGTGGGCGTTGTACGTGCCTGACTCAGGCGGGTCCCCGAAGACGTCGACGGGACGTTCGTAGAACGACGCGGTGGGCTTGCGCTCGTCGTCCCGCGGCCCGACCAGCACGAGCGGTTCCAGGCGAAGCAGCCGATGACACCAGCCGTCGGGATGGGAGACCAGCATTCGCGGGGTCACTCGGAGGATCGCGACGTCGAGGCGGCGCTCCATCACGGCGTTCAGCTGGGTGATGCTGTCCATGGCGTGCTCGAGCAGCGGCATCTCAGGGTGTGCGCGAGCGAACGCGTCCGCGACGGTCCGGCTCGTCGAGAGCTCGAAGACATGCGCGATCCGCACGCCCCGTGCCTGAGGCGTCTGCTGCATCGTGTCGGCGATGACCAGCAGGCGCCGGGCGTCCTGGTAGAAGCGCTGGCCACGAGGGGTGAGGGCGACATGGCGGCTGTCGCGGACGAGCAGCGGTTCGCCGAGCTGCTCCTCGAGCTTGCGGATCTGTTTGGACAGTGCGGGCTGGCTGATGTAGAGCCGTGCGGCGGCTCGCCCGAAGTGCAGCTCTTCGGCCACGGTCGCGAAGTACCGCACCAGACGCAGGTCCAGGTCCATCCCACCTCTTCTCGGGCGCGTGGCCGCGCCCGTCTCGGTCGTCTCTCGCGCTGTCGTCACGCACGCTACTGACCATGATTCGCGCCGAGAAAGCATTTGGCGGTTATCGATCCGTGCGAATCAGATCTTGGACGGGACCCACCAGGCGGCAGGAGGCTGTGAAGGACGCGCCACCTGGCAGCGGCCCCCCTCGCGAAAGGTTCCACCATGAGTGCTGACGGGCGTCCCGTCGTCTTCATCCACGGCCTGTGGCTCCATGCGACCAGCTGGAGCCCGTGGCTGGACCTGTTCCGTGAGGCGGGCTACGACCCCGTCGCTCCGGGCTGGCCACACGAGGCCGACACGGTCGAGGGGGCTCGGACGGACCCGGATGCTGTGGCGGACCTCGGCATCGACGACGTGACCTCCCACTACGCGGAGCTCATCAAGTCGCTCGACCGTGAGCCGGTGATCATCGGCCACTCGTTCGGCGGGCTGTTCGCCGAGAAGCTGCTGGGGCAGGGGGCCGGCGCCGCCGCGGTGGCGATCGACCCTGCCCAGATCAAGGGTGTCCTTCCGCTCCCGTTGGCGCAGCTCCGGTCGGGGCTTCCGGCGCTGAAGAACCCGGCGAACCTACACAAGGCAATCTCCTTGACGCGCAAGGAGTTCCGCTTCGGATTCGGCAACGCAGTGTCGGAAGAGGAGTCGGACGCGCTCTACGACAAGTGGACCATCCCGTCACCCGCCCGCCCGCTGTTCCAGGCGGCGGCAGCGAACTTCGTCATGCACTCCGAGGCCAAGGTCGACACCGGCAACGTGGACCGAGGTCCCTTGCTGCTCGTCTCGGGCACGGCCGACCACACCGTCCCGGATGTCGTCACCCGCTCGACGCTCAAGCAGTACCGGGACTCGACGGCCGTCACGGAGCTGCGCCAGTTCGAGGGCCGAGGGCACTCCTTGACCATCGACAGCGGGTCGCACGAGGTGGCCACGGCAGTCCTCGCCTGGCTGGCCGACAAGGGACTCTGAGCTCGTGGACCTCGGGCTCGCCGGGCAGGTCGCGATCGTCACCGGCGCGAGCAAGGGCATCGGGCTTGCCGTCACACGGGTCCTGCTCGACGAGGGCGTCGCGGTCGTCATCGCCGGCGCCCGGACCTCGACACCGGAGCTGGCCGAGCTGACCCGATCCGGGCGCGTCGAGTTCGTGGCCGCCGACCTGGGCTCGCCGGACGGGCCAGCCCACCTCATCGACGCGGCGGCCGGCCGGGGCCGGCTCGACATCCTCGTCAACAACGTCGGCGCCGTGACGCCACGCCCCGATGGCTTCCGGTCCGTGACCGACGACCAGTGGGTCACGGCATTCACCCTCAACGTCATGTCAGCCGTGCGCACGACGCGCGCGGCACTCCCGATGATGCTCGCCGCCGGCCGCGGGTCGATCGTCACGACGAGCTCGGTCAACGCGTTCCTTCCCGACCCCGCGGTAGTCGACTACAGCGCTGCCAAAGCGGCACTGTCCAACTTCTGCAAGGCCCTGTCCAAGGAAGTCGGGCCCCAGGGCATCCGAGTCAATACGGTCAGCCCTGGTCCGGTCGCCACCGATCTCTGGCTCGGCCCGGACGGGGTCGCAGCGTCCCTCGCGGCACGAAGCGGCGCCGACCCTGCACACATCGCGGCTGACGCGGCGGCCGCGTCGGTGACGGGCCGCTTCACCGAACCTGTCGAGATCGCCCGCCTCGTCGCGTTCCTCGCCGGCGACGCCGCGGCCAACATCACCGGCGCCGACGTCACCATCGACGGCGGCCTCGTCGCCACTCTCTGACCGGTCTGCTCGAGGAGAACCCATGTCCCACAAGTCGATCCGTATGCCGTCCGCTGACCGCACACGTCGAAGGAGCCGCGCGCTCGCCCTCGTCGCCGCCACCGTCGCAGCCCTCGTGACGCTCGTCGGCCTCACCCCGCAGACCTCGGCCCAGGCCAGCCCGCAGCGGCCCACGATCGTGCTCGTCCACGGCGCGTTCTCTGCGCCCTCGGCCTGGAGCGAGGTCACCGCCGGACTGCAGAAGGACGGCTACACGACTGTGACACCTGCGCTCCCACTCACCGGCGTCGGTGACGACGTCGCGACCGTCCGCGCGGCGCTGAACGCGATCCCCGGACCGAAGCTCCTCGTCGGCCACTCGTATGGCGGGTTCGTCGTGTCCGACGCCGCGGCGGGGCGCGCTGACGTGACGGGGCTGGTCTACACCGCAGCCTTCGTCCCGGACGAGGGCGAGAGCATCGCCGGACTCGGTGTCGGCTACGCACCGGCCGCATTCCTGGCCCCCGGCCACCTGATCGTCGACCAGTTCTCGTTCGCGACGATCAACCCGGCCAACTTCCGAGACGACTTCGCCCAGGACCTCAACCCGAAGCTCGCCGGGTCCATGGCGGCCGCCCAGACCCCGACGAGCCTCGGCATCCTCTTCACGCCGTCTGGCCCGGTGGCGTGGCGCGACCTGCCGTCGTGGTACGCCGTGTCGGCCGCCGATCGGGTCATCGACCCGGCGCTCCAGCGGGACATGGCAGCCCGGGCCGGCTCGACCGTCGTGACGTTCGATGACGCCAGCCACGCCGGCGGCTTCACCCACTACTCGACGAGGTTCGTCAAGCTGATCGAACAGGCGGCCTCGGCTGGCTGAGTAGGCAGTGCCCAGCGCCGGCGCCGGTCCATCCGGTTCCGGCGCTGCGTCATGCCCGCTGCCCTGACGTCGTCACGTGGGGTGCCGTCGGAGCGGTGGGTTCCGGTTCACGCTCCGCGACGATCTCGCCCCCAGGGGGTTGACCAGGGTTCATCCCTGGTGCGACGCGCTCGTGACATGGCGAAAGTCGGTGGTGGTGGAGCACTCACCACAAGCAGGAAGCGGCGAGCACCACCGCAACCACCACCGCTACAACAACCAACCAGCCGACCAGCACAGCCTGGAACGGAAAGGAACCGGAAATGTCCCTGTCAGAACAGCTCAGCCGCCTGGCCGAGCGCACCAAGGAACTGGAACAGCACGCATCGGACGCCCGGACGAAGGCCCGGGCCGACCTCGAGCACGAGGTTGCGAAGGCCGAAGCAACGTCGAAGAAGAACGCTGAGGCGCTGCGTGAGTCCGTGGCCGCCACCGAGGCCGAGGTCTCCGCGTGGTGGACGGACGTGAGTCGTGCGTGGGACGAGAACCTCACCACGATGCGCAAGCGCATCAAGGAGCAGTCCGCCAAGCGCGACCTCGAAGCCGCCCAGCTGGACGCGGACGAGGCCGCGGCATACGCGTCGTACGTCATCGACTACACGTACGCCGCCGTCGAGGAGGCCGACTACGCCGTCCTCCAGGCAACCCTGGCCCGCATGGAGGCCGACGATCTCGCTGCCCAGCTGCAGCACAACTGAAGGAAAGAAGGGATACCCATGATCGTCACCAGCCCAGTCACCGAGCTCCGCACCTGGACGCGCGGCCAGATCGAGGCCGTCAGCAAGGGGTGGTGGGTGCTGCTGACCACGGGAGTGGTCGGCATCGTCGCCGGCGCCATCGTCGTGTTCACGCAGTGGACCGTGGACAGCCTGGTCGTCTTCGTCGGGACGGTCCTGATCGTTCGCGGCATCTTCACGATGTTCAGCATCCCGGTCGACGGGTCGCTGCGCACCTGGTCCATCGTGCTCGGGATCGTCGAGGCGTTCGTCGGCGTCGGCGTGTTCATCTGGCCCGGCCCGGCCCTGCTCGTGGTCGCCTTCTCGATCGGATGGCTGCTGCTGTTCCGCGGCACGATGGCCATCGTCGGCTCGGTAGGCAGCCGCAGCGTGCTGCCGTACTGGGGCCTGATCCTGGTCGCCGGCATCCTCGAGGTCGTCGTCGCGCTGTACCTGTTGACGCGTCCCGACATCACGCTCCTGGCGGCGGTGTTCGCGATCGGCTTCTCGGCGATGCTCTACGGCGTGCTGGAGATCGCGGTCTCGCTCGTCGTCAAGAGCCTGCCCCAGAGGTTCGACGAGCTCACCGGCACCGTCGACGAGAGCGACTCGCGCAAGCAGCTTGCGCCGGTCAGCTGACCCGGTTCGTGTCCTCTGTGGCGCGGGTCGGAGGGGGCGGGGTGTGCACCTAGGCCACCCCGCCCCGGTCCGCGTCCATGCCGCGTCCGACCTCCGTGTTCGCCCAGTTCTCCGGTCGGGTCACTGGGTCGACCGCGCGGCCTGCTCGATGACGCTGGTCACGGCAGGCGACCTGGAGATCATGCTGAGGTGGCCGGCCTTGACACGCGTGATCCTGGCTGCGGCCCGTGTGGCCATGAACTCCTGGGCGGTCGGTGTGATGATCTGGTCCTCGGTTCCGAGGACGTACCGGGACGGGATCGTCTTCCAGGCGGGAGGCCCGCTTGGCACTGTGCCCGCACTGAACGCGATCGGCCGCTGGGCGGCATACAGTGCATTCGCCTCTCGGGACGGCACGCCCGAGGCGAACGAGGTGATGAACAGGTCGTGCTCGAGGTAGAGGTCGACGTCCCCGGCCGGGGCGCCCGGGTAGGGCACGAAGTCGAAGACGGTGTCAGGTGGCGCGTTCAGCGCCGAGCCCTCGCCGACCAGCGGGAACACCGTTTCGCCCCCGTCGGGCGCGAAGGCGTCGACGTAGACGAGCGCCTTGACGTTGGCGTTGCCGGTCGCAGCATTCGTGATGACAGCCCCGCCATAGGAGTGGCCGACCAGCACGATGGGTCCGGTGAGCGTGGACAGGAAGTCCGCAATAGTGGCGGAGTCGCTCAGCAGGTTGCGTAGCGAGTTCACCCCTGCGCTGTTCTCGCGTGGGTGGTCGCCCACTCGAGCGCGTAGTCAGCGACCTGCTCCCAGCCGGGCTCGACGCCGGTGAAGTGTGAGCGTTCCGGGAACTCGTAGGTGTCGGTGAGTGCCTCGGAGTTGCGGTACTTCTTCGCGTTCGAGCGGATCACCGACGGCGGCATCAGGTGGTCCTTGCCGCCTGAGATGAACAGCAGCGGAGCCCGGTCGTCCAGGTCGTAGTCGACCCAGGTCTCCTGGTGCCCCGGCTTCCAGTTGGCGATCAGTCCGTATGCCCACACCCAGCTGCCCGGTGCCGGGATGTGGAGGAGGTCGTATGCCGCGTCGGACTCTTCGCGACTGATCGTGTTGGCGAACGCGTAGTGGAACTGCTCCTTGGTGAACCCGACCGCGCGATGCCGGTTGGCTGGGTTGTGCAGGATCGGGAAGAGGGACTTGATCTGGGACGGCGGGTTGACCCTTACGCCCTCGGGTGGGGCCGAGTCGATCGTCACGGCGGCGGCGCCCAGGCCCCGGTTGACGAGCAGCTGGGTGAAGGTCCCGCCGAACGAGTGGCCCATGATGATCGGCGGTCGATCCAGGCTCTCGATGACCTCGCTGAGATGGTCGAGGGTCGCCGGGACGGTTGCCTCGGCGATGATCTCGGGCTTCTCGCGCAGCGCCTCGACCTCGATCTCGAATCCCGGGTACGCCGGCACGAGGACCTCGTGTCCCTTCGCCCGGTACCGCTCCGCCCACCGGTCCCAGCTGCGGGGCGTCATCCAGAGCCCGTGGATCAGCACGATCGGCAGGACGTTGGTCGTCGGCTCACTCATGATTACTCCTTCCGAGGCGGCTGAATCCATGCTGGGACTCTGCTGACAGCGGGCGCAACCCCCAGCGGGCGGGTCGCCGACGCGGACCTGGGTCACCGACGCGGATCTGGGTCACCGACCCGTGAGCGCTGCGACGTCGCTGAGCCGATCGAGCGCTCGTGAGACCCGCGTCGGCCCTTCAGGTGCTGCGGTCCCGAGGCCCACCTGGGCGTGAGCGGCGACCACGCTCCTTGCACAGTCGGCTGAGGCCATGCCCAGCACGAAGTCTGGCGGACGGTTCAGGTCGTCCTGGCTACTCGTGGGGCCAGGGCGTCCACGCGTGCCGCCAGCTCGTCGTATGCCGCTTCGAACGCCGCGTCGGCATCGACCACGACGGGGTCCGGGACTGACCAGTGCGCCCACCCGAGCTCGCCCAGCTCCTCGTGGGCTCGGTCGCACACCGTGACGACCAGGTCGCCTTCTCGGATCTCTTGGGACAGGAGCCGGGGTGCGACCTCCGGAACCTTCAGCCCGTGCCGCGCCGCGACGGCGACCGCACGCGGGTTGACTCGCTCGCCGGGGTGGGTTCCCGCGGACGCCACCCGGACCCGGCTCGCGCGCCGCCACAAGGCGGCCGCGAGGTGCGATCGCGCCGTGTTGGCCGTGCACACAAACAACACCCGCCTCGCGGCCGCAGCGGCATCCGTCATCCCGGCGCCATCGAGCGACGTGGTCTCCCGCACGAGGGACAGGTAGGTGCGTCGCGCGTCTCCCTCGGACCGTCGACGCTGGACCAGCCCGGCCCGTTCGAGGACGTTGAGGTGGTGGGCGAGCAGGTTGGACGGGATCCCGAGGGCAGCGCCCACCTCGGACGCCGAGACATCGCCGACCTTGAGCAGCTCGACAATCCGCAGCCGGGTCACGTCACCCAGGGCGGCATGCGCCTCAGCGCGCCGCACTAGCTCTCGCATTTGCTCAGTATCCATTGAGTCAAGTTTGACTGACCTGCTATGTCAGCGTCAATATGGGGCCGTGAGCACCCTCGCCCAGCCGCCCTTGACCCGCCGCCTGCTCGCCGAGCTCATCGGCACAGCGCTACTCGTCACGGTCGTCGTCGGATCGGGCATCGCTGCCCAGCAGCTGTCGCCGGGCAACACCGGTCTCCAGCTCCTGGAGAACAGCACCGCCACCGTGCTCGGGCTGACCGTGCTGATCCTGCTGTTCGGCCCGATCTCGGGCGCGCACTTCAACCCCGTCGTCTCGCTCGCCGACTGGTTCCTGGGCCGGACCACCAGCCGTGGTCTGAGCCTTCCGGACGTAGGCCTGTATGCCGTGGCCCAGGTTGTCGGGGGCATCCTCGGGTGCATCCTGGCGAACTTGATGTTCGAGGTCGGCACCTCGGTCTCGACGAAGGACCGCAGCTCCGCTGGGCACCTGCTCGCCGAGGTCGTGGCCACCACGTTCCTGGTGGCCCTGATCTTCGCCCTGGCCCGATCGGGCCGCGCGGTGGTCGCCGCTCCGGCTGTCGGTGCCTACATCGGCGCCGCGTACTGGTTCACCAGCTCGACCTCCTTCGCCAACCCCGCCGTCACCGTCGGCCGCATCTTCTCCGACACCTTCGCCGGGATCGCCCCCGGATCGGCCGCCGCGTTCATCGCGGCCCAGCTCGTCGGGCTCGTCGTCGGCGTTGTGGTGACCCTCGGGCTCTACCCGGACGCGAGCCGGGCCGCGGACAACGTCGTCCTGCCGCACACCGTCGGTGCGGCCGAGAGCCTCAGCGAAAGGAGTCCCTCATGACCATCACCGGCAAGGACCCGTACGTCGCGATCGTCGACGACCTGTCCTACGCGTACGAGGGAGTGTTCTCCCACGAGAGCGTCGCGGCGGCGGTGAACGCAGCCAGGGACATCCTGGAACCGGTCTCGAGGATCCCGACGTTCCTGCCGATCCTCGTTGCCAAGCAGGCGCGCGAGCAGCTCATGGCGGCCGCGCAGGCCCAGGGCCGGATCGCCAAGACCGTGCCGGAGCTGCTGTTCGTGTGCGTCCACAACGCAGGCCGGTCCCAGCTCGCCGCGGCCCTGGCGGAGCACCTTTCGGCGCATCGGGTCCACGTCCGTTCGGCCGGGTCAGCCCCAGCCGACGAGGTGAACCCGCTCGTCATCGACGTGCTCGCCGAGCGCGGGATCTCGCTGCAGACGCCGTACCCGAAACCCTTGTCCGACAACGTTGTCGGCGCCGCGGACGTCATCGTGACGATGGGCTGCGGCGACGCCTGTCCGATCTACCCCGGCAAACGCTACGAGGACTGGAAGGTCGCGGACCCAGCCGGGCAACCCATCGTGGTCGTCCGGGAGATCCGCGACGACATCCAGGCCCGCGTGACCACTCTGCTGCGCGAGATCCTCGACTGACACCCATCCTCTCCCACCAACCACAACCGACCCCAGACCCGACCCAGAAGGCCGACCGATGACTGCTGACCAGAGCCCACGCCCCTCCGTGCTCTACGTGTGCGTCCACAACGCCGGACGCTCACAGATGGCCGCGGCATACACCCACCATCTGTCCGGTGGTGCCGTCGAGGTCCGCTCGGCTGGCTCCGCCCCGGCCGAGCGGATCAACCCGGCCGTCCGCGAGGCGATGCTCGAGGAGGGCATCGACATCTCCGCGGAGAAGCCCAAGATCCTCACCACCGAGGCGGTCCAGGCCTCCGACGTCGTCATCACCATGGGCTGCGGCGACACCTGCCCGATCTTCCCCGGCAAGCGGTACGAGGACTGGGAGCTCGACGACCCGGCCGGTCAGGGAGTCGAGGTCGTGCGCCCCATCCGCGACGAGATCAAGGACCGTGTGCGTGCTCTGCTGGCCGAGCTCGACGTCGAGCCCGTCGACCTCGCGGGCTGATCCAACCGCTGCTTACCGGCTGGAACCTCGCGAGCGCCTGGATCAGGGCTTGGCCGCCCGCACGAACGCGCTGGCGAACGCTCCGTCGAGCGCCGCGACGGCGTCGGCCCGGCTCATGCCCTGGGGCAGCTGGCTGGCGTCGAGCTCGTCCGCCATTCCTTCGAGCTCGGACCGGTCGTAGCGACGGGTGACCTCGACCGAGGCGTCGGCGAAGCCCGCCGACTGGAGCTTGTCGACGAACTCGGTGTCCCGGAGCGAGCCCGAGATGCAACCGGTCCACAGCGCCATGACCCCGCGCAGGCTGTCCGGGATGTCGCGCAGCAGGACGATGTCGGACACGGCGAACCGGCCACCCGGGCGAAGCACACGGAACGACTCGCCGATCACCGCGTCCTTGTCAGGGCTCAGGTTGATGACGCAGTTGGAGATCACGACGTCGACCGACGCGTCGGGCAGCGGCACCTCTTCGATCGCCCCGAGCATGAAGCGCGCGTTCTCGATGCCGGCCTCGGCGCGGTTGCGCTCGGCGAGCTCGAGCATCTCGGGGGTCATGTCCAGCCCGTATGCCGTGCCGTCCGGGGCGACGCGCCGCGCGGAGAGCAGGACGTCGAGGCCACCGCCCGAGCCGAGATCCAGGACATCTTCACCGGGGCGAAGCTCGGCCAGCGCCGTCGGGTTGCCACAACCCAGGGAGGCCGCCAACGCGGCGTCGAACGGGGTGTCTGCTTCGTCGTAGAGGCCCGAGGTGATCGGGTCGATCGCTGTGGCCTTCCCCGCCTCGCCACAGCACGAGCCGCTCCCGCAGCAGCCGCCTGAGCTCGTGCCGGTGAGCGACAACCGTGCCGCCGAGGCGTACCGTTCGCGGACGGCTTCTCGGACCTGCTCGTCGGACTGCGTACCGCTGGACATCGCATGTCTCCTTGTCTTGATGATCATCGAATCAACTGCCACTGCCACTATGGCGCTCTGATTTGATATCTGTCAAGATAGGCGGGTGACCATCCTCGACTCCTCGCCGCCGACCGCCGACACCTCGTGCTGCAGCATGGCGACCAGCCCGGTCACTGCCGAGCAGGCCCAGCGCATCGCGCCGATGTTCAAAGCACTCGGCGACCCCGCCCGGCTCCAGATGGCCTCGATGATCGCGGCCAAGCCCGAGCTCTGCGTCTGCGAGATCACACCCGCCTTCGACCTGTCGTCCGGCACCATCTCCCACCACCTGAAGACCCTGCGAGACGCCGGCATCGTCGACTGCGAACGACGCGGGACCTACGTCTACTACTGGATCCAGCCCGACGCCCTGGCCGCGTTGTCGGCCCTGTTGTCGGTCGAGTAGGCGGCAAGCCGCGCTCGGTTGCGGTGCACGGCGAAGGCCGTGAGCGGAATGCCGACCAGTGCCGGAAGCACCCAGAAGGCCCAATGAGGCAGGAGCTTCCAGACCGGGAGGTTCGGCCCGTTGTCGACATAGAAAGCCGTGAACAGCAGGATCGCCGAGCTCGCCATCGACCAGGCGTGCCGCCGCAGGAGGGGTCTCGTCCGCCTTGCCATCGAGAGCCCGATCCAGCCGGCGACAGCGGATGCGATCCCCAGCGCCACCAGGTGGTTGTCCCGCGGCCAGCGCATGATCCCCAGCATCAGCATGGTCACGGTCACCACAGCCAACGCCCAGAGGTAGGTCTGTCCGAAGCGCACGTGCCGCCGCTCACCCTTGCGCGACACGGCGGCACCCGCGATGCAGACGACACAGGTCAGGCCGCCCGCGATGTGCACGGCGAGGACGACCAGGAAGGAGGTGCTGACACCTTCCGGCAGAAGCGACTCACCAGCCATCGTCACCCCCCATGAGTAGTAACGCTATGCATACCAATGCTACGCATCGAAGCGTAGGATCGCTACCTATGAGGGCAGAACGCCTCAAGGGCCATCTGGACGGGATGTTGCTGGCCGCGCTGGAGGCAGGCCCGCGACACGGCTACGCGATCCGCGACTCACTCCGGGACTCGACCGACGGCGAGGTCGACCTGCCCACCGGCACGATCTACCCAGCGTTGCACCGACTCGAGAGCGCGGGCCTCGTGGTTGGTGACTGGTCGGTCGTCGGAGGACGACGTCGTCGCACCTACCGGCTCACCGCCGCCGGTCGCCGGGCCCTGCATGCGGAGCGCCGGGACTGGCATCGCCTGTCCACCGCCATCACCGTCGCGCTCGGACCTCAGTCATGACCACCCACCCGCTCATCGACGCCGAGCTCGCAGCCCTGGCGGATGAGCTGCCTGAGCCCTTCGTCGCCGAGCTGGCCGACGGCTACGCAGAGACGTATGCCGCACAGCGCCGATCGCTCGACCCCGACCAGGCCGCAACGGCAACGGTCGCCGAGTTCGGAGACGCCGCGACGATCTGCGCCGCCTTCGCCGCACGCGCGCCCGGTCGACGGTTCGCCCGAGCCCTCGTCATCACCGGGCCGGCGTTCGGCGCATCCTGGGCAGCCGCGCTCCTGACCCAGCCCTCGCTGCGGTCCGCGCTCGGCACGCCAGTGCGCGTCCTCGGAGCCGCAGTGCTGCTGGCGGTCGTCGTCACCCTGCTCGTCACGTCGACCGGACGGCTGCGCTACCGAGCCACGCGCACCGCCTCGGTGTCCGCGGCATACGCGCTCGTTCCGTTCGACGTCTCGGCTGTGGCAACGGTCATCGCCCTGGGTGCACCCGCACCAGCAACCGTCGTCGCCGTGGCGCTCAGCCTGTCCAGAATCACGTACACGCTCACTGCGCTGCGCACGGTCTAGCGAGCGTGACGAGGGCGGCCGGGACCGGGTGGTCTCGGGAGCACCGGGCAGGCAGCTGGCGGCTCTGGCCCGACCCTCAGTCCCGCAACAGCTTGAAGGCGTGGGTCCAGCTTCCACCCCTGAGCCCGGGAATGCACCAGAGCATGCACAAGGGCTCGATGGCGCGCGCCGCAGCTGCCGTGCCCATGTCCTCGACGTCCCAACCGAGGCTGTCCAGCAGGGCCGTGGTCTCGTCCTTGGCCGGTGAGTCGTTGCCGGCGATGAACATCGTGGGTCGTGTTCCGTTGTAGGACGGGTGGACCATGCGGGCGTTGCCGACGCTGTTGAACGCTTTGACGAAGCGCGCCAGTGGGGCGCGCCGCTGCAGTCGCTCCATCAGTGACTCGTCGAGGCTGGTGAAGTAGCTCAGGACTCCGTCGGTGGGTGGCTTGTCTGCGATCGGGTTGGTGGTGTCGAGCACGATCTTGCCCTCGAGCTCGGCCGAGAGGGCGCCGACGAGCTCCTCCGCGACCGAGCCTTTGACTGCGAGGATTGCCACGTCTGAGGCCGTAGCGGCTTCTGCGAAAGTTGCGGTCTCGCCGCCCCAGCCGTCTACCGACCTGCCAGTTCGGCTTGCCAGGACGACGGTGTGTCCCTCAGCGGTCAGGCCTTTGGCGAGGGTCTGCCCGACAGGACCGGTTCCAAGCACTGCGATCGTCGTCACTCATCGAGCCTTTCACATGTCGGCCGCGGCCCCGGACCACCGCCCGTCTTGCGCTGGCCCGGAGCCCTGACCGCATACCAGAGTGGACGCGATCACCTACAGAGACGCAGCTCGTGCCCGCCCATGTCGGCGACATGCTCTCGGTTGGCCCCGACACGGGCCCGGATCCGCATCTGCGAAAACCGCCATCGCCTGCCGGTGTGGATCAGCGGCTGGCGACGGGCTTCCTGAATGCGAGCATGGTGCCGGACTGTCCGTCACGATGTCGCTCGTGGATCTGCCAGCCGCTTCCATGAACGCGCCAGGTTCGGCCCCTCGCGCCGAAGCAGGCATGGCAATCGTCGCCGCGGCACTGAGACTCGTGGTCCTCGTCCAGATCGTTGTCAGCGCGCCGTCGGGGGCACGCCTCTCGAGCCGCCCCGTCGCCTACCTTGCGCTCGTCGGGGCGGCGGTGGCGATATCGATCGTTCTCATCATCCAGTGCGCATTGAGGCGGGCGGTTCGCCCGGGCTTATGGCACGTACCTGACCTCGCCCTCGCATGGGTCGCGCTGCCCGCGATGAACCTGCTCCTGCCCATCACGCACGTCGTGGGCACGTGGGAATCGTGGGCTGCCGGGTATGCCGTCAACGTCGTGGCGCTCGCCTCGACCTGGCTGAGGCCGGTCGCCGCAGCGTTGATCTCGATGGCCCTGGGAGCCTGGTACTTCACCTGGACGACCGCGGCGGGGACCTCTACGTGGGAGACGAACCTCAACGACGCGCTCACCCTACCCGGCTATGCCGTCGTCATAGCCCTCTTCGTCCACTACCTGCGTGCGCTCGCTGCGGACGCCGACCAGGCCCGGGTTGACGCGATCGCCGCCACCCGCGCCCTCGAGCTTCAGCGCTATCAGCTCACCGTCCACGACGCGACGAGCATCCTGCGACTGCTGTCCGACGAGGGCACGCCAGCCGAGGTGCTGCCGGGCCTCAGGCGCCAAGCCGACCGGGAATCCAAGCGCCTGAGGCACTATCTCACCGGCCAGCTGGTCGTCGGCCACGACGACGTCGACGACCGCTCGACCGTGGGTGGCATGATCGCAACCGCGCTCGAGGGTTTCGACGACCTGCCGCTCGAGCTGGCCGTCGACCTCGGCGGCGCGGTCGTGCTCGATCCAGAGGTGCGGGCAGCCACACGCAGCGCCGTCGCGACGGCGCTGCACAACGTGCGGCTTCACGCGAACGCGACCCAGGTCGTCATCCACGCAGACACCGACGGGTCGAGCTGGGAGATCGTGATCGCCGATGACGGTGTCGGATTCGACCGGGCCAGCAGCGCGCTCGGATTCGGCTTGAAGACCCAAGTACGAGAGGCGCTTTCGGCGGTCGGTGTCTCTGCCGCGGTCCACTCGGCCCCGGGTCGTGGCACGTCGGTGGTCATCGCAGGAGCTGTCTGTGAGACGACCAGGCTGGAGGTCGATCAAACAAGACGGGCAGCGCATGGTTGAGCCGAGCTCGATCAACGTCCCCGCCGGGCCGCCCATCAGGGTGGCTGTTATCGACGACAGCACCGTGATCCGGGGTGGTTTCGCGCTCGTCCATCCGGGCCTTGAGGTCGTGGGCACCTTTGCCAGCGTCGAGGAGTTCGACACCAGCCCCCGGGATTGCGACGTAGTCGTGCTCGACCTCCTGCTGCGCGGTCCGCGACCAGGGACTCACTCGACCCAGCAGGGCCGGACCGCAATCCGCAGCCTGCGCGCACAGGGGCACCGTGTTTGCCTCTACACGGACGAACGGCGTGCCCTCGTCCTCGCGATGTGTCTCCGAGCCGGGGCGAGCGGCGTGGTCCACAAGTCCGACCCGCCCCAGGTCGCGACACGGGCCGTGCATGACATCGCCAAGGGACAGGTCGTCGTGACCCAGTCGCTGGTAGGGCTCACCGAGCTGCTCGACCGACGCGGAGCCCGCCTTGAGCTGAGCCCTCGTCAGCGCCAGGTCATCTCCGCCCGCGCGCGCGGCCGCCACTGGAACGACATTTCCGGCTCCCTGTTCATCACCGAAGGTGTGGCTCGCGAGCACTACCAGGCCGCCTGTCTCAAGCTACGCGACTACCTCTGCGACACCAGCGCCGGCGACATCGAGCACGCCTTCGGCGTTGGACCGGGGGACCTGTTCGACGACGAACCCGCGTGACGCGATCCCTCTCCGAAGGCGGCCCGCATCGACGCCGGACCCCCCGTTTCCGGGGGTACCCGGACGACGCCACCTCCAGAAGGGTTGGTTCGGGTCGGGCCGCAGCACGCGGCATCGATCTTCTACCGCCGCACGGGAGTGCGGCATCAACCACGAAGTGGAGGTCAGGTTTGCGCAAGTACAGGATCGAGCCGAAACCAGGGTCGGGCCCGAAGGGCACCGCATTTGCACGGTTCGCGGCTACCGCGGCGACGCTGCTGGCGTTGGCGGCCACGGGGCCGACGGCGTTCGCGGACTCGCCGGATAGTGCTGCCGTTGATGCCATCCAGGCCGTCGCGCCGGATGCCCTGCATGACGCGGAGACGTCTCTTCCGGGGAGCGTGGCCGCCCACGTCGGCGGTGCGCCGCTGAGCGTCAGCATCCCTCGCGACGCAACCGCCGGGCTCACCATCCGCGCCGGCAGAACAGTGACTATCGGGCTTCCTTTCGCCCATGACGCGCACGCCGCCAGCGGATCACGAGACGGATTGACCTCGTTCGACAACCGCAACGGCAGCAGCACAGTTCCTGTCGTGCACGAAAGCGGGGACGTCCAGCTTCTCACCGTGATCAGCAACCAAGAGGCCCCATCCACATACGACTACCCGATCGGCCTCCCGTCCGGAGCTCGTCTGGTAGCGGACGGCTCAGGCGCAAAGGCCGTCGACGCCGATGGGACGACGCTTGGTGTGTTCAGGGCGCCGTGGGCTAAGGATGCCGACGGTCGCCCGGTCCCCACGAGGTATGTCGTGAGAGGGCCGTCGTTGATCCAGGTGGTGGAGCACCGGTCGGCCAACTTCCGCTACCCGGTCGTGGCGGACCCGATCTACACGCTCTACACGTTCTACTACTCGCGCACTGATGTCGAGACCCTCTGGAAGGCGATCAACAACATCAACAACGTGTGCCGCTACCTGCCGCTCTCTTACCTTGCCTCGCTGGGATGCGGCGCTCCGCCGAACCTCGCCGACGCCGTCACGCAGGCGCACTACCAGCAGAAGCGGATCAAGGCGGTCTACCACGACTGCGGATTCAACTACTGCAGCTACTACACCTACTACGTCGTGACGTGATCCCCGGGGCGGATCGGTTGTGTGGTGCCAGGGGGACGCCCAGCTGGGCCTTTGGCACCACACAGCATCAACGTGCTGGAGTCGGTGAAACGTTACGAGTCGCGTGACCACTACGGGGTGGCAAACCAGCGGTGGACGCCTCTTGCTCGGTTGAAACATTTCATCTAGCGTCATGGGCGCACGACGTGGATGACAACGACGTCTCACTCGATGAGCTGGAGGACCTCCGTGAGCACTCGCTCCCTGCGCCCGTCCCTTTCGTGGCTGTCCCGGCGCAAGCGGACCGGCATCCTCGCGTTCCTCGCCGCGGTGCTTGCCGTCGGAGGCCTAGCCCCGTCCACGCTCGGCGCGAACGCGGCTCCCGGCGGCAACCACGAGGCGACCTCGGCGTTGCGTGCCGACGGCCGGGACCGACCGGCGGATCTCGAGGACCTCGCGGCGGTCACGCTCTCGTGGCAGCTGCCCGCCATCCGGGCCCAGCACGCCTACGAGATCGTCGTGTCGAGCACGAAGGACCTGGCCGACGCCCACCAGGGCGACGTGTGGAGCACGGGCAAGGTGGTCTCCGCCGACCAGACCGGCATTCGCTACGCCGGTCCTGCGCTCTCAGGCTCGGAGCGGTACTTCTGGTCGGTCCGGGTGTGGAACGACGCGGACGAGGTCATGCCGTGGTCGGACGTGTCCTGGTTCGGCACGGGCCCCGGGTCGAGCTGGTCCGGCGCCACGCCGGTCTGGACTCCCTCGCGCACCTCGGACTGGACCGACTACACAGCCTCCTTCGACCTCACCGTCACGTCAGTCGCGACCGGGGTCTTCTTCCGGTCTCCTGACAGCGGCGACGCCTACATGTGGCAGTTCCGTGCCGACCGGAACCAGCTGGTCCCGCACCGGCTTGTCGGCGGCAGCTACACGGCGCTGGACCCGGTCGCCCTGCCCGCAGGCATGATCACCCTCGGTCGCCCGGTCCACGTCGACATCGCTGTTGACGGGTCCACCATCACGACCACGGTCAACGGGACCCAGGTCGACCAGCGCACGCTCGCGCTGTTCTCGAGCGGGATCATCGGCTTCCGCAACGGCAGCACCGAGTCCGGCCGGTTCGACAACGTCCAGGTGATCCAGCACGGCACCGGGCGCGAGCTCTTCGCCACCGACTTCTCCAGCGCCACCAACCCGTTCGCCTGCGGCTCCGTCGTCAACGGGGCGCTCGAGGTCGGCAAGGGGCAGTCCTGCCTCCTCAAGGGATTCGGCAACGAGTGGGCGCTGCTGCGCAAGGACGTCACCCTGCCAGACAAGCCGATCGCCTGGGCGAGCCTCTTCGCGACCGCCACCAGCTGGTCGGCCTCACGCCAGTACGTCTACAAGTTCGCCGTCAACGGCACGTTCGTGGGCCTGGGCCCCACGGCGTCCATGGGCAGCGAGACCCGCTACGACGGCTTCGACGTTACCCCCCTGCTGCGGCAGGGTGGCGCGAACACCCTTTCAGCGCAGGCCTACTCGCGGGCGTCCGACCCGCGGCTCATTGCCAGCCTCGTCATCCAGTATGCCGACGGGACACGCGACGTCGTGGGCACGGGCAGCGACTGGCGGGCGATGTCCGGGAGCCTCGTCTACCCGGACGCAGGGTCCTACGGCACCTCCAGCTACACGGCGCCGAAGGAGAACATCGACGAGCGGGAGTACCCCTCCGGCTGGGATCAGCCCGGCTTCGACGCATCGGCGTGGCATCCCGCCGTCGAGCGCAGTCCGATCCCGAACCTGCAGGCGGCCCCGATGTCGAAGGTGACCCAGCAGGAGCACGCGCCGGCGTCCATCACCGACCTCGGCGGTGGACACTACATCGTCGACTTCGGACGGACCTGGCTCGGCGGCGTCAGCTGGGACATCAGCGACGCCAACGCCGGACAGTCGGTGCAGCTGCGGTTCGGCGAGGTCGTCGAGAACGGCGCGGTCCGCTACAAGACGCGCTCCGGGGCGACATACCTGGACACGCCGACCCTCAAGGACGGAGCGCAGCACCTCGACACCTGGGGGCTGCGGACCTTCCGGTACGTCGAGGTGGTCGACTCGCCCGTCCCGTTGACGCCGCAGTCCTTCCGGGCGCTTGCGCTGGTGTACCCGTTCGACCCGGACGCCTCCCAGTTCCAGGCCTCCGACCCGAGCGTCGTCCAGGTGTACGACCTGTCGAAGCACACGATCGAGGCGGTGAACCAGAACTTCTACACGGACTCCTACGAGCGGGAGCGCACGAACTACGAGGCCGACAGCTACCTCCAGCAGATGTCGTCGCTGTACCTCATGGACGACCTGTCCCTGGGTCGCTACTCGATGGACTACTTCAAGACCAACCGCACCTGGCCGACCGAATGGCCTGTGTTCGTCGTGCTCGCAGTGCACGACGCCTGGCGGCAGACCGGTGACACGCAGCAGGTCGCCGCCTACTACGACAACCTGGTCACCAAGCTGCCCACCGAGAAGTGGTGGAACCCGACGACGCATCTGGTCGACAAGCCGTGTGGCGCCGACGGCGTCAACGGATGCAAGGGCTCCACGGACGAGGACATCGTCGACTGGCCGCAGAGCCAGCGCGACGGCTACGTCTTCCGCGAGAACAACACCGTGGTCAACGCGATCTCCTACCGGGCTCTCGTGGACATGTCCCAGCTGGCGACGGCGATCGGCCGCGACGCCGATGCCCAGCGGTGGGCTGACCAGGCTGCCTCCCTGCGGGACGCGATCAACACCTACCTCTACGACCCCGTCAAGGGCGCATACGACGACGGTGCCGACGGGTCGCTGCAGCGGACCGGGCACTTCGCCGTGCAGGCCAGTGCGTTCGCGCTCGCCTTCGGGGTGCCCCAGCTGGACCAGGCCGAACGCGCTGCCAGCTATGTCGCCAGCCGCGGACTGGCCTGCAGCGTCTACTGTGCCGGGTTCCTGATCAAGGGACTGTACGACGGTGGGCAGGGCCAGGCTGCGCTCGACCTGCTGACCTCCACCGGGACCCACAGCTGGCTACACATGATCGCGCTGGGCGCCGGGGCGACGATGGAGGCCTGGGACGCCGCAGAGAAGTCCAACCTCAGCTACTCACATCCGTGGGCAGCGTCGCCGGCGTTCGTCGTTCCCGCCGGACTCTTCGGGATCCAGCCCGACCAGCCGGGGTATGCCGCGTTCACGATCAAGCCGCAGCCCGGGAGCCTGCAGTGGGCCTCCCTCCGTGTGCCCACCGTGCGCGGGTCGGTCGGGGCGGCGTTCGACCAAGGCGACGGCGGGACTGCGACGCTGGTCGCGTCGGTGCCCGGCAACACCCGGGCCACGGTCGCCGTGCCCACCACCGAGACCTCGCGCACCAGGGTCTACATCGACGGCCGGCCGAGCTGGGCGACTCCCGAGGGCGGCTATGTCACCTTCACCGACGTGCTGGCCGGCTGCCACGTGTTCTCGGCGACCGCCCAGCCCGCGGCCGCCATCCTCGACCGGCTGACGACGGTCTGCACCGAGGCCCCGCGCCTGCCGGGGAACGGGACGTAACCGGCATACCCCGTCCCCTCTCCCCAGGAAACCGCAGGTCAGTATGCCGCTGACCTGCGGTTCTCCTCGTCGGGCCGGATCGCGCTCCAGGCAGGAGGTCGACCAGAGCCAGGCGCTGGTCGGCGACATGAAGGCGCCCACGGTCTGGCTGACGGCGATCTTCGCCCTGGCCGGCCCGGTCATCGCGCGGTCTGCCCAGCGCGGAGGACCATGACACTCTCGGCTGGCCTCAGCACGACCTGTGATCAGCCTCTCCGGCGCTCGACCGAGTGCAGGAAGCGTCGCAGCTCTCGGGTGACGTCGCCGGGGGCTTCAACCGAGCTCACGTGGCCTGGTCCGGAAGCACGACGAGCTCGGAACTGGGCACCGCCGCGCGAATGGCCTCGCCGACCGCGGCGGGTGCGCGCACGTCGTGGTCGGGGTACATCAGCAGCGTTGGCACGTCGATCTCGGGAAGGACATGGCTCTGGTCCTCGAAGCAGGCCCGGGTCATGGCTCGGAAGCCATCAGGACGGACCGCCCTCAGACTGTCGATGAAGGCGCTGACCGGGTCACCCCCGGCCGATGGCGAGAACATCGACGGCGCCATGGCGGCCCCGAACTCGTGGGGCGCAAGCCCCGAGGGCCCTCGGCGAATTGGCCGACCGTGGACTCGTCATCCTCGCGCGGGGGATCACAGCCTTGACCTGGAAGCGATCACCTCCACCCCTTTTCACTAATCTTGTGAACGATCCTCGAGGGTGTCCTACACTAAATGGGAACGTATTCCCCGGGTAGAGACTAGGACGGAGCGAGCAGTGGCCGACTCTCTAGAGCCCAATGCCAGTGGCTCCAGGGGAAGAATTCCGGAATGGCTTGGTCGTCTCTGGGACTTCCCAGGCTGGATCCTGGGTCTGGGTGCACTCGCGGTCTTGATATTAGCGCTTTACGCAGCGCAGCAACGCGAACCTCTTGCCACGTTCTCGACAAGTTGTTTGATATCGGCGGCTTCACTGTTGAGCGGTGCATTGGTGGGTTTCATCTTCGGAGTCCCACGGGTCCTTACCGCTGATCGGCCCAGACCATCAATCCAGGATGAGCGCGCCTCTCTCATCGTGGCAAATACGAATCTCGAACAGATCAGCGACTGGCTCACGAAGATATTGGTTGGAATTGGATTGACACAATTTCCAGCTATCGCCTCAGCCGCTGGGCGGCTGTTTGCTGCGATTGGTCCATCCCTGAGCCCGGGCACGTCGGGTGTCGTCTTCGCCGGGGCGCTGGTCGTGTCCGCTGTGGCAACCGGGTTTATTGGCGGCTGGCTCTCGGCGCGACTTTGGCTTGGGAAGCGCATGGCGGAGGCCGACACGAGTGCTCAGGTGATCGACCTGATGACCAAGGCCCAGCGGGCTTCATCCGAGGGTGATGTCGATACGGCGAACCAGCTTCGGGAAGAGGCGCAAAACCTGATCGAACGTAGGACGGAGATTGCTCAAGACTACGAAATGACGCGACTCAACATGCGCCCAGGCACGGAACGCACACGTCAGATGGAGCGGAGCGTCGAAGCCGCGCGAAACCTTGCGAAACAGATTTCCCTTGAGCCCGACCATGTTGCTGACCTCCTGCGAGGAGAGCGGGCCGGAGACCACATCTTAGCTCTTGGGTTCATGGAGGCACGGCCTGAGCTCGTTGACGTCGATCTCCTTGTGAAAACAATTTCCAATCCGTCATCAAACTTCGAGCAGTACCACGCATTGAGGGCCGGGCTTGGCGCTATGCCTCGACTGTCGCCCGGGGATCGCGAGAAGCTGGCGCAGGCTGCCGTCGAGGCGCGACCGAGAATGGGACACGACGGGTCCAGGACCAATCTCGTTTCGCTCATTGAGGCGGCGGCGACGGGCAAGACTCGTTGAGCGGTGCGCAACGACGGCGACACTGGGGTACGCCGACTTACCCTGAGCAGCGCGAGAGCATGACTCCACAACGCGCACACCTGCGTGGACATAGCGGTCGGTTGTGCTCGCTCAGCCGATGGCGGGCCGGGCACTGATCGGCGGGGTGACCTCACCATGCGACGATCTCCGTGTGGAGGACCGACCACTCGCCGACGCAGTTTCGGGCGAGTTCATCACCGAGACGTACGACTACGACGGTGGTCGACAAGTGACCGTATACGTCCCGCCCGATCGGCCCGAGGCGATCGTTTTCGCCGGGGACGGGCAGGTTCTCTCGCGTTGGGGCGCTGACCTCGCAGGGACCGGCCTCCCGGCCACGATGGTTGTGGGCGTCCACCGGCACGCCGATGAGACACTTCGGCTCGACGAATACTCACCGGGGTTCGACCCAGACCGGTTCGGGGCGCACGAGGCATTCCTTATAGAGGATGTGAGGTCTTGGGTGGCGACGCGGTGGGGAGTGGCGATACCCGCTGAACGCACCGCCGTGCTGGGTGTCTCAGCGAGTGGGGAGCTGGCCCTAGCCTTGGGGCTGCGGCACCCCGACATCTTTGGCTCGGTGTTGTGCGCCTCGCCGGGGGCGGGATATCACCCGCCGGAGAGACTGCCAGAGCACTTACCGCGTGCGTACCTGATTGGAGGCACCCAGGAGCCGTTCTTCCTCAGGAACGCGACTTTGTGGGCGGCCGCGCTCGTGAAAGCGGGCGCAACCGTCGCCATGAAGGAGCGTGCCGGCTCACATGGCGACATCTTCTGGCGTCGTGAGTTTCCCCTGATGGTCGACTGGGCGTTCGGAGGATGAGGTACGCAAACGCACTGTGCCGCTCTGCGCGCGAACGCCCGACCATCAGCGGACCGAACGCCGCGTCAGCTCGACCACCGAAATTCCCGAGCCTGCGGTCACCTCGGCACGGACGGCCGGCCCCGCCGTGACCGGCCCGCCGTCGCTCGACATCAGGGTCGACGCCAAGCCGACTCGACGGGCGGGCATGCTCGCTCGCCCAACGGTCGTACGGTGTGACCGGGACCGGCCGACTCGGCGGTGCGGGGCAAACGCGTGGGTGGTGAGAGTGTCCGAGGATCAGACGCGGTCCCTGCGGCTTCACCGCGCTGGTTCGTCCGCCTCGCCTGGTCGCCTACCCTCTTCCCGGACGACGTGGACTCGGTAGCCGCTTCTCTGGACCTCGTCGCGCGGGCGGCTGCGTTACTGTCAAGGTTCGGCACCCGCGCGACAGAACGTGACCGGTACCTGCCTGACACCCGGGGTGACCGGGGATGGCTGAGCCGTGGGGGCGGCTGCGCGCCATGGCGATCCGCGCCGGGTCAGTGTGCCGGGGTCAAGGCTCGACCTGGTCGACCGCGCAGCGGCGTGGCCTTGAGGCCGGCGCCGTCCGGCG